>JALFUQ010000035.1 GCA_022784505.1 Bacillota bacterium
CCGTGAAGATTACGACAGTAAGCGGCAAGCCGAAGCTTAGCTGGAGCAAGGTCACGGGCGCGGATAAGTACTATGTCTACCGTTCGACCAACGGCAAGGATTACACTCTTCTAATCAAAACGACAAAGACGAGCGTGACAAACACCGGCGCAAAGAAGGGTACCAAGTATTATTACAAGGTCAAGGCAATTTGCTCGGCAAACACCAACGCAAACTCCGCATTCAGCACGGTCGTCAGCATCAAGGCAACAAAATAAAAATTATTTTCAAAAACTATGTCCCCTTTTGCCCCATAGAGAACATAAGGGAGTAGCGCCTGGGCATCAGGCTCTGCACCGTGTCCTTCAGGGCTCGCAATATACAATATCACACTATGGGAACAGCGGCAGGCTTCAACCTGCCGCTGTTTTCCGTTCGGATGCAAAAAGTTTCCGTATGCCAATGCATACGGAAACTTTAAATCAATCTCTATACTCAAATTCGAGGTTATAAATACTGACAGTGTCGCCGTCCTTGATGCCCATAGCCTCCATGCGCTCGAACACGCCGGACTCACGCAGGACGCGGTCAAAGTACATGCGGCTTTCGTTGTCGTCAAAATTAATAGAGCCGAGAAGCCTCTGCATCCATGCGCCCTCAACGACCCATACATCGTCAAATTGCTCGATGGTGAGTTGCTCAGACGTGTCGATCACAGGCTCGGGCGGGACATAGTCCGCCTCAAAGCGGATGACCGGCGGCAGATCCTGAAGCTTTGCAGCTGCGACGCTCACAAGTTCGTGCGTGCCATTGTGCGTAGCGGCGCTCATCTCAAAGAACTCGTAGCCAAGCGCCTCAACATGCTCGCGCAGCCTGTCGATATTCTCCCGGTCGTCACCGAGAAGGTCGCACTTATTAGCGGCGACTATCTGCGCGCGGCTCGCAAGCTCGGGGCTGTACTCGTGCAGCTCGGCGTTTATCGTGTCAAAATCCTCGATGGGGTCGCGCCCCTCGCTGCCGGAGACATCGACAAGATGGATAAGCAGACGGCAGCGGTCGATGTGCCGCAGGAAATCATGACCCAAGCCCGCACCCTCGGAAGCGCCCTCGATGATACCCGGGATATCGGCCATGACGAACGAGCGCCCCTCGTCGACATACACGACACCGAGGTTGGGGAAGAGGGTGGTGAAGTGGTAGTTGGCTATCTTCGGATGCGCCTTGCTGACAACGCTCAGAAGCGTCGACTTGCCGACATTGGGAAAACCCACAAGACCGACATCCGCCAGCAGCTTGAGCTCAAGCGTGATATCGTGGCTCTCGCCCGGGAGACCCGGCTTTGCAAAGCGGGGCACCTGACGGGTGGGCGTTGCAAAATGCTTATTGCCCCAGCCACCCTTGCCGCCGCGGGCGACAACAAACTTCTCGCCGTCGGACATATCGTGCATAATGCCGCCTGTCTCGGTATCGCGAATGAGCGTGCCGCGGGGGACACGGATAAACAGACTCTCGCCGTCCTTACCGGAGCAGCGCTTGCCCTGACCGTCCATGCCGTTGCCCGCAACATATTTGCGCTTATATTTGAAGTCCATCAGCGTGGACATATTATCATCGACAACAAAGACAACATCGCCGCCTCTGCCGCCGTCACCGCCGTCGGGGCCGCCTGCCGCGACATACTTCTCGCGGTGGAATGCAATTGCACCGTTGCCGCCGTTGCCAGCCTTGACGGTGATCCTTGCCTTATCAACAAAAGAAGCCATAGCGTGCCTCCTTACAATTTAGTAAAAACAATGCCGGACAGTGAGTCCGGCATTGTCAAATCTTCATTTACTGAGCGATTTCTTCGTAAACAGAGACCTTTTTACGGTCCTTGCCCATGCGCTCGAACTTTACCTTGCCGTCTACGAGGGCGAACAGGGTGTCGTCCTTACCCTTACCAACATTGGTACCCGGGTGGATCTTAGTTCCGCGCTGTCTGACAAGGATGTTGCCGGCCAGGACAAACTGACCATCTGCTCTCTTAGGTCCAAGACGCTTAGACTCACTGTCACGGCCGTTCTTGGTTGAACCCATACCTTTTTTATGTGCCATTAAGGTTACACCTCCATTATCAGTAGTAGCGGAATAAATTATGCGTTGATGGTTTCGATCTGAACCTTGGTATAGGGCTGTCTGTGGCCCTGAGTTCTGCGGTAGCCCTTTTTAGGCTTCATCTTATAAACGCGAACCTTCTTGCTCTTGCCGTTCTTGACGACATTTGCGGAAACGCTTGCGCCTTCGATAACGGGAGCACCGAAAACGGTGTTTTCCTCGTCGATGACTGCCAGAACACGGTCAAACTTAACAGACTCGCCTGCCTCGACATCAAGCTTCTCAACGAAGATGACATCGCCCTCAGCAACACGGTACTGCTTGCCGCCGGTCTCGATTATAGCGTGCTTCATGAACTTACTATCCTTTCTTCAGGTCTCGCTCTCATAGGTGTCGGGCAGATCCCGAGCTTTCGACCCATTCAATGCGGCTTTAACAGTATAGCATTGCCAATCGGCAATGTCAAGCACAAAAATGCTTGAAAAACAAAAGAAAAAATGGCATAATCACAATGAGAAGTGAAGGAGGGATAGCAAAATGAACAAGCTTCTTAAAAAGGTGTTTTCCAGAACCGTTGTGACGGCTCTGCTGATTATCATACAGGTCGCATGGCTGGCGGCACTGTTGCTGAGATTGGGCAATTCCCTGCCTGCGATACAGACTGTGCTGCGCATCCTGAGCCTCGTTGCGATCTTGTTTGTGATAAAAAGCGACATGAACCCGTCGTATAAAATTGGCTGGATACTGCTCATCGCCGTGCTGCCGATCCTGGGCGGCCTCATGTATGTCATTTTCGGCAACAAGCGGCCGACAAAGACCATGCGCGACATGCTCAATGCTCAGCTTCAAAAGTCGGCTGAATACCTCAGCACTCAGGAGAGTATCACCGGCGAGCTTGACGGCGGAGCGGCGGGGCTGTTCAAATACCTTGAAGGCTCAGCCGGCTACCCGACGGCAAAGGATACGACCGTGCGCTACTACCGTGTCGGCGAGGAAATGTACGCAGACCTTATACCGGAGCTTGAAAAGGCGGAGAAGTTTATATTCCTTGAATACTTCATCATTCGCCCGGGCGTGATGTGGGACAGCGTGCTTGAGGTATTAAAGCGCAAGGCTGCCGCCGGCGTTGATGTGCGCATAATTTACGACGACATGGGCTGCATCGACATCTTGCCTGCAAATTACAACACCACGCTCGAGGGCTGGGGCATAAGGACAATGGCATTCAACCGTTTTGTGCCAGCCGTCAGCCTTGTTATGAATAACCGTGACCACCGCAAGATAACCGTCATCGACGGCAAGGTCGGCTTCACCGGCGGCATAAACATCTCGGATGAATATATAAATGTAAAGGAGCGTTTCGGACATTGGAAGGACACGGGGCTGATGCTCAAG
>JALFUQ010000050.1 GCA_022784505.1 Bacillota bacterium
AGACCTTCTTTTCTCATCGTCTCTACTACCATCTGCTTAAACTCCCCAGTGTATCTCTTGTTTGGCTTCCCTTTTGGCATAAAGCAACACCCCATTCGTTAGTAGTATACCATACTGTCTAACAAATGGGGTGCTGTTCACACTACGGGAGCTTGTTCTGCGTCTTTTAAATATCGCTCTTGAGGATATCCAGCCCTCTCTTTATAAAATCCAGGCTTTGCTGGCCTGAAATGAGGTAATTGCTGTCCAGCCCGAGGATGTGGGTGAAAAACTCATTGAAATGGTCGACGGTCCTGACGGAACGGAAGCGGATGATGGGCGTATCGCTGTCCCCGACGGCGACAAGAAAGCCGGATTTGCTGCTGAGGAAGAACGACAGCTTGGTGTCTTCGCGGTTGAGCAGGGGGTTGATATCGCTCAGGATAGTGATCCGGCATTTTCCTTCTTCGGCGTTCATGATGATCTGCTCCAGATGCTCGATGCGCTCATATATGTCCAGAACTATTTTCTTTCCGAAAATAAAGATCTCTCCGTCGCAAATGTAGTTCAAGAACGCCGAGCTGTATAAAATGACCTCTTTTGTGCTGTTGGCGCAGAGACGGTGGTATTGAAACATGAAGCCGCTGCAGTCGAAGCCGGGGAAATACTTCACGCCGATTTTTTCAAAAAGCTCCGAGGACATATAGATGGGCTGCATAAAATCAAGGAAAAAGCGGATGTTCCCATCCATCACATAATTATAAAGGAACTGATAACTGTTCTTCATTTCATTGCGTGAATAGAATTTCAGTACCTTGGGCATAAACGCCAGCTTGGACTTTAACAGCAAAAAATCATTGCGGTTGACCGTGCTGTCAAAGCTTATGATCGTGTCATTCCTTCTGGTGAGCGGATTTTTGAAGGAAAACTGCATCATGCTGCTTTCGATGAGCATGTAGCTTTCAAAGAAAGGATGCTCCTCCTTCTGCCGGTCATACTCATAGAAAGTATAAAGCACGTCCTTGTTATATCTGGTGAATGTACAGATCGCCGCGCAGCAGGGGTCTACGTTCTGTTCAAAATCATCCACGTCTATCAGCTGGTGGATCATGATGCGGAAGCGGTCCTTGGCGCCTGCGTCAGGCGAGACGGAAGGGAAAAAATCAACAAGCGTATTCCCGCTCAAGCTGAGCCGGACATTGCAGATACATTCGACCATATCCCGCCCGCTGGCATTGGCGGCGGCGGAAAAAGCATCACGGAAGTTTTTGAATCCAAACTTGGTGCTGCTCCCGCCGGGGAAATAGGAGGCGTTTCTTTCTATGTACGCCGCGAAAGGCTCGTCCTGCCCCGGATTCTTATAGGCGTCCTGCAGGAGCTGCGCGAGCGCGGAATACAGGTCGTCGCCGTCCGGGCAGTACTGCTCTCTGAGCTGCTCAAGGCCGCTGTCCGTGCAGCAGCTTATTATAGTCTCGGATATCTTGAAAAACAGCTCGCTGTTGTTTTTCAGGGAGGGCGATTTTATATCATTTATCCATCTGCTCACATAGGACGAATCGTAGCCGAGACCGTTGGCAAGATGAGTGAGCTTCACGCCGCCAACGGACAACAATTGCCTCAATGTTTGCCCAAAAGTCATTTTCCGCCCTCCTGAAGAAATGATAAAGTTAATTTATTAACTTGTACAATATAATATCACACTTTCACATCCAAAACAAGCAAGAGCAACAAAACAACGGAGAAAATTGAAGGCTTCAGCTTGCTGCAAATTGCGGCAAGCTTTCCGGATGCGTACATTTGAGTTCAAAAACTAACAATGCAGTTCACTTGCGACAAGTTTAACAATGTGCTTTGATTGAGTCAAAGGAAGCCGCCGGGCCGGCATGCGGCTTCGGGTCGTTAACAGAAAGAAAAACAAATATCAAAGGAGGAGGATCACTTTGGAATCCGGAAAGAAAAGAAAGCTTTTCTATGGCTGGATAGTCGTCGCGTGTCTGTTTTTGATCGCCATGTTCCCCATGGTGTTTCTGAGCAATTTTTACTCTTATTATCAGGTCCCGATCTGCACTGAGTTCGGCACCAGCTATGTTGAATTCAACGTTTCCAACATCGCATCGACTGTGGCCGGAATGTGCTTCAGCCTATTCGCGGCCAGCAAGATCACCAAGGGCAACACCCGTGTGTTCATGTTTGTCGGCGGCGTAGTTGCCGCGCTGGCGATCCTGGCGCAGAGCTATATAACCAGCCTGTGGCAGCTTTATGTGACGTTCTTTGTAGCAAACTTTGCGTTTTCCGCAATGACCTATGTTCCCATAAACTTTATCATCTCCCGTTGGTTCGTTGACAAGAAAGCGCTTGTAACGAGCATCGTGTTTACAGGCTCGGGCCTTGGCGGAATGCTGTTCTCCGGCATTGCCGCCGGAATAATCGCGGATATGGGCTGGCGCGCCGGCTTCCGCGTGACTGCGCTCATCGTGGCGGTCACCGCGGTCGTCGTGCTGCTCCTCGTCCGCAAGACTCCCGAGGAAATGGGACTTGAGCCTTACAGAAAAGAAGGCGCGGCCGACGTGCAGAAACAGCAGGCGGCGTCGCAGGCTCCGAGCTGGGCCGGTCTCAGCAAGGGAGAGGCCGTAAAGACCGCATCCTTCTGGCTGTATGCGCTGTGCCTCATCTGCTGCGGTATCGCGGCGGCCGGCATCGCGACCCAGGTGCCCACCTACCTGATCGAAAACGGCATTGATTATGCTCCCGTGTTTGCGGTGTTCAGCGGAGCGGGAATAGTCGGTAAGCTCGTTATAGGCCCCATCATCGACAAGGTCGGCATTTCCAAGGGCTCCATACTTACGACGGTCATCGCCGTGGTATCCCTGGTGTTCCTGGCCATGGTTCCCGCATCCGGCGCGTGGGCCAGCTATGCCGCAATGGCTATCCTGCCCTTTGGTGCTGCCATCACCTCTCTGGCTCCCCCGCTGCTCACCGGTATGTGCTTCGGACATAAGGACTTCGGCGGTATCTACGGGCTTGGCAACACGTTCTTTATGGCCGGCTGCATGGTTGGCCCGATGCTCACCTCCGGTATCCGTACGGCAGTCGGCTCTTACCAGACCGCATGGTACGTATGCATGGCGGTGTATGCACTGATAGCGATCGGCGCGGTGCTGGCGGTATCTTCTGCCAAGAAGCTGCGCACCGTTCATTAAAAATAATTCATCTGTAAAGGAGCGAATAGTATGCCAATCATTACGAGCCCGGGCAGAATAGGCAAGCTTGAGCTGAAAAACCGTATCCTTATGGCGCCGATGGGCCCCCACTTCGGGGAGATCGGACGCAAGGCCGTGGAGTATTTCGTCAAGCGCGCCGAGGGCGGCGCGGCCATGATACTGGTGAACATGATGGTCACGGACTACTTCGAGGACGCGTCCTCGTCTCTGGTCATAACTGAGGACAACTTCGATAACTTCAAGGAGATATGCGACCGGGCGCACAATGCGGGCTGCAAGGTCTGCGTGCAGCTCATGCCGGGCTGCGGACGCATGGCCGGCCCGGCCAAGATGTACCCTGTTCCCATCAGCGCCTCCGCGTGCAGCTGGCTGTACGCGCCCAACGTAAAATGCCACGAGCTGACCACGGAGGAGATACAGAGACTTCTTGACGAGACGGAGAGGACCGTAAAGCTGACCCGCGCCGCCGGCGCCGACGCCTATGAGATGCACGCCTACGGCGGATATCTGAACGACCAGTTCCTGACCGCCGCGTGGAACACCCGCACGGACAAGTACGGCGGAGACGTCAGGGGCCGCGCCACCTTCCTGCTGGAGCAGATCGCGGCGGTGCGCAAATGCGCCGGAGCCGATGTGCCCGTGATGGTAAAGTTCTGCCCCGACCACGGCGTTCCCTATCCCGGCTTCCGTCAGCTTGACGAGGGCATTGAGCTGGCGAAGTACCTCGAGGAGCAGGGAGTGGACGCCCTGCACGTTGACGCGGGCTGCTATGAGAAGTGGCAGCTGTCCATGCCCGCGCTGTTCTATCAGGAAGCGGTCATGCAGCTCAAATCCGCGAAAGCCGTAAAAGAGAATGTCGGCATCCCCGTTCTGACCCACGGCAGGCTCTCCAACTATGAAAAGGCGGAAGCCGCGCTGAAAAATAACATATGTGATTTCACGATCATCGGCCGCGGTCTGCTGGCGGATCCCGAGCTGCCCAAAAAGATCGCTGAAGGCAGGCCGGAGGACATCCTCCCCTGCATCTCCTGCAACGAGGGCTGCATCGGCAACGTGCTGAAGTTCCGGCATGTGGAATGCGCGCTCAATCCCTTTACCGGCTATGAGGACGAGCGACCCATGCCCAAAGCGGCGGAAGCCAAAAAGGTCCTGGTGGTCGGCGGCGGCCCCGGCGGCTGCACCGCGGCGCTGCTTGCAAAGCAGGCGGGGCACGAGGTGGAGCTCTGGGAAAAGACCGGCACCATCGGCGGCAAGACCCTGGCGGCCTCCGCGCCCTATATGAAGACCGATATGATCCGCCTGCCCCAGTATTACAATGTTCAGCTCATCAAAGCGGGCATCCCCGTCCGTTTCTACAAGGAAGCCACAAGGAAGACCGTTTCCGAATTCAAGCCCGATGTGCTGATCTGGGCGGCCGGCGGCACCGTGGTTCGCCCCAAGTCCATCCCCGGTCTTGACAGGAGCAACGTATATTCCTGCGAGGCGGCGCTGCGCTGCCAGGTGCCTCTCGGAAAGAGGCTGGCCATCATCGGCGGCGGCCAGGTCGGCGTCGAAGCGGCCATCCACTTTGACACGGTGGGCCATGAGGTAACCGTCGTGGAGATGGCGGATAAGATCATGCCGGAGCCTCCCTTCGTCCAGAACGACAACATCCTGCGCGAGATGATGGCAAACGGCAGCGGTACCTATCTCACCGGCACGAAGCTGGCGGAGGTCAATGACAATGGCATCGTTGTTGAGACTGCCGAGGGCAGGAAAGAGATCGCCTGCGACACCGTGCTGCTGGCCATGGGCTGGGCTCCCGACGCAAAGGCGGGCGAAGAGCTTTTGGATATATGCAGGGTCATCCCCATCGGAGACAGCAACAAGTGCCGCAATATCCTCGCCGCGACCGGCGAAGCCTATGAAGCGGTCATGAGCATTTGACTTATAAGCAAACCAAAAAATTTATAAATGAAAGGAAAAAACAACTATGACACTCGAGTACACAAGCGGAATGCTGGAAATGGCGCATGAGATCCTCGCTGCGGGCGCCAAGCCGTATACGGATGAGCAGCTCAAGGAGATCCCCCGTATCATCAACACAAAGAGCCGTTATTTCCTCGCGGTGGATCTGAACGATTACGAGATCCTGAGGGACGTGTTTACAGACGCTGGAGAAAATGGCTTCACCGCTACATGGAACGGCAGACCCGGCGCACAGTCCATTGAAGCCCAGATCGCATCGTCAAAGGCCACAACGGACAAGAGCGCCATGGTGCCCCTGCACTTTGCCCACAATCAGATCGTCCGCTTCATTGACGACACCCATGCCCAGCTCCTGACCCGTATGCATGACTACCATACCTACAAGGACAACGGCGACACCTATTCGGGCTACGGCTTCTATGTCGACGACATGCTCAAGTGCGAGGACGGCGTGTGGCGCATATCGGCGCTCAGGCTCGACTATGGCGTCCTCCTCGGCTCGCTGCGCAGATAAGAACGAACAGTAAACGGAAAACTTATAATTTATAAAACGGAGGCAAAAAAATGAACAGACTTCTTAATAAAGTTGCTATCATCACCGGCGCCGACGGCGGCATCTGCGGCAAGGCTGCAGAGCTCTTCTGCCAGGAAGGCGCAAAGATCGTCATGAACGATATCGACCCCCATGTTGAGGAAAAGTGCGCGGAGATCGTCGCGGCCGGCGGACAGGCTGTTGCCGTTGTCGGCGACGCCTCCAAGCGCGAGACCTGGGATAAGTTGCTCGCCACCGCCATTGAGAACTACGGCACTGTTGACATCTGCGTCAACGGCGCGGCGGTATTCTCCGTCGGCGAGAACGGCGGCGACTGGGATACCACTACGACCGAAAAGTTCCACAATGTTTTCGACCCCAACGTGGACGCCCTCCTGCACTCCTTCCAGACCGTGCTGAGGTACATGATCGACAACGGCATCCGCGGCAACTTCCTGAACTTCGCTTCCTCCACCGCGTTTGCGTGGAACGGCTCCGGCTTCCAGGGCTACCCCTCCTCCAAGGCCGTCATCAAGCTTGCCACCCAGAGCATGGTCAAGCAGGTCAGCCCCAAGACCGGCATCCGCTTCAACAGCCTGGCTCCCAACTTCGTTTGGACCCCGAAGAGCGCTTACCTGTACGAGAACGAGCGCATGATGGGCTGGTTCAAGTCCGTAACCCCGTTCCCCGAGCTTGGACAGCCTGAGGACTCCGCCTGGGCAATGGTCTACCTTTGCTCCGACGAGGCCAAGTATATCAACGGCGTCTGCCTGCCCACCGACGGCGGCTGGCTCACCTGCAACTGACCGGCGAGATCGGCAAACGTCTTTAATGCATCCGCACTCTGAATAACATTGCAGGGACGGAAAATTTCCGTCCCTGCAATACTGTCATTTTTTCAATGCATATCCGGGCTTTGGCCTGCCCACCTCATCCGTCTTGCCGGTGCTCGGCGCACGGCCAATTCGGATTTAGGCTTGAAATAATCGTTTTTGCGTCAGCCCGACCGGTGACATTGGGAATTGTCGCTTCTGCACTCGCACTCTATTTTTCGTCGCCGCGAATATTCACGGGCGGACGGCCAATGGCCGCCCCTACAATATGTTTTTTTTGCGGCTCTGTCATTTAGACAATGGCAATCTCCGAAAACCGTCGCAGGACATAATCGGGCTGTCGCAATATATAAACGCACTAACCAAGCCGTATTCATGGGGCTTAAAGTAGCCTGCCAGCGCATTTGCAATATTCCAAATGACTGTAGCCTTTTCCTGTATGTTAGTACCTACAACGGTGAATTTTTCATTTGCCATTTTCTCATCCTCCATTTATTCGTCGAGCATTGCTGCATGTTTTTTATAATCTGCGATTACTGTATCGGGGGACAAGACCTTCATCTGTTCTGCGAACTGGAACAGCCATCCCCAGAATACTGGGCTGATCTGTACCTTGACGGTGGCAATGCATTTTTCGCCCGATCTGATCATCTTGGTGTCTTCACCGAATTTGTCGTACACCACACCGATCAGCTTATAGTCGAATTCCAGAACAACGTCCGTCTGCTGGCCGCCGTACATTTTGAACATCTGCTCGGTGCAGCAGTCGACGCTGTCTCGCAGCGCCAGCGCGTGTTCTGTGATTGCTTCGTCGATGATCTCAACGCGTTCCATTCTGTCCACGCGGTAGTTTGCAGTGCTGTTGTGTCTGGACCTATATACCATTAAATAATAGTTGTCTTCGTTGAAAATCAGTGCGATCGGCTCCACAACATAGTGGTGGTGATCGTGGCGATAAACCTTTTCGCCGTTCTCGTTCAAATCGAAGTAGTAGAAGATGACCTTCTTATTCTGCTGGATGGCATCTTCCAAATATCCTACATTATAGTATATAGACTCGTTGCTGTGCTTGCGGGTATTGAAGCACACCATATTGCTTTTCAAAATGTCTGCTTTGTGGTTGCCGCCGAGTTCTGCAATTTTTTCGATTAGCTCTGCTGTCTTTTTCATATTCAAATCCCGTCGGGTGCTGTTTTGCCAACTTCTTTGCTCTGTAAAGAAACGCGAAAAGTATTGCGCCTGTTTGACCGCCGAAAAGCAAAAAACAGGGGCTGGTGCAGTCTGATCGACCGTTCCAACCCCTGTTTCAGCGGTATTTCCCTATATTGAGGGCTATTTTGCCCCTAAATAAATGAAAAAACCTCTCTTGTCTTGGTAGACAAAAGAGGTTTCTTTCGTGGAGCAGGGTACAGGAGTCGAACCTTTTCTGGTTCAAATCCACCCACCGCTAACTTTTTCCGACTACTTTGCTCAGTTAATTTAAAGTAAAAGGTGCGCGGGATTTTTACCCTGAAAACGCAAAAAACCGGCCCCGGAGCAGTCTCATTGACCATTCCGAAGCCGGTTTTCGCTTTTTTTCAGTATTTTAGGTTATTTCAGCCCTAAAAACAGTCATGACCACCCGTAAAGCGGGTGGCATGCACCAGCCCTATAAGGGCATGCTGTTGGCGGCACCTCAAGGCGCACCGAAACGGTCTGCCGACCGCAAGCCCTTTTCGAGCAGCCTCACCAAGCGGGGCTGTTCTTATTGCTTGCAAAAAATATCCCCGATTGCTTTTCAGTTGCAATCGGGGCGTTATTTAACTATCAGTCATTTCCATGTTCTCTCATTTACAGTCTTTTCTATATAACTTTAATACCCTACTTCTTTTAGCGCCATATCAATTTGCTTGCTATTAAATCCGTAGTGCTGCATACTGCTTGTCAGTCCAGCTTTTGATGCTCCCTTACTGTGTTTTTTGGCATATATCACTGCCTGCTCGTCCCAATCGACATCGATGTGGGCTACCACAAGTTTTGCGTCTTCAACCGGGAAGTCATCAAAATCTGCTAACACATCATAAGCAAGGAAGTCAGGGCCGCAGTTCCATGAGTTCACTTCTTCGTATGCGGCAAGAGCCGCGTTCTTCTGGCTGTTGGTAAGCTTAACCGTATATTTGCGGGTTTTTATTTGTTCATTGCAAACCGTGCAGACTATTGCTTCGGTTCCCGGAGTAACTGTTGCATCGGACTTAATTACATAGTCCTTTACTACCTTCCAGTCACTTTCGGTGTGCGGAAGCTTCTCAATCGCCTCAGTGCAGTCCTTTTTACATCTTTCACAGTAACCGGCTCGCTCACCCTCGGCTGAGCAGCTTGTTTCCTTTGTAACCGTCCACTTTTTTACGGCATGACCAAGCGGCTCACCATCGATTTCACCGCATATGGTGCAGGTTTTCGCAGTAATGCAGGTCGCCTCTTGCCACTTGTGCTCAACGGTAGTTCCTTCGGTCTTGCCGCAAAGCAGGCAGTGCTTAGGTTCACTACAGGTAGCCTCAACCCACTCATGTGCTAACGGCTCACCTCGTGTTTTCCCGCATTTCTCACAGGTCATTGGTGATTCGCAGGTTGCATCCTGCCAACTGTGGAAGCATACAAAACACGAAATCAGAACAACGGCTATTACTACCGCAGCGGCGGCACCAAGTATTATCAACTTTTTCTTCTTGTCCATATGTTATTTCTCCTTATCAAATGATTTAATTATTCTCCAGATGCTGCGCTCGGAGTAGTTGTACTTTTGAGCGAGCTGCGCCACATTTTTTCCGTCGTATTCGCTGATTATTGCTTTGTAAGTGTGTTCTTTCGAAAACAGCCTATTAGGAAATGATACCTGTGTCCCTTGGAACAGTCTAAATATTACCAGGGTGTTCTCAAGGCCAATTTCATTGGCTATTTCCATGTACACATCATTGAGCCCTGCGAGGTCTGTTTTCGTTTGCCCCATCTCCGTTCCAAAATGTTGCACTTCTAATGGCATGGTATCACTCCTCCGCTGACATAACAAATGCCACTGTCATTAGGAATGTCGCAAACATTTTGATGAAGCATATGTTTTTGCATAAAAAAGCCCCTTTCCGAACTAAAATTTCTGTTCAGAAAGAGGTTGTATTTTTCGCGAACACCAAGCGACAAGAATAATGTTGAAACGAGGCTATTCGTATGATAGAATTAACAAAAAATACAATAGGGATTGGAGTTTTCGGTATGAAACTAAAGACTAAATTACCTGTACTTGTCCCCGCTATTATTTTGGCAGTTCTTATATGCGCAGGCATCGCTCTATACATCATTTTAATATTTAACGAACCTGCTCCATCAAAGCAAATTGTGTCTGCCACGGACAAATCTGAACTGACTATTGATATAAAAACAATTGAACACGAAATCAAAGACATAGGCAATCTATGTACATCGGAGTACAACTTTACTGCCGTGGATTCTTTTAGCAAAGATAAAATTAATCTGTGGTTTATAAAGCTCCCCTGGACAGACTCATCGGCAATTGTGAAGTATTCGGGAACTATTACTGCAGGGATTGATTTCACTAAAGTAATAGTTGAAGAAAATATCAAAGAAAAGACTGTGCAGATTACGCTGCCTCCTGCGCAGATACTCAACAGCGAACTTGATTTCAAGAGCTTTGAGTTGTTAGACGAAAAAAACGGTCTGTTTAACCGCATAACGGTTGAAGATACCAACCAAGCTCTGGATAAGCTTATTGATGAGGAAACAGATAAAGCAGTCGCAGACGGTCTTTTGGATAAAGCTCAAACAAACGCAAAAGATATGATTGCAAATCTATTTAAGGGAGTCTGTTCTGCCTCCGGATACAAGCTTCTGCCCGTTAAGTTTGAATAAAACAAATATGCCATACTGCAAAGGTAAATTGCAGTATGGCATTTGTAATCGCGGAACTAGTTTTTATTCTTTTTTTATATCAATATTCACACCGAGAATAATTTTGCTAAGCCACAGGATTAGTATTAGAACGAGGATAGGCAGAAGACATGATGTTACAACCATAACCGCTAATGCTTCAAGCAGATTATTTACAACACGCTCTGCATCGCCAAGCAATTTATCGATTTTTGCTTTTATGCCTGTTGTAAGTTCGGACCACTGTTTTGAAAGCCAGCCCTCGTTCTCGTCTGCACCTTCGGAAACTGTATCGTTTATTGTATTGGTGGTATTAGATGCGTCTTCAATCGTGCTCTGTATAGTTCCCTCATATGTCTGCTCAATAAGATCTGATGCTTTTACGCTCAATGGAACTACGAAAAATATTGCGAGTGAAAACACCAATATTTTGCTCGCAATGATTGTACTAATCCTTTTAATGTTTGCATTGTCAAATAGTATTGCGCCCGCAAACATTACGCAGGCAATTGGTATTAAATAGGAGAACGCCACATGTCCAGTCAATACAAACAGGTACTTTTCAAGCATTAGCGCTGCAATTACAATCAGAAATCCAGTATTTAGCTTTACCAATTGTTGTGCTATGGGCGTGCCATTATCACCCGGAAGAAAACTGATTGCTGCAGAAGCTGCTGTTGACGCTGCAGTCATTTCCAAAACCGTATTGCGTTTGTCATCTAACGAATCTGTAAAGGGCTCATAAAAACCCTGCGATGTGGTATATCTAGATATAACAAAGATTGATATAATTGCTATTACGATAGGAATAAGCGCCCACAGAATTTTACTAAGTTTTGTATTGCTCATATTCATACCCTCTTTTAATAATGTTTTTCTGCATATTTGTGAGTATATCTTACTATCTTCAGCAGATTTTGGCAAGCTTTTATATCTACGCGCTGTTTCTTTGTCACTATCCAGTCAAAACTTCGCGATTAAATATCCGGCGGCATATAAAATTTTGCCCTCATGCCTCAAATATGCCACAAATTGTGATTTTCTTCCAGCTCCGAAGAAAAAGAAAACCCTGAAAGCATTGAGCTTCCAGGGTTTTTTGGTTGCGGAGGAGGGATTTGAACCCACGACCTTCGGGTTATGAGCCCGACGAGCTACCGAACTGCTCCACTCCGCGATATTGGCTCCTTAGAGCTTATATATAATACCACAACAGGCGTACCAAGTCAATACCCCGCTGCGATTTTTTGCCCGACGGGCTTCGACAGCGCCGCTTGAGGCGTTTAGACAATTTATTTGCCTACTTTATTACATTTTTCTATTGCAAAACCTGCGGCAACTTGATATAATCATTTTTGATACCGAATTGTAACCGGCGTTAGCCGCAGTCCGACCGGAGGTCATTATATGAAGAAGTTTACAAGATTTACAGCGTTCGTGCTTATCTTTGCGAGCCTTTTGACGCTCGGCGCCTTTGCCGCGCCCGGCCGCGGGCTGAACGCATTTGAGAAGATCGCCGACATGGGCAGATACACCTACAGCGATCTTGTGAGCAATCACTGGGCATACTCCGGCATAAAGATCTGCTACGACAGGGGCATCATGATCGGCTACCCAGACGGCACCTTCGGTCCGGAGGAGACCGTCACATGGTCGCACGCCGTGACCATTGCCGCCCGCGTCCACTCGGCATATAACGGCAGTGCGCTCGACGCGAGCCAGTCCGGCGACTACTGGTACTCGGCCTACTACAGCTACTGCTCCAAGAACGGACTCCTGCCGAACACCTGCCCGAAGCTGAGTAAGCTCGACGAGGCCGGCATCACCCGCTACGACCTCGCGTACATTTTCAGCCGCCTGCTCGACGACGAGGACACCGCCGCGATAAGCGACCTCAAGATCGCCGACGAGGCGAGCATCAAGCCCTATTACCTGAGCTCTGTTAAAAAGCTGTACGCCGCCGGCATCATGAACGGCATGGAAAATAACGAGTTCAAGGGCAGCGAGTACACCACCCGCGCGCAGATAGCCACCGTTACGGCAAGGCTCGTCGTTCCCGCCGTAAGAGTCGGCCACGACTCGAAGGCCAACCTCTCGATGGCCGATTATCAGGCAAACCTTGAAAACGACAGCATCGCCGTTCAGCTCGGCAACAACTACTACGCCCTTTATAAATCCTACACCGACCCGCAGACCCAGGTATATTCCCTGTACCGCACAGACATGAACGACAAGCACACCGAGCTTTATACCTGCGCCGACGGCGAGTATATGAGCAACATAAGTACCTATAACGGCAAGGTCTACTTCTGCCGCGCCACCATCGGCACGGCCAGCGGCTCGCTGATGTGCTACGACCCGTCCTCCGAAAAGGTCACCACAGTCTATCACGGCAGCATCGTCGAGAGCTACTGCTTCTATAACGGCAGCATCTATGCGCTTTTGTTCACCACCTATGCCGACAAGCCCGCCGGTTACCTCTATGACTTCGGCAAGATAGCAAACGGCAGCTTCACCGCTATCCACAAGAACTACACCTACGACGAGGCAAAGTCATTTACCCCCTACGGCTGGAACGGCAAGATATACTTCAAGCTCGGCGTTGACGGCGCGACTAATCTTTTTGCCTACACCATCTCGAGCGGCAAGATCGCAAGAGTTTCCTCGGTCGATATAAACACCAGCTTCTATGACGGACACACCATCTACTTCCTCGCTTACGATGCCGACGGCAACTACGACCTGAAGCTGTACGCGATGAGCCTGCAGTGCCCCGGCGTTATCTACACCCGCGGCGAGTTCCCCGCAGCGACTAACAGCAAGTTCCGCTCGCTTTATAAGCACGACGACACGATCTACTGCCTTGCCTCGTTCAACCGCAATATCTACTCCATGGACGAAAATGGGCTCACAAGAATCGCTCTCATGTGCGGCGGCGTTTATAGTGCGCTAAACTTTACCAAGGACAAGGCGATGCTCATCCCGAACACGCTCGCCACGAGCAACCCCAACGAGATAAAGCAGTATAACGCCAAGACCCTGTCGTCCAGAACGCTGTACGCCGATGCGATCGGCCTTAGCTGCTACCACACCGGCGCATACTTTACTCCCGACGACGGGCAGCCGGTCTACAGCACGCCCGACAGCATCAGCACCGTGTCGAAGCTTCCCATCACCGTGACGGAAGCCTTCACCAAGGGCAGCGACCTTGTCATCCGCACGAAGTACACGAACCAGACCGGCAGCACCATCAAGCTGCGCTCATACATCATAAGCGTTGCCGTCAACGGTCAGGTCGTCGCAAGCGATGTCGATCGTATGTGGGGCTTTGAGCTTAAAAACTACGGCATCCAGACCTTCACCTTTATACTCAGCGCTGACGATATCTCCCGCAGCCTTGACCTTTCAAAGGACAAGATATCTATTCAGATAATCCCGACCTACGATGTCGTCATCGACCAGAATACCGACAAATAAATTTTCAAGCCCTGCGGTTTTGAGCCGCAGGGCTTTCGTTATCCTGAAGTTAAATTAATCAACGGGGCACACGCCGCGCACATCCATGGTGTCGGTGTCGACGATGACGCACATTTTCATGCCGCAGGCGGTGTCGCAGCCGCCGGGGAGCGTGACCTCAGCGTAATTGCCGGTGCGGTCGCAGAAAAGCTTCGCATTCTTTGCCGACACGCCGTAGGTGTAACCGACCTCGGCTGCGGCTGCCTGTGCAGCGCTGCGGCGAATTTCTTCCTCGTTGTGGTCGATAACAAAAAGGACCTTGGAGAAAAGATCGAAGCTGGCAGCAGTTCTATTTAAATCAGTCATTTTATATTCCTCCTGTTTACGGCTATGATAATACCTGCACTTTTTTAAGCGGGTATAACGAAATATAAAACAAAGCTTTAAATATAAATGGACAAATTTTAAACTTCTCTGTTATGAAAACAGGCTGCACGCCAAGCGTGCAGCCTATTGCTTTATTCTTCGTCCTGCGGGTGGAGCTTTACCAAGACCTTTTCGACGCGCAGGCCGTCCATTTCAAGAACAGTCACGGACATGTTCTCATATTCGAAGCTGTCGCCCGGCTTCGGGAACGCGCCGAACATTTCTATCGTCCAGCCGCCGACGGTCTCGCTGTCGGCCTCGAAGTCCTTTTCCCTGATGCCCACAAGCTCGAGAAAATCGGAGATGACCATGTCTCCGTCGAGCTCATACTGCCCGTCGGGGCGCTCGACTATCTCCTCCTCGACCTCATCGGTATCGTCCCAGATCTCGCCGACGAGCTGCTCGAGAACATCCTCCATCGACAGCACACCCAGCGTACCGCCGTACTCGTCGGTGACGACGGCAAGATGCTGCTTTGCGCGGCGCAGCTCATTGAGCACTGCTGGCATTTTCATCGTCTTGTACACATAGCAGGTCGGCATCAGCATGCTGCGGATGTCGGGATTTTTCTCATCCGTGAGCGCCTTCAGGAAGTGATTGAGGTACAGTACGCCGATGACATTATCGATGCTGTCCTCGTACACGGGGATGCGCGAGTAGGGCGCGGAGTCTATCGCCGCAAGCTGCTCGTTCCAGTCGTCGTCAATATCCAGCGCCACAACGTCGACGCGGGCGGTCATGACCTCGTAGGCCATGACATCGGAGAAATCTATCGCCGCCTGCACGAGCTCCGAGCGGTCTTCGTCAAGGACGGCCTCGTCCTCGGCGGTCTCGATGATGGAGGACAGCTCCATCGCCGCCGCTTCCTCGTCGCTGTCTGCTTTCTCGCCCTTGAGGCCGGAGGTCAGGAGCTTCACGAGCCCCACGATGAGCCAGATGAGCGGCATGAGCACTATCGTCAGGCCACGGACAAAGTATGCGTGGCTGAGTGCGATGCGGTTCGCGCTGTTTTTTGCAACTATCTTCGGCATCGTCTCGCCGAAGATTATGACCAGCACCGTGATGACCACGGTGGACACCCAGGCGTACTTGTCGTCGCCTGCGATGAGGATAACGAGCACCGAGCCAATGGACGATGCCGCGATGTTCACAAGGTTGTTGCCGATGAGTATCGCCGAGAGCGTGTCGTCAAAGCGGTCGATGATCTTGACCGCGATCGCCGCCTTTTTTGAGCCGCCGTCACGGGCGCTTTCAAGGCGCAGGCGGTTGCAGCTGGAATACGCCATCTCGGATGACGAGAAGTAGTTCGAGCCGATAATGCACAGGAGAAGCCCTGCCAAGCAAAGGTATATCACTGCTCGGCACCTCCTTCCAGCCTGCGGACATTCAGCCGCAGTATGCGGTTATGCTGCATCTGACCCACGGTCACATGCAGGCCGTGGTAATCGAAGCTTGCGCCGACCGTCGGGATGGCGGCGAACTGCTCATACGCCCACTCGCCGAGGAGCTTATTTGTGAACTCGTCGTCCTCCTCGGGGTCGTCGAACTCCAAAAGCTCGAACACGTCGCCGACACTCATCTCGGCATCGCAGTCCCAGCTGCCGTCGTCAAGTGCGATATACGGCTCCTTGACCTCGTCGTCCTCGTCCCAGATCTCGCCCACGAGCTCCTCGAGGATATCCTCCACGGTGACGATGCCGAGCGTGCCGCCGTAGTTGTCGGTGACGATGGCCATGTTGAGCCGCTTCTTGCTCATAGTGGGCAGCAGATCGTCGATATTCGTGCTTTGGTGCACGAAATATGCCTCATCCAGCAGACCGCGCAGGTCAACGCTCTCTCCCTCGCGCAGGTAGGCTTTTATGTATTTGCGTATCGACAGGATGCCGATGACGTTGTCGATATTGCCCTCGTAGACCGGCAGGCGGCTGTGCTTCTGCTCACGGATGTAGCTGAGCACCTCCTCGGGCGATTCCTCAACATTCACCGCCGCAAGGTCAACACGGGAGGTAAGGATGCTCTCAACGGTCGTCTCACCGAACTGAAGCGCAGAGGAGATGAGCTCGCCGCGCTCTTCGCCGAGGCTGCCGTCCTCGGTCATGTCCTCGATGATGTCGTATATCTCGTCCTCGGTGACGGATATCTCGGGGTCGGCCTTCACGAAGCGCGCGGCAAAGTTGCCGATGGACGACAGCACGGCCGATACCGGCCGCAAAATGCGCATAAAAAAGCACAGCGAACCGGCCACTGCCAGGGACAGTCGCTCGCTGTATTTTTTAGCAATGCTCTTCGGGAGCATTTCACCCACGAAGAAGACCGCGATGGTCATGATGATCGTGCTCAGGGTGACTGCGCTCAGTCCCCAGATGCGGGTGACATTGACCGTGACTATGCTCGCCGCGGCGATATGCACGATGTTTGTACAAATGAGAATGCTGCTGATGGCGCGGTCGAAGTTATCCAGCACCTCGAGCGCCTGAAGAGCCTTGGCCTCGCCACGCTCGGCACGGACCTTTATCCTGACCCGCGACACCGAGGCGAACGCCGTTTCCGCGACTGCAAAATATGCAGCGCACATTAAAAGAACGATTACGATTATCAGCGACAATCGACTGCCGTCATCCATTTCGGATCAACACACTCCTAATAGTAAAGTCTGTTTATTATATCACAGAGCATATCGCTGCGTCAATATTTCAATACGCATTTACGCATCTGCTTGTCGCTTTTGCCGTTGCCCGACCGGCGAGTGCGTACCGGAGTTAAGTCCGACCATAAGCCTATCGGTGCGGTGCAAATCGTTCGCACCTGTCTAACTGACGCAGTTCGTTGAGCGGGCGCACTGAAAGCTATTCGCAGAGCTCACAGCAGTTTTTCCATGCACACGAGCATGACATTGGGAATTCCGTTAAAAACACAGGGGACGATGCCGACCTCTGTGTAGCCGAGCTTTGAGTATAAGCCGCGGGCAGTGACGTTCACGGCGTTGGTGTCTATGCGGAGGGCTTTGCAGTTGTGCCCGCGGGCGTAGTCCTCGTAGAAGGCAACGAATTTGCGGCCTATGCCGCGGCCTGCGCAGGCGGGCTCGACGGTGAGGGTGTGCAGGACCATGACCTCATCGTCTTCGCACTCAAGCGACCACTTGCAGTCGGCGTAGACATCGACCTGTGTCCGGTTGATTATCGCAGACGCGACGACTTTATCGTCCTCGATGCAGACGAACAGATCGTCACGCCCAAGCGCCGCCCGCGCGGTCGCCTCAACAGGGTAAATACCCTTGAGCCAGCCGGTGGCGGGCTTTGCGGGGTCCTCGTTGGCCAAAATGTGCGCATATATCTCCGCCACGGCAGGGATATCGCTCTCTGTTGCTTTTCTAATCATGAGCTTTCCCTTTCTCTAAGTTGACTTAGGCTCAATTTTACCGACTGCCGGGGAAACTGTCAAGGGCGGCAAAAACGCAGCCGTGTTTTTTGCTGCACCCTCCATCTCAGCAGGGCGGTGCGGGATGAGGAGCTGTCGCCCGTAGGGTTTAGTTTTGAGTGAGCTGTTTTTCGTTCAGACAAGCAAAAAAATTCCGGCAATACTTTGTGTATTACCGGAATTTTTGTGCGGTACGGGCGGAAAAGCGCCGGCCAAAACCGGCAGGACACCGTCCTGTGCCGCCCTGTTGGAATTTTAGTGCTTGCCCATGTTCATCTGAGCGGCGACTTCTGCCGCGAAGTCCTCTTCCTTCTTCTCGATGCCCTCGCCCTTGGCAAAACGCACAGCGTCAACGAACTTGACGGTGCCGCCGAGAGCCTTGGCAGCGGAAGCGATGTACTTCTCAACGGACATGGAGCTGTCCTTGACGAACTCCTGCTGGAGCAGGCAGTTTTCCTGATAGAACTTGTTCATCTTGCCCATGACGATCTTTTCCTTGATAGCGTCGGGCTTGGAAGCGTTCTTGGGATCCTGATTCATGAGAGCAAGAGCGATCTTCTTCTCCTCCTCGAGGACCTCCTCGGTGACCTCGCTCTTATCCCAGAAGCGGGGATTGAGAGCTGCGATCTGCATTGCAACGTCCTTGCCGATCTCGGTAGCGTCGATGCCGCCCTCAACAGCGAGGTTGACGAGCACGCCGATCTTGCCGCCTGCGTGGACATATGCCACGGAGGTGTTCTCGGAGTAACGCTTGAAGCGGCGGATCTGAAGATTCTCACCGATGGACATGACCTTCTCGGGCAGAGTCTCGGCAACGGTGAGCTCAGAGCCGGGGTACTTGCAGTTCATAAGAGCCTCGACATCCTTGGGGTCGTCCTTGAGGACTACCTTGCAGATATCCTTAACGAAAGCGACGAAAAGCTCGCTCTTTGCGCAGAAGTCGGTCTCGCAGTTGACCTCGACGACAGCGCCGACGCCGCACTCGGGGCAGACCTCGGCATATGCCATACCTTCTGCGGCAATGCGTCCGGCCTTCTTAGCGGCCTTGGCAAGGCCCTTCTCACGCAGCCACTCGACTGCCTTATCCATATCACCGTCGGTCTCGGTCAGGGCCTTTTTGCAGTCCATCATGCCGACATTGGTCATCTCTCGGAGAGTTTTTACATCCTGAGCGGTAAAAGCCATTATAATTATCCTCCTTAGTTATCTTTGCTTTAAAAGAGCCGGGTAAAAACAGACCCGGCAGCGTAAAAATCAATACGCAGCGGGGGAGTTTGAGGGGGCAAAGGCCCCCCTATATATTTATTATTCCTCTTCGACCTTCTCGGCCTCTGCCTCGGCGAGGGTCTCCTCGACCTCGGCATCTGCGCCCTGGCGGCCTTCCTGCACGGCGTTAGCCATGGTGGAAGCGATCAGGCGGATAGCGCGGATAGCGTCGTCGTTTGCGGGAATGACATAGTCGACCTCATCGGGGTCGCAGTTGGTATCAACGATAGCAACGATGGGGATGTGCAGCTTGCGAGCCTCTGCGATTGCATTGTGCTCCTTGCGGGGGTCAACAACGAACATTGCGCCGGGCAGCTTCTTCATTTCCTTAACGCCGCCGAGGTACTTCTCGAGCTTGTCCATCTCGCCCATGAGCTTGATGACTTCCTTCTTGGGCAGCATATCAAAGGTGCCGTCCTCCTGCATCTTCTTGAGCTGAGCAAGGCGGTCGCTACGGGTGCGCATGGTCTTGAAGTTGGTGAGCATGCCGCCGAGCCAACGGGCGTTGACATAGTACATGCCTACACGGGAAGCCTCTTCCTTAACAGCCTCGGCAGCCTGCTTCTTGGTGCCGACGAAAAGGATGGTCTGGCCGTTTGCAGCGATATCACGCACGAAGTTGTAAGCCTCTTCGAGCTTCTTGACGGTCTTCTGCAGGTCGATGATGTAGATGCCGTTACGCTCCATATAGATGTATTCGGCCATCTTGGGGTTCCAGCGGCGGGTCTGGTGACCGAAGTGGACACCGGCCTCGAGCAGCTGCTTCATAGATACTACTGACATTGATTTTTCCTCCTAATTTGTTTTTCCTCCGGATGCCTCATCCCCCTGCCCAAGCCGTAGCCACATGGGCAAAAGTCCGCACCCGTGCGAAATGCCTAGTTATAATATCAAAAACAGCGTGGAATTTCAATAGTTTTTTACCGATTTGTCAAAAAATTTTTCTTTTTTCACGGTGGCGGCGGGGCTGGTTGGGCTCCAGCTCGACGAGAATGATGTCGCTGCCGAGGCGCTGGATGCATTTCCACGGTAAAATATAGTCATCCTCGCGTCCAAGCAGTCCAAAAAGCTTTGCCCTGCCCGGGGTGATGAGCGAAATTATCCGCCCCTCCTTTTCGTCAAACTCGGCATCGCACACATAGCCCAATCGCCTGCCGGTGTGGATATCGATGACCTCCTTGTATCGCAGCTCGGAAAAATAGTTGATCATATTCTGCACCCCCGCAAAGCATATGCAAAGCGGAGTTTGTACTATTCTGACTTTTTCGGTATTGATATGGTGAGGATGAGGGCATCGTCGGTCTCCTCGCGCTTTAGCCCTGCGTCGATGCCGCCCTGCTTCATGAGATCGAGCCCGTGGCGCACGGTGTTCATAAACAGCCGCACATCCTTCATTATAAATGTGCGCTTGGGCTTTTGATGCGCCCCGGCATTCTGCTTCTCAATGAGTGCGTCTATGTAATTATCCGTCGACACGACATTGAGGTCGTGCTCGATGATATACGCAAGCGCCGAGCGTATCGCCGCGTCGTCGGCCAGGCGCAAAAGCGCACGGCCGTGGCGCTCTGTAAGCCCGCGATCACGCAGCGTTTCGCGCACATCCTGCGGAAGCTTCAACAGCCGCAGCTTGTTTGCCACCGCCGACTGCGACTTGCCGAGCCTGCGCGCGGCCTCCTCCTGGCTCATGCCGAAAAGGTCGATAAGCTGCTTTAAGCCGTTTGCCTCCTCGATGAAATCAAGGTCGCGCCGCTGCAAATTTTCAATAAGCGCGATCAGGCTTGCGTCCTCAAGTCCGACATCGAGCAGAATGCACGGCACCTCGTAAAGCCCCGCGAGCTTTGCCGCACGCAGTCTGCGCTCACCGGCAACGAGCTCATAGCGATTATCCCGCAGGCGCACGGTCAGCGGGTTTAAGATGCCGTACTCGGCAATGGATTGCGAAAGCTCGTTCAGGTCGCCGTCGTCAAAGGTTTTTCTCGGCTGGACGGGACTGGGGTCGATGTCCTCGACCGAAAGATAGATAACGCCGCCTCTGCGCACCGACGGCCGCCGTTTTATCGCTTGCATAATAGCCTCCAGAACATATAGATATATTCTGAGGATACAGCATTTATTATGCAAAAATTAGCGAAGTAAAACACCACCTTAAAAACATTTGACAGAGATGATTTTCGTTCAGGCAAGAAAAAGACCGACGGGAATCAGCCTGTCAAAAGAAAAAAGTGCAGGCTGTTAAAAAACAGCCTGCTAACAGGGTTGTGGGATAAAGATATGAGCCGTGGTTTCGCATTTGCGAGACCAATTGGATAAGCTGTGAATAGAGGATAGCATTTTGCCGCAGACTTGTAAAGAGCGAAAGAACACCTGTTTTGTCGAATGAAAAATTTTTCTTAAATAATTCCCGTTTCTCGGTGCAAACTAAGTTGACGGGAGCTGAACTCTATCGTCTGTCGGTGCACTCGTTCGCCATTTTTCGACTTTTTCACTGAAAGCCGAAAATTTCTTGCAGCCTCACCGACAGATGCGAAGCAGTTTTGAGGGAGCAGATTTTCGTTCAGGCAAAGATAAAGCCCGACGTCCATAATGGACATATATGGGCTAGGGATTTAGCGAAGCATGGGCGGAAAGCTGCCCGTCAAAACCGATAGGGGTTTAGCTCACGGCAACTTAAAAAGAAAGGAGTTTGTGCACCATGATTATAGATCGCATTGCGCTGATACTGACCATCATCGGCGGTATCAACTGGGGCAGCATCGGACTTTTCAGATTTGACATCGTTGCATGGATCTGCGGCGGACAGACCGCCGTCGTGAGCCGTGTTATCTACACCCTTGTCGGTCTCGCCGCGCTTTGGTGTATATCACTGCTGTTCAAGCGTGACTGCTGTCCCGACGAATAAAGCCAAAAAGCCGCCCGCAGGCGGCTTTTTTTACATCGTCGAGAATTTAAAATAGACTAACAAAGCAAATTGCAGTATTGCAAGCGCGGGGAAGAATATGGCGAAATACCAGTGCTTTGTCTTGTGGCGGAACGAGTACATGCCGATAGTGCCGCCTATCGCGCCAAAGAGTATAGCAAACAGAAACAGCACCTTTTCGGGGATGCGGCGCTTATCTAGCTTGGCCTTTATCTTGTCTGTGCCCATGAGGATGAACGCGATAATGTTCATGGCGGCGACAATGTACCACACGGCCGTTATCATAGTCTCGCTCATGACTTTTTCCCCTTTCCGCCCCTGTTGGGCTTTGCGGTTTTCTTTTGCTTCGGCTTTGCCCAGCCCTTTTTGTAGCCCTCGGACTTCTTCGGCGGCTCGGACTTTTGGGGCTCTGCCTTCGGCTTGCGATTGGCGGGCCTGTCCGGCCGCACAAGGCACTCGGGGCCGTAGCCGATGAGATCTTCTCTGCCGGCGGTCTTGAGCGCTTCTATAACAAGCTTGCGCTTATCCGGCCTGCGCCACTGCAAAAGCGCACGCTGCATCGCCTTTTCCTGCGGCGTTTTGGCGACATAGACACTTTTCATGGTGATAGGGTCGATGCCCGTATAGTACATACAGGTCGATATCGTGCCCGGGGTGGGGTAAAAGTCCTGCACCTGCTCCGGCTGGCGGCCCATTTTGTTGAGGTACTCGGCAAGCGCCACAGCGTCCTCAAGCGTGCTGCCCGGGTGGGACGACATGAGGTAGGGTACGATGTACTGCTCCTTTGAGAACTTGTTGTTGAGCTTCTTATACTGCTCCAAAAAGCGCTCGTAAACATCGATGTGCGGCTTTCCCATGTAGTCGAGCACGGAGTCGATGCAGTGCTCGGGCGCGACCTTGAGCTGCCCCGAGATGTGGTATTTAACAAGCTCGGCAAAGAACTCGTTGTTCTTGTCCTCAAGCATGTAGTCATAGCGGATGCCGCTGCGGACAAACACCTTTTTGATGCCCGGGATGGCACGCAGCTTGCGCAAAAGGGCGAGGTAATCCGAGTGGTCGGCATCGAGATTTTTGCACGGGTACGGCGCAAGGCAGCGCTTATCCGGGCACATGCCGTATTTGTCCTGCTTGTGGCAGGAGTGGTGGCGGAAGTTTGCCGACGGGCCGCCGACATCGTTGATGTAGCCCTTGAAGTCGGGCAGCTTGGTGAGCGCCGTGACCTCGCGGATGACGCTTTCGTGGCTGCGGCTCGTGACCATTCTGCCCTGGTGGAATGCCAGTGCGCAGAAGTTGCAGCCGCCGAAGCAGCCGCGGTTGTGGATGACGGAAAAGCGCACCTCGTCGATGGCGGGAACGCCGCCGAGAGGCTCATACATCGGATGATAAGTTCTTGCATACGGAAGCTCGGCGACAAAGTCGAGCTCCTTTGATGTCAGGGGCATTGCAGGGGGATTTACAATGAGATACCTGCCGTCGTGCTCCTGGATCATCGCCTTGCCGCGCACAGGGTCGTGCTCTTCGTACTCGATGCGCGTTGCGTCGGCGTACAGGCGCTTTGACTCGCACACATCAGAAAATGACGGAAGCTCCACACAGTCAAACGCGCAGTCATTTTTATCGCGCGTCAGATACGCCGTGCCTTTTATGTCCGTCATTTTGCTGACGGGAATTTTCTTTTTAAGTCTCTTTGCTATCTCCCGCTCGGCGTACTCGCCCATGCCGTAGACGAGCATGTCAGCACCCGAATCGACAAGTATCGAGCGGCGCACCTTGTCCTCCCAATAGTCGTAGTGGGCAAAGCGGCGCAGGCTCGCCTCTAAGCCGCCGATGATGATAGGCACATCGGGGAAGGCTTCGCGGGCCCTGTTCGAGTACACGATGGTCGCCCTGTCCGGGCGCAGACCCGCCTTTTTGCCGGGCGAATAAAAATCCTCGCTGCGGCGCTTTTTAGCCGCGGTGTAGTGCGCAACCATGGAGTCGAGGTTGCCGGCGCCTATCAAGACGGCAAGCTTCGGCCTGCCGAACGCGGCAAAGTCGGCGGCGGAATGCCAGTCCGGCTGCGCAAGCACCGCAACGCGGTAGCCCTCGGCCTCAAGCACACGGCCAATGACCGAGGGGCCGAAGCTCGGGTGATCGACATACGCGTCGCCCGTGACGAGAAGAAAGTCGTACCACCACCAGCCGCGCTCGATCATTTCGTCCCGCGAGACGGGTAAAAAGTCCATGTTTTCCATTACTCAAGCTCTCCCCAATACCAGCCGGAGGTGCCCTTGTATTTTACAAGATAGCCTCGGCTCGTTTCTTCGACCACGCTGACCCTGTCACCGGGCTTAAGCTCCAGCTCAAGGTCGGTCGAGTCGTTGCATTTGCAAAACTCCTCATCGGAGTATAGATACTTCGTCAAGATCTCCATCTCGTAGCCCGTGCGGACATGGCGACAGAGCGAAAACTCCGCACCGCGCTTCAGCACCTGCACCTCATTGTCGCCCCAGCGGATGTAGTACGAGCGCTCACTGCGCTTTTGCGGCGTTTTGACCGTTTTCACGGGGAACGGATCGTAGGCGGCAAAGGAAAAATCCTCGCTGCCGTCAAAGGGAATGATGAGTGCGTTCAGCTGCCCGTCGTCCTTTAAAACGCAGCCGCCGTCGATGGAGATGACGCGTTTTTCCCTATCTATGATCGGGTTTGCGCAGACGAAATCCTCGTTATACAGCACCACCGGCCAGTGGCCGACGACGACCCATTTGTCGAATTTATAGCCGTAGCTTCGAAAATTGTCGAACTTCATGCACTCGCCGCCCATCTGCTTTTCCATGGGCACATCGGGGCGCACACCGCCGTGGACGAAGATGCAGTGCTCGGTCTCGATTATGTGCGGAAGGGCGCGGATAAAGTCGAACTCCTGCTTGAATTTCTCACGCAGCATCGGGATAAGCGGGATAAAGTCCGTATCCTTTGTGACGGTGATGCCCTGCTCACGGAGCATATCCCAGATAAGCCCGCCCCGGCGGGAGAGCATGTAGTCAACGATGTGTATCGTCCAATACTGTATCTCTCCGTCAACGGCGTCCGACCAGCTGTCGCAGTTGCCGCACACGGCGTGGACATTTCCCCGCTCGCTAAGGTGCATGAGATACCGCAGTGTTTCAAGGCTGTGCTCGCCCTTTTCCAAAAAGTCGCCGTCGACAATAAGCTCGTCGTTCTGCGAAAATTCGACCTTTTTTAGCAGCGCCTTGAGATACGGCAGGTTGCCGTGGATATCGGACACAACGACGATGCGGCGAGAACCGGTATCCAGCTTTTTAACTTTTGCGTTAACTCTCCACATGCTCATTTGAATTTCTTCTCCATGAGGTACAGCGGTGCGCCCGCGCCGGCCTCCTCGCTCAATTTTTCAAAGCCGTAGCGCTCGTAAAAGCGCACTGCGGCAGTGTTTTCGCTCGAAACATGCAGGCGTGCCGAGCGGAAGCCGCGCTTTTGAAACTGCGTGATGGCATAGCCGAGCGGCTGGATGCCGAAGCCCTGCCTGCGGTACTCCGGCTTGAGGCAGATAAGACTTATCCAGCCGTAGTCTGCGTGCGCGCCCTTTTCGCAGTCGAGCTCCACAACGCCGATGAGCTCGCCGCAGCGGTACACGCCGACGATGGAGTTCGGTTCTCTTTCAAAGTGGCGCTTTGCCGCCGTGAGGTACCAGTCGGCGGAGAAGAAGTTTAAATTGCCGTGGGCGGCAAGCCACGACTGGCGGTAGAAATCCAAGTATATCTCGGGGTTCTCCCTCGGCGAAAGCGGCGCGTAGCTGAGGTTGTTATCGTCCCTGCCGCCGGTGTCCTTGCGCCACCAGGTCTGCTTGGCGAGGGTGGACAGCTCGGGGGTGAGGTGCGAATTGTCGTTATAATACTCGACGGTAAATTTGCCGTCAGCGTAATGCAGCAGCGTCACGGCGGTGTTGTCTCCGTGCGGCAGGTCAGCGATATCCTCGCTTTTTACGCCCATGATGCGGGCGAGCATGGATCGGATGGCCATGCCGTGGCTCACAACGGCGACGGTCTTGCCGTCATTGGCCTCGGCGATCTCGGTTATGACGCTCATAAGCCGCTCGGTGCACTCGGTAAAGGTCTCCGCACCCTCGGCGCGCCACTTTTCCGGGTCGTTATTAAAATAGTCCATCTGCACGGGGTCGTAGTTTCGCATGTCGCCGAAGCTCATACCCTCGCACACGCCGAGGCAGATCTCTCTCAGGCGGGGCGTGGTGTGCACTTCAAGGTCGTGATAGCGGGTTATCGCCGTGGCGGTCATGCGCGTGCGGCGCAGGTCGCTTGAGTAGAGTGCATCAAGATGCACGTTTTTAAACCGCTCGGCAAGCGCGTCTATCTGCTTGTAGCCGAGTGCGGTAATATAGCTGTCAAACTGCCCTTGGGCAATGCGGTAGAGGTTGCCCTCGGCCTGAGCGTGACGAATTAGAAACAAAGTAGTCATATTCTGAATTTTTCCTTGCTGTTCCCACGGTCTTCGACGGGTTTCGCCTTGACCTTGGGTATCTTAAAATGTATAATATAATAGTTTAGTATAATTCAAGAACTTTTTCAAGTTTTCCTTTGTGAATTTAGGGGGTGCGGGCTTGTCGGGCGTGCTCATCTGCGGCGCTTACGGCGCAGGCAATATCGGCGACGAGGCAATTTTAAAAGCCATCGTCGGCACGCTGCGGGGCATTGACCCCGCCGTTTCGATTTGTGTCGTTACCCGCGCACCCGAGAAAACGCGGCGGCTTTACAATGTTTCCGCCGTGCACACCTTTGATTTTTTCGGCATCCACAATGCCATGAAGAAAGCAAAGCTGTTTATAAGCGGCGGCGGCAGCCTCATCCAAAATGTCACGAGCCGCCGAAGTCTGCGCTACTACCTGTGGACGCTGCGCCACGCCAAAAAATGCGGCTGCAAGGTGCTCATGTACGGCTGCGGCGTTGGGCCGCTTGATGGCAAAAGCGATATTCGCAGAACCGCCGAGACGATAAACCGCTGCGTTGACGCCGTTACCCTGCGCGACCGGCTGAGTGCCGAGCTGCTGCGCAAGATAGGCGTTACAAAGCCGGAGGTCACGCTTGCGGCCGATCCCGTGCTGTCGCTTGACGCTTGCAATCAGGAGGAAGCCGATGACTTTTTGTCGAAAAGCGGCGTTTCCCCCGAGGGCGACTACGCCCTGTTCTGCCTGCGGCCGTGGCAGGGGCTGGACGAGCACCTTGACGCTGTTGTGCAGGCGATAAATTTTGCGCACGACGCCTTGGGGCTGACCCCCGTTTTCATGACGCTAAACCGTAGCATCGACCTTGAAACGGCGCATCGCGCGGCAGGCGCCGCCGACGCTCCCTGCGTCATTCTGCCCGCGGTCACGAGCGCCGAATTGTGCATGGGCGTGATGAAAAAAATGCGCCTTGTCGTCTCGATGCGCATGCATGCCGTGCTGTTTGCCGCGGCTGTGGGCGTGCCGACGGTGGGCATAAGCTACGACCCCAAGGTAGCGGGATTTATGGATTACGCCGACTGCGGCAAGTGCGTGGAGCTGAAAACGCTCACGGGCGACGAGCTGTGCCGCTGCATGGTCTCCGAGCTTAAATGCAGCAAGGCCGAGCAGGCGCAGCGCATGGATAATATTAAAGCCGTCGAGGCGCTTAACGGTCGGACGGCTGAAAGATTTTTGAAAGGCGAAAGGAAAACCGAGTGATGGTCAGAGCAGCAATTTTGGTCTCGGGCAACGGCATGCTTTTGCAGTCCGTTCTCGATGCGATGTATTTTGGAGAGATCCCCGATTTCGAGCTTGTCGCCGTGATATGCACCGATGTAAACGCCTACGCCATGCGGCGCGCGAAGAATGCGAAGGTCGAAAGCATCGTCGTCGAGCCGGAAAACTTCCCCACCAAGTTCAGCTACAGCATGGCCATATCAAACAAGCTCAAGGACATGGACATCGACCTTGTCATCGTCGCCGATTACGATATGCCGCTGGGCGTTATCTCGACGCAGTTCCGCAAGCGCATCATCGGAGTGTACCCCTCGCTGATACCGGCGTTCGTCAACTGTGACGACAGCCCCGTGCGCGCTGCCATGGAGCGCGGCTGCAAGGTGACCGGCGCAACGGCGTTTTTCGCCGATATCGACGGCAACATCGGCCCCATCATCGCCCAGCAGGCGATAGACATTAATCCCGACGACACGCTGCAAAGCCTCAACCAGCGCATCATGGAGGAAGCTGCGTGGAAGCTCCTGCCGAAAGCCGTCGCCCTATTCTGCCAAAACCGCCTCGAAATTCACGGCGAGCGCGTAATTATACGCGACGCAAGAAACTAAAAAGCAGAAAATTAAGCTCAGGCAATACTTTGTGTATTGCCTGAGCTTTTTGCGCAGTATGAGTGGAAAAGAGTCGTCCAAAACCGGCAGAAAACCGGCTTTCGCCCGCTCCTTTAGGCCAAAGATGCTCTTTCCTTCTTAGCGGAAATGTACTGATAAGCAGTCACGCCGCCGACGAGGACGATACCGATGAGGTCGGTAACGGTGCCGGGGATGATGAGGGTCAGGCCGCCTGCGAGCAGAACTATGCGCAGGATGACATTGATGGGCTTATACAGATAACCGTTCAGGCAGGCGGCAACGCCGAAGATGCCGATGAATGCGGATACGCAGATCTGAACGACCTCGAACACGCTGTTGACATCGACAAACAGCATCTCGGAGCTGTAAGCAAAGACGTAAGGTACGATGAATGCGGCGATAGCGAGCTTTGTCGCATTGATGCCGGTTTTCATCGGATTGGACTTTGCGATAGCCGAGCCTGCATAGGCTGCCAGTGCAACAGGGGGAGTGATATCGGCGACGATGCCGAAGTAGAACACGAAG
>JALFUQ010000031.1 GCA_022784505.1 Bacillota bacterium
GCGCGCTCCGTCTTGCGGAAAGCGCCCGTCTTGAGCCGCTGATCCGCCGGCTTCTGCGTATCAGCGGGGATCAGCCAACGATTGCCCTGCTTTTTCGCACCGGCGATTCTCCCATTCTTGCAGAGCGTCGCAACTCTCCGCTCCGTTATATTCCAGCGCACTGCCGCCTCTCTTACCGAGATCATTTCAGCCATAGGGGATACCTCCACGCATAAAATCACAAGTACATTATACCCGCATAAAAGAACAATGTCAACTAAGTTCGGAACAATGTCGTTTCAAAACAGCATTATTCTTTTCTGCACACAAAACAAGCGGAGGTCATCGACCCCCGCTTGCTCGTTACCTATATACAATTTCCTGCGCCTGCTCCTCGATGTCTGCAAGGTGCCCGTCCAGCGTCCCGGCAGTCAGCAGGTTATAATACAGCACCCGGTGGTGCGCCTTCAGATAGGCTATTTTTGTCCCCGTCAGAGCCGGGGTTGCATTTGCTATCCAACGCGAATACGGCAGCCTGTTGAAAGGCTGCCGTAAGTAGGAAAACCGGAAGCTAATGCGGTAACGGACTATTATTTTTCGTTGACTTTCAGTTCAAGGATATCCGGACGAGCATAGTGCCCGATCGCATCATGCTCCATCTTACAGGCGGCAGGCAGGCTCATATCGAGCTCTGCATAGATGATAGTTTCTTCATCCCAGACCGGCTTTGTCAAATAATGACCATACGGATCAATGATGCAGCTTCCGCCTCTGCACACAAACTCCGGAAGTTCCGATACGATATTTTTCTCACACAAGTCAGAAGGATACGAACTGCGTCTGATGATCATATCAGCATTTACAAAGAAGCATTTCCCCTCGATTGCAATATGCTGAATGGTGGCTTGCCATTCCGGATTGTCATTGGTATTTGGCGAAATGTAAATGGTGATCCCCTTTTGATAGAGCGCCACCCGAGCAAGCGGCATATAGCTTTCCCAACAGATCATGCTGCCGATTGGTCCCCACGGCGTTTCGGTAACAGGGAAATAATCCTTGTTCGCATCTCCCCATACAACACGCTCAGAGCCTGTCGGCTTCAATTTTCTGTGTACCTTATATGCCCCATTCGGTTCAAAAATGACATTGCTGTTGTAGAGCGTTCCGCTAACAGCATCTCGCTCGGAAAATCCGAGGCTGATATATGCCTCAGCTTTTCTGGCTGCCTCTGCGAGTTGTTGGAACTCTGTCTCTCCGGCAACAACGGAGGCATCGTAGTATCGTTTCCAGTCTTTTCGGCCCTCCTCGCTTCGCTTTCCCATGCTAAAGCCGAAATTCATTCCAACAGGATATCCCGGAATAAACAGCTCCGGAAAAACGATCAAATCCGGTTTTTGACTTGCAGCTTCACTAATATATTGAAGTGCCTTTTTAAGCGATGCACTTTTGTTGAACATAACAGGCTCTGCCTGCACTAATGCGATTTTACAAGTGGTTTTGATGTCCTTCATAACGACAGTTTCACTCCTCCACAAATTCCGATTTGTCAGCCTCATTCTATCGCACACTCGGTACATTTTCCGGCTTGCGTATCGCGTCGGCGGTGCGATGGATCACGAGTTATAGCTCGGCAATCCGCTCTACTGCATACAGCGGCAGATTCACAAGCCGGTCTTCTTTTTTGAAATCCGCCATCGAAGTACGGGCGGCGATTTCGGGTGCAAACTTTTCCTGATAGGTTTTCAGGCTCTTGCCCGGAGTATACCGCCGAATCGCAAAAAATGCAATGAACTTTCGCAGTAAATCAGCACTTTTTTACGGCGAATTTCGTAAATAAATGCCTGCCGCGGCCCGATAAACGGCTGCCACAGGTAAGTAAGCCGGAATTCGTCTATGCCCAGATTGCCATTGCCAGCGTACCGCAAACCATCAGCAAAAGACCAGCGAGCGCCTTTCTTGTGAGCTTTTCTTTGAATACAAAGTACGAGAAGCCGATCGATATCAAGATACTCAGCTTGTCGATCGGAACGACGACGCTGACAATGCCGTTCTGTATCGCATAATAATAGCACAGCCAGCTGCCTCCTGTGGCAAGTCCGGAAAGAGCAATAAATACAAGCTCTGTTTTGTCAATGCTTTTTACCTGCGATTGTTTGCCTTTCATGAACACGATGAGCCATGCCATCACCAATACAACGCCGGTGCGAATCGCCGTACCGAGATTTGACTCTACATTGCTGATGCCCACTTTGGCAAGTATCGATGTCAGCGCCGCAAACAAAGCAGAGCCGATCGCATACGGCAGCCACGCAGGCCTTTCGTTTTTCGCGTCGGGGTTCTTCTTTTCGATCATCAGAAACACACCCACGGCAAGCAGCGCCGTGCCGATCAATTTGACGGCAAGGTGATTGGTTTCTTTGAAGAGAATTATCGCAAGAAGAACCGTAAGGACGGTGCTTGATTTGTCGATCGGAACGACTTTATTGACATCTCCGATCGACAATGCCTTAAAATAGCATATCCAGGAGGCACCGGTCGCAAGTCCGGATAGAGTTAAAAAAATCAAAGACTTCGGTGTTATCGCGGTTATCGTATTTGCCGATCCGACAATGAATACCATGATCCATGAAAAAATCAAAACGACAATGGTACGCAGTGCGGTTGCTACATCCGAATCCGTTTTTTTAATGCCGCATTTAGCTAATACCGAGGTCAGACCCGCAAAAACGGCAGACAACACCGCCATGACAAGCCAAAACATTTCTATCCTCACTCCTTTGCAAGTTCTGCTTTATCTCTTTCTCGGCTTCGTCGCGGTCAGTACGTAGCTCATATCAAGCAACATTTTGATTTGCTCGTCCGACACGCTGCCGTCCAGTGCAGCGGTGAGCCACTGCTCCTTGTTCATATGATAAGCCGGAAAAAATCCCGGTTCACCACGCAGAGAACCGATAAGGATCGGATCACATTTGAAATTGACAACATCCAACGGTTCCGAACCACGCAGCCCCAGCTTGTCCTTCGGCACATCCATAATAAGAGCAAACCATTTCTGATTATTACTGTGACGGAACACCTCGAAATTCGGGTGCTTGAGCCACGGATAGTCCGCCTCGACGCTGTAATTTTCCATTATAAACTGCTTCAGCTCTGTGCGGTTCATTCCGTTCACTCCCTGCCTTTATCTTTCTCCAGCCGGTTTTTCTCGCCCCAGACGCAGAGCTGATCCAGCACCTTCATCAGCGACCTTCCACGCTCGGAGAGCGCATACTCCACCTTCGGCGGGATCTGCGGATACTCGGTGCGGACGATCAGCTTGTCGGCCTCCAGCTCCTTGAGATTCGTGCTGAGAGTCTTGTCGGAAATGGTTTTCAGATACCGCTTCAGCTCATTGAATCGCACCGTCTCAAACTCCATCAGGCAGTAAAGAATGACCATCTTGTGCTTGCCGGAGATCAGCGACAGCGTGTAGGCAAAGCCGGTGTCCTCAAAATTGGCGTTCTCAATATAGTTCTTAATCATTTGCTTTATCCAAGGATAGTACCTGTCTTTTTAGCCAGTACTTGAATTTCTGCTTTTCCTGCGTATAATTATAAGCGGGACAAAGAGTCCTGTCAATACGAACATAAGGAGAAGTTATCATGAGAACAAAGCTGAAAATTACCGAGGGCATTTTCCCCATGCCGGTTCTGATGGTTGCGACTTATAACGAGGACGGCAGCGTCAATGTGATGACTGCCGCATGGGGTACCATGCAGGAGCGAGGCACCGTTGCACTGAACCTCACCGAGACCCACAAGACCGTGCAGAACATCAAGGCACGGGGAGCATTCACCGTCAGCATTGCCGATGCTGCCCACATAGTGGAAGCAGACTATTTCGGCGTGGAGTCCGGCAACAAGGTTTCCGACAAATTTGCCCGCAGCGGTCTGACCGCCGGCAAAGCCGAGACCGTAGATGCCCCTGTCATCAACGAGTTCCCGATTTGTTTGGAATGCAAGTTTATCGAGTATCAGAACAATGCATACGGCTGCGGCGTCATCGGCAAGGTGGTCAATGTCACCGCCGATGAGAGCGTCATGGTGAACGGAAAAATTGATATGTCCAAGGTCAACGCCATCGCGTTTGACCCCTACACCCACGGCTATTACAAGGTCACCGAGCGCGTGGGCGAGGCGTTCCGGGACGGCTTGAAGCTGAAAAAGTAAGGTATGCGGTGCAGAAGCGCTCGCCGGAGTGGATACGCACCCAAAGTCTGAGCCCCGACTGCGTGGCGTCGCTTGCAAACCACGATGCAGGTATTCAGCCGCACATCATTGAATTTTAAAAGACGAGGGAAATTCCCTCGTCTTTTCGTTTTACTTATACAGCTCGGGGCGGCGCAGGGTGGTGTAGGGGCGGTGGCGGCGGATATTAGTCGCCTTCGACAGGTCGATGTCGGCATAGACAAGCTGCTCGGTGTCGTCGGCCTTGATGACGGTGTCGCCGTTTGGGTCGACGACTATCGATTCGCCGGAGAAGTCCATGTCGCCCTCCGTGCCGACACGGTTGCACATGGCGATGAACACGCTGCTGTGGAATGCCTGCACCTTGAGCTCCCATTCGAACATTTCCGAGGGCTCGGCCTTGGTGTTGACGGTGGGAATGAGGATAAGCTCCGCCCCCATGAGTGCCTCGGTGCGCACGCTCTCGGGATAGTGTCGGTCAAAGCACACGACGATGCCGATCTTGCCGAGCTCGGTGTCAAACACCTTGAAGCCGTCGTCGGCGGGGGTGTAGTAATCCCGCTCGAAAAACTTATCGGCCTGTGCGATGTGCACCATCTTCTGCACACCGATTATATCCCCGTCCGAATCTATGAGAAGGCTTGCGTCATAGGGCTTGCCGTTTTCGCACAGGTACACATTCGGCACTACCATGATGCGATTATCCCGTGCGGCATCGCAAAACGCCTTGATAATAGGCGATGAGTGCTCCACCCTATAGTGCGCCACATCCTGACCCGGGTACTGCGGGAAAAACTCCGTCAGCTGCACCTCAGGAAACAGAATAAGCTGCGCGCCGTCGGCGGCGGCCCGCTCGATGGCACTTATGCTCTTTTTGAGGTTTTCGGAGATGCTGCCCGAGTTTGACATCTGGCAAAGCGCAATTTTCATGACGACACCTTCCTTTTCTCAAAAGGATAGCACCATTTTTGCTGTGTGTAAACTGCTTGTTCATTTGGCAGAGAAAATTCTATATAACGATGCCGTTTTTTACGGTAAATCCAGTGGATCGGGATCTGACCAACGGGCCGGTCACAAGCTCCATGCTGCTGTTTGTGCTGCCGATGATAGTCAAAAATCTCCTGCAGCAGTGCTATAATATCGCCGACACGCTTATTGTCGGCCGCTTTTTGGGGCAGAACGCCCTTGCCGTCGGCGTTGTGGGCATCCGGCGGTCTGTCCCCATCAGCCGGTTCTTAGCCGATGCAGCCGGCCTTGTGTACTACTTAAAAAAGTAAGAGGAAGCAGCATCTGACTGCTTCCTCTTTTTTATTTTAAATTTGAATGCCCAGCGAGGATATCCATTTGCGCACCGAGGCGGCGGATTCTCTGCTGCTAAGGCGCTTGCCGGGCAGCCACTTGGTTTCCTGCGGGCAGAGCTTCTTTAAGATGCTCTCGGTCTTGCCGAGAGGGCTTCCGCCGGAGGTCGCAAAGGGGATGACGGTCTTACCCGAAAAATCGTAGCTTTCCAAGAAGGTCTCAATTATGCGGGGTGCCTGATACCACCAGATGGGGAAGCCGACGAACACGGTGTCGTACTGCGCCATGTCTGCGACCTTGTCTGCGATGGCGGGGCGGCTCTTTTCGTCGTTCATCTCGACAGAGCTGCGGCTCTTTGGATCGTTCCAGTTGAGGTCTGCGGGCTTATACTCGGTCTCGGGCTTTATCTCAAAAAGCTTGCCGCCGGTGACCTCCGCTATCGTCCTTGCGACATGTTCGGTCGAGCCGCTTGCGGAAAAATATGCGACTAATGCTTTCATGTTAATTTGCTCCTTTACTTCAACTTTGAATATACATCGTCCGTTACGGGCTCGAGCCACTCGTTCGAGCCGTTTTCGCCCGGGACCTCTACTGCCAGGTGCGAGAACCAGCTGTCGGGTGCAGCACCGTGCCAGTGCTTTACGCCGACGGGGATGTTCACGACATCGCCCGGGTGCAGTTCCTGCGCGGGCTTGCCCCACTCCTGATAATAGCCGCGGCCGGCAACGCACACGAGGATCTGACCGCCGCCCTTGTCGGCATGGTGGACATGCCAGTTGTTGCGGCAGCCGGGCTCAAAGGTGACATTGAAAATGCCGACCTGCGAGGTGGAAAGCGGCGCAAGATAGCTCCGGCCGATGAAATACTTCGCAAAGCCGGTGTTGGGCCGGCCGATGGGGAACACCATGGAATTTTCGTGCTCGGCCTTGGCATCGTCGGCGTTATCTTCCGCCCAGACCTCGGTCGCCATGCGGAAGGCTGCCCATGCCTTCGGCCAGCCTGCGTAGAACGCTGCGTGGGTGAGTATCTCGGCTATTTCGGCCTTCGTGATGCCGTTATTTTTTGCGCTTAAAAGGTGATACTTAAACGACGAATCGGTAAGCCCCTGCGCCATAAGTGCAACTACCGTTACCAGGCTGCGGTCACGCAGGGAGAGCTTGTCCTCCCGGCTCCAAACCTCACCAAAAAGCACATCGTCGTTGAGCCGTGCAAATTCAGGGGCAAAGTCGCCTAACTGATCTGCGCCTGCGGTCTGCTTTACTGCCATAGTACTACCTCCGTTTTTCTTTTTTTCGTTAAGTTTAACCCCGTATAAATTCTGATTCAACGGACAAATTGTTAATTTTTCTGCTAATCGCCCTTGCGATTTAATACGATTTAATATATAGTCTATGTAACAGGTGTATATATTTTGTATATACATCGGACGGTCAAATATATTAAGGAGGGATCATTTGATGGAGGTTAGAGAAAATCTTATAAAGCTCTGCGAGAAGATAGGCGATGGGCATTATAAGATAACGCCCGACTGCGCCGAGTACAAGGTGTTTGAAAAATGGATCACCGATGAGCAGATAGCGCTGCTCATGGCGATAAAGGGCGCAATGAAGCCGAATTTCTTAGGCGGCATCGCAAGACGAGCCGGGATGCCCAAGGACAAGGCGCGCACGATGCTTCAGGAGCTCACGGAGATCGGGCTTTTGGTGCAGGTGATCGTGCCGAAGGTTGGACTTGAGATATATCTTCAGCCGCTGTACACCCCGGGTGTTTTCGAGTTTCTGCTTTTAAACGAGCCGTTTTGCCGCGCGCATCCCGAGATAGCCTACGCATTTGAGCAGCACGCGACTGACAGTCAGACAGAGCACGCCATGAACACGCCCATGGGAGCCGGCATCATGCGCGTTATCCCCGTGGAGGCCGCAATCCCCGCCGAGGCGCAGCAGATAGACAACGAAAGGGTCAGCCACTACATTGAGCTAAACGCCGACCACCTGTGTGCTCTGCCCTGCCAGTGCCGCCGTGTGCGCAAGCTCATGAACGAGGGTGCAGGCGATCCGGACGAGAGCTTCTGCCTGTTCATGGGGCACTGCGCCGATATGTTCATCCGTCTCGGCAGGGGCAAAAAGCTCACGAAAGAGGAAGCTTACGAAATGATGCGCCATGTCGAGGAGGTCGGCTGCGTGCATCAGATAACGACGCTTGAGAGCGGCAACACCTTTGCCATCTGCAACTGCCAGCCGGAAAGCTGCCTTGCACTGGGAGTTACGCAGTATTACAACACTCCGGCATTTTCGCAGAGCAACTATGTCGCCGAGATCGACAAGGATAAGTGCGTTGCCTGCGGCCAGTGCACCGACAAGTGCGCAAATAACGCCATTAAGATGGGTCAGAAGCTGTGCACGAAAACGCCCGTCGAGTATAAGCAGATGGATCTGCCGGATGACCTTGATTGGCCGGAAGAGCGCTGGAACCCCGAGCACCGCACGAACAGGCAGTATGTTGCCGAGAGCGGCACCGCGCCGTGCAAGACAGCATGTCCGGCGCACATCGCAGTGCAGGGCTATATCAAGCTCGCAGCGCAGGGCAAGTACATGGACGCTCTCGAGCTTATAAAGAAAGAGAACCCCTTCCCCGCCGTCTGCGGCCGCATATGCAACCGCCGCTGCGAGGATGAGTGCACAAGAGGCAGCATCGACAAGGCCGTCGCCATCGACGAGGTCAAGAAGTTCATCGCCGACAGGGAGCTTGACCGCGCCACCCGCTTTGTGCCTAAGAAGCTGCACCACTTTGATAAGAAGATCGCCGTCATCGGTGCCGGTCCCGCGGGTCTGTCCTGCGCATACTATCTCGCCTGCGATGACTACAAGGTCACGGTGTTTGACAAAAATGCCGAGCCCGGCGGCATGCTGCGCTACGGCATCCCCGCATTCAGGCTCGAAAGGAATGTCATCGATGCCGAGATCGATGTCCTGCGCGAGCTGGGCGTTGAATTTAAGTGCGGCGTTGAGGTCGGAAAAGATATCACCATCGACGAGCTGCGCAAGCAGGGCTTTGAGGCGTTCTACCTCGGCATCGGCGCACAGCGCTCTGCAAAGCTCGGCATCCCGGGTGAGGAGCTTTCGGGCGTTTACGGCGGCATAGACTTTTTGCGCGCCGTCAACGACGGGCAGGAGCTCAAGCTCGGTAAAAAGGTCGTCGTCATCGGCGGCGGCAATGTCGCAATGGACGTCGCCCGCACGGCGGTGCGCCTGGGTGCCGATACCACGGTCGTCTACCGCAGAAAGAAAAAGGATATGCCCGCCGACCCCGCCGAGGTCGAGGAGGCAAAGGCCGAGGGCGTGAAGTTTATCTTCGAGCACAAGCCCGTTGAGCTCAAGGGCGCAAAGGGCAAGGTCACGGAGCTTGTATGCGACAAGGGCGCAGTAAAGTGCAATGCCGTCATCGCCGCCATCGGCCAGACCGCCGATTGGGGCAAGCTCGATATCGGTGCGCTCGAGAAAACCGCCAAGGGCTACGCCGTGGCAGACGGCATGACCTATCAGACTAAGCAGCCCGATATTTTCGTCGGCGGCGATATCTACACCGGTCCCAAGTTTGCCATTGATGCGATAGCCGCAGGCAAGCAGGGCGCGATTTCGCTCCACCGTTATGTGCAGGAGGGGCAGAGCCTCACCATCGGCAGAGACAGGCTCGAGTACCGCTCGCTGGACAAGGACAACCTCGACTTTGACGGCATCAAGGCCGATTACGACAGCACGCCCAGGCAGGTGCCGCACACCGTCGATGTCGCAAGCTTCAAGGATAACCGCCAGACCTTCACCGAGGAGCAGCTCAAGAAAGAGACCGCACGCTGCCTCGGCTGCGGCGCTTCGGTCGTTGATCCGAACAAGTGCCTCGGCTGCGGTATCTGCACCACAAGGTGCAAGTTCGACGCTATCCATCTGAGAAAACGCACGAACGTCGAGAGCATCGAGTACCCGCTCCGCAAAAAGGTGCTGCCGGAGTTCATCGCCGAGCGGCAGCAGAAAATTCAGATACGCAAGCTTCGTCAGGAGAAGTAACTGCTTTTAACCGGACGGCGATAATTTTCGCTCAGGCAAGGCGAAAGCCGACGGGAATACTGACCTGTATTTCCCAGGCTTTCAACGCAGCATGCGCGGAAATTAGCCCGCCCAAAAACAAACAGGCAGCATCGGTGATGCTGCCTGTTTTTCAGCGTGTCAAAAAAGTCTGCAAGACTTTTTTGCACGCTTCAAAACACGCCACATTTTTTGTGAAGCGCAGCTTCACAAAAAACCTCGCTATGCTCGTCAAGTCGGTGGTCTTGAGCGCCGTGAGCTCGAAGGCCATGACGCCGGTGAACACCGCACCGATGATAGCGCCGCCCATCAGATCGTGGCGGCTTATGTGCCTCAGGCGCTTAAAAAAGATA
>JALFUQ010000049.1 GCA_022784505.1 Bacillota bacterium
AGCAAAGACTTGAACAATTGTGCAAGGAGGCGGGGATTTTATGATAAGCGATAACGATCTCAAAATTGCCGCAGAAAAGGCAAGCACCGCCATTTTGGAAACACTGCCCGAAGTTGAGCACGAGTTTTCGCCGGAGCATGAACGCCAAATTGCCGCCATCGGTCGAAAGGCACGGCTCAAGAAAGTGCTGTCCGCCGCTGCCGTTATCCTGCTCGTCATCATTGCGGGTGGTGTCGGTGTGCTGACATTCAGCCCCGAGGCAAGGGCTGAGCTTGAATCGACATGGAACAGGATCATCGGCAATGACGGCTGGCCAAGCTATATAAACGGAGAGGAAGCAAGCGCTTCCGCACTCATGTATCGCCCGACTTGGCTGCCGGATGGGTATGAGAAGCTTAACGAGAACGCCGACTTTGGCATCATCGAGTATCGAAACGGCACATATGCCATAACCTACGGCTGCACAAGCTCATCCGAGGACTTCCTGTCCACCGTTGAGTGTACCTCACACGAGGTCACCGTCGGCGGCACGACCGCAACGGTCTATGTGCCGGTCGAAAATGAGCTTTACTACAGCAAAAAGACACTCGCATTTATAAAGGGCGGCTGCCTGATAACCATTACCGCTGACCTGGATGAGCCGGAGCTCATAAAAATTGCGGAAAGCGTAAAACTATCAGACAATTAGTGTCCAAAAAACGCTTCCTGTTTCGTTATAGAGTAATGAAACGGGGAGCGTTTTTAAATACTTTTATAGAAGGATTATAAGGTGAAAATTATGAAAAAAATATTAACATTATTAATGGTGCTTGTATTAGACCAACGATTATGAAAATTGGACTTTATAACATGAGTAAGGGGAAAGTTGTAGCGACTCGTGAGGTGGAATCAAAACTTGAAGGGAAATACTTTGAGTATTACTTCTATAATTGTAACCCGACAACTAATTACGCCATTGCTTTTGCAACTGTATATGATGGGTTTTCATACGATTCTGTTCATGGTAGTGCGGTAGTATACCATTGACAAATTAAGAATAGAGACGAAAATGGAAAAGAAAAAAACCATACTTGCTGCCACCTTTGCCGTGTACCTTGCCGCCGCAGTGTACCTATTATTCATGCGCCATGCCGCAAGCGACATGCTGTTTTCGGAATATGTGCGGCAGAACACTAATTTTATCCCGTTTTTCAGCTTCTATGTACTGTACACAACACCGTATATCTCCTACCGTGTGCTCGTGCCGTTCTGCGTGAATCTATTTGGCAACCTCGCTCTGTTCTTCCCGTGGGGCGTGCTTCTGCCGATGCTGGACAAGCGCTTAAAAAACGCAAAGAGCTTCTTTCTGCTGACGGCATGTGTGATAATCGCAGTCGAGCTGTTGCAGCTTGTGTTCAGGGTCGGCACTTGCGACATAGAAGATTTTCTGCTGAATATGCTCGGCGCAGCCATTGGTTATATCATAACAAGAATACTGACGCAAAAAAAGGCGGACTGAGTTTCAACATCAGTCCGCCTTTTTAATACTCTCGATTTTATCAAAACGGGAAGCCCATCGGGGTCAGCTTGCTCATCGCCGAGTTGGTAGCGTCGTCGGCCTTGAAAATGGCCTCGTTGACAGCAGCGACGATCAGGTCCTGAAGCATCTCGACATCATCGGGATCGACTGCGTCGGGTGATATCTCGATGCTCTTGAGCGATCGGGTGCCGACCATGGTGGCCTTGACTGCGCCGCCGCCTGCGGTCGCGGAAAACTCAGTGTTTTCAAGCTCCTGCTGCATCTTGAGGAATTCCTCCTGCATCTTCTGAGCCTGCTTCATCATGTTACCGCCGCCCATGCCGCCGCGGAATCCGCCTTTTGCCATAATTAGTTCCTCCTATGTGTAGAAAAATAATTTATTAAATAAATCTGACTTCTTTGAATTTCTTGAGCTCGTCGACCGTGCGCGTGGGCTTGTTATCGCTCGAAACAAGCTCGCTTAGCTGTATCTTTAGGCTGCGGCCGGTAACATCATTTGCAGCATCCCTCAGCCGCATCAGCACATCCTGCTTGTTTATCATGTCGTAGAAAAAGCCGGGCACGACATAAAGCTGCATAGTGTCGTAGCTGACCTCGCACCTTGCCTGCGTAGGGTCTGATAAAATGGGGATGAGCCCGACGGGAAGCGAGCCTTCCGCCTTGTCGATAATCTCCGCCCACAGCAGTGCATTGTCAACCGGAGCGTCCTTTGCCTCCGGTGCTGCGTCAGGGTTTAAGTCAACGGGGCTTGTGCCCTTGTCGAGCAAATCGTCCTCGGGCTGATACTCGGCAAACTGCGAAGCATCAAGCTCATCGTCGTCATACTCGACGCTCGGCCTCGAGGGCGGCTCATCATACGGTATCTCCTCGACGGGGGCGTAGTCCTCGTCATCGTCTGCGTATCTTACCCTCGGGGCGTTTGCCATGTCATACTCAAGTCTCGACACACGGGCTCTGAGCTCGTCAAGCCCTTCGGTCAGGCTCGGGTCGCACAGCGCAACAAGGCACATTTCAACGCAAAGCCTCGGGCTTCGCGCGCCTCTTATTTTGATAAGGTAGTCGGAAACGGTGTTTATCCGGCACAAAAGCTCCGCTTTGGTGAGCTTTTTGCAGAAAACGGCCAGTATCTCCTTGTCAAATCTGCCCGAAAGCAGGTTCGCGCCTGCACGGGGTGCTACCGAAAGCATCATGCAGTCGCGCAGGAGAGTGTTCAGCTCGCCCAGCAGCGTCGCGGGGTCTTTGCCGTCCGTCCAGAGCTCGTCAAAAAGCTCCAGCGCCGCCTCGGTGTTTCGCTTTACCGTGTAGTCTAAAAGCTTTGCCGTGCGCCGATTGCCCGCAAGACCCATCGCCGAGTACACGGAGTCCACGGTGATATCCGCAGCACCCGAGCACTGGTCGAGCAGCGACAGCGCGTCACGCATGCCGCCCTCGGCAAGACCGGCGATAAGCTCGGCTGCATCGTGCTCTAGCTTTAGCCCCTCGCAGGAGGCAACATGCTCAAGGTGATTGGTTATGACCTCGCTATCGAGCCTCTTGAAGCTATGCCGCTGGCAGCGGGAGAGTATCGTCGCCGGAACCTTGTTAAGCTCCGTTGTAGCCAAAATGAATGTCAAATGCTCGGGCGGCTCTTCGAGAATTTTAAGCAGAGCGTTGAACGCTGCCATCGACAGCATGTGCACCTCGTCGATGATATACACACGCTTTTTGACCGAAACGGGGGAGAACACGGCTTCCTCACGCAGCTGACGGACATTGTCTACACCGTTGTTCGATGCCGCATCAATTTCGACCACATCGAGAATACTGCCGTCCTCAATGCCGAGGCAGGCGGGGCATTTGCAGCAGGGGTTGCCGTTTTCGGGATGCTGGCAGTTGAGCGCCTTGGCAAGAATTTTTGCGCAGGTGGTCTTGCCAGTGCCTCTCGTGCCTATAAACAGGTACGCATGGGACAGCCTGCCGGTAATTATCTGGTTTTTGAGCGTTTCGGTAATGTGTTCCTGCCCGACGACCTCGTCAAAGGTCTTGGGTCTCCATTTCCGATACAAAGCCTGATACATGGCGTCGCAACCCTTTCAAATAAATAAAAAACGACTCTTGACAAGACTGCACACCCAACCTCGAATAATGCCATATGTCCGTTACGCCGGCAGCCGGCTCAGAACCGGCACCCTCACGGCACACGAAAAGCACCGCTTAATGCTGCTCGGTTCCCCGCCTGACATGGTTCACGGGTTTCCGTTGCGCGAGACCGGCTCGTCAACGCTGCTTACCGGAGTCAGACGACACATGACAGACCCTAAATAAGGAATTCATCCCTGCTGTAGCGGATTGCAGGTTACAGGGCACCGCTAGCTCCCCAACTAGTGCAGCCTTGTCAAAAGCCGCTAAAATATTATAACGCAAATGCGGCATATAATCAACAAATATTTTCTTTACAAAAACGAAAAATGTGCTATAATACAAAAGTACCGAGCAATGATCGGCAAATATGGGGTATTAGCTCAGTTGGTAGAGCGCCAGGTTCGCAATCTGGAGGTCAGGGGTTCGACCCCCCTATGCTCCACCACAAATCCACCGTGGTGATAAACTGCGGTGGACTTTTTCTTCTTGTTCGGAGCTTTTGTTGGTGGCATGATCTGCATAGTGAATGAATAAAATCCGTCCCGCAACCGAAAAGTTGCGCAATAGTTGGTTGAGTAAACCGACCCTTGGTGCTATATTGGCAGCAAGAAAGGAGACAGGTCACATGCATTATTTTTCGATCAACCTGATTTTTGTCATAATTCTATTTGCTGCGTTTTGG
>JALFUQ010000069.1 GCA_022784505.1 Bacillota bacterium
GAACTCATAGATTACCTCGACTACTATAACAACCGAAGGATCAAGCTAAAGCTAAAGGGCCTGACACCTGCTCAACACAGATACCAGACCCTTCAGGTCGCTTAATAAATATTTTGTCTAACTTTTGGGGTTCACTTCAAAGATTGAGAACTTTTTTTAATGCGAATTATAATAATCAACGGCCGAGTCTGTTATCATAACCAGGTCGCATTCGCCTTTGTCGAGCGCGGCGAGGTAATCCGGCGTGGTGCCCTGAATGCGGGATATCTGACCGAGCTTGCCGCTTATGCTCGTGTTTTCCTCCATGAGGTCAACGTAGGACTGCGAGGTGCCCATGTAAAGGGTCTTGCCCCTTATCGAGCTGCTGCCCGAGCCCTTGGCGGCAAGCACGAGCTTGTCGGACATGTAGGTCACGAGAATGGTGTAGTCTGCCGACTCTCTGTCGAGAACGACGCCGCCCCATGCACAGTCAATATTGCCGGAGTTCAGCTCAACGAAGGCGTTTTCCGAGCGGATGGGCTGAATTTTCAGCGACCAGCCGAGCTTTTCGCACACGGCTCTGGCCAACTCGACGTCAAAGCCATCGTAGTCATTGCCGCTTTTGAATGCCATGGGCGCACAGTCAAGGTCTACACCGATGATAAACTCACGCGGAGCGATGTAGCCGAGCTCAGAAAGAGCGTCCTTCGTCTTGGGAAAGTCGACGGCGTTTTTGCTGCCGAACCATTTTGCCGCAAGGTCGTCTATCGTGCCGGAGTAAGCAAGCTCGCGCAGAGCCTTGTCGATGTAGTGATATGTCGAATCGCCGTTACGAAAGCCGATGGAGTAATCCTGACTGCGAACGGTCTTGACCGCTTTGTATTTACCACCCCCGCCGCATGCGCACAGGCAAAGCACCGTGCATGCAATGAGCAGGAGACTTATTATTCTTTTTTTCATCTGTTTGACCACCCCTTAGCCTTTAGATGATACAAGAAATTTATGTACAAATCAAGTGCTTTCCCGTAATTTCGGCGCTGCCGGTCAAAAGAAGCGAGCCGAGCGCGCCGCCGGATAGCTCTGCTTTGATGCGAAGCTCACCGCAGGGGTTTTGAAGCACCACGGTTTGCGCCTCACCCGACCTTGCCGCAAGATACGCAGCGCAGGCCGTCGAACCGCTTGCACACGAGCTTTCCCACACGGCGGTGTCCGTCGAGCGGACATAGACATAGGGCTTGAGCGAACTGCCGTCAAGGAACATGAGCCCCAGCGCATCGACATTCAGCGCTTCGCACCATGAGCGGATGTTCGCCTCGGCATCGAAAACGCTGAGGCTACCGTCGCAGATAACATGGCTTATGCCGGGAAACTGCACGACCGGCAGCTCATGAGAGTCGAAGCGCGCCGTTTTGATGCCGACGGGCAGCGGCATCGCGACCGTGCCTAGGTATTTGCGCCCGTCAAGCTTTTGCACCTTGACGCACAGGGGCTCGTCCGCGCCGGAGACCTCAAGCGCGATATCACCGCTGACTATGCCGCCCTTGTGTGCCATTAGTGCGGCGGCGGAAATGCTTGCATTGCCGCAAAATTCGCCGCCCATCATTTGCAGGCGAACGGAAGCCGTGCTTTGTGGCTTTTCCAAAAACCCGACCTGCTCGATGGTTTTATCGGCAGCCATTATAAGCCCCGCGATGCGGCTTTGCATGTTTCTCTCGGCCGGCGTTTCGACTATCGCCGTGATGTTGCCCGTGGGGTCAATTTTATAATAAGAGTACTCCATCACGACTGATAATTGCGCAAAAACTGCTTCGTGCGCTCGGTCTTGGGATTGCCGAAGACCTCCTCCGGCTCACCCTGCTCGACAATGACACCGCCGTCCATGAAGATGACGCGGTCGGACACCGCTCTTGCGAAGGCCATCTCGTGCGTAACGATGACCATTGTCATCTTTTCGTCATGCAGCTGCTTTATGACCTTTAAGACCTCGCCCGTGAGCTCGGGGTCGAGCGCACTTGTCGGCTCGTCAAAGAACAAAATCGTGGGATCCATCGCGAGCGCTCTCGCTATCGCAACACGCTGCTGCTGACCGCCGGAAAGCTCGCAGGGGTAGGCGGCCGCCTTATCCTCAAGGCCCATTTTCTTCAGCAGCGTCATTGCACGCTCCTCGGCCTCCTGCTTTGTGCGGCCAAGCACATGCACCTGCGGGTCGGTGAGGTTTTTAAGCACCGAAAAGTGCGGGAAGAGGTTAAAGTTCTGGAATACAAGACCGAAAATGCTGCGTATCTTCTTGAGCTCGGTCTTGCCGGAATACACGGCCTTGCCTTCGGCGTTATTCTTTGCCGCAACCTTACCGAGATAGATAAGCTCACCGCTGTCCATCTCGGTGAGCAGCGTTGCGCAGCGAAGAAGCGTCGATTTACCCGAGCCCGAGGGACCGATTATCGACACGACCTCGCCCTTATCAACGCTCAGACTAATATCCTTGAGGACATGCAGCGTTGCGTCATTGAAGCTTTTTTGAATGTGGTTTATTTCTAAAACTTTCACTTTGCATATCCTCCTTACTTATAATAATTCATCGATTTTTCGACCTTGCCCATTGCATAGTCGACGATGGCGTTAAACACAAAGTAGAACACACCGGCAACGACGAATGGCATGAAGCTTGTTTCGGAGTTTGCGATCTGCTTGCCGATGGTGAACAGCTCCTGATACGATACGGTGAACGCCATGGAGGTGTCCTTAACGAGGGTGACGACCTCGTTGGTGATGCTGGGCATGATGCGCTTGATGACCTGCGGGAGAATGATGTGGAAGAAGGTCTGTATCTTCTTATAGCCCAGGATATCCGCCGCCTCATACTGTCCGACGGGCATGGACTCAATACCGCTGCGGTAAATTTCCGCAAAGTAGGCGGCGTAGTTTATCGCAAAGGCGATGACGACGGGGATGAGCTTGTTTCTCGAAACAGGCAGGTCGAACAGATAGAACGGACCGTAAGTAACGGCGATGAGCTGTAGCATAAGGGGCGTACCACGCAGAACGGAGATGACAAAGCGGGTCACATTCGACACTATCTTGCTTTTGCTCATCCTCAAAAAGGCGATGACCATGCCGAGCGGCAGGGAAAACAGCAACGTCAGGAAAAATATGGCGCAGGTCTTGCCGAAGCCGCTGCCCATTGTGGTGATCATTGTCACTAAATCCATAAAATAATCCTCGTTTCAAAACGCACGCATTCCCGGAAGCATACACTTCCGGGAAGCGATAGTTATTTGTGCTATTTCTTTATTACTTATTCAGATAGATGAGGTTCGAGACGATGTCGGGATACTTCTCGGCTATCTTCTGATAGGTGCCGTTGTCAACGAGCTGCTGAACGGCTGCCTCGATCTGGTCGCAAAGCTCCTGATCGTCTGCACGGAAGGCAATACCGTACTGCTCTGCGCCGAGGTTTTCGTTAACAATGCGGAAGCCCTCGTTCTTTGCAGCATAGGCTGCTGCAACGGGATAGTCGACGAACACGGCGTCAACGCTGCCGCCGCCAAGCTCGGTGAAGGCACTTACAAAGCTGTTGCAGGTGACGAGCTCACCGAAGGTTGCCTTGAGGTCTGCAAGGTCGCCGTTGAGAAGGCTCTCACCGGAGGTGCCGAGCTGGACCGCAACGGTCTTACCCTTGAGGTCGGCAGAGGACTGAATGGGGCTGTCCTTCTTGACGAGCAGAACCTGAGTGTTGTCGTAGTAGGGATCGGAAATGACATAGCCGGCTTCCTTCATGCTGTCGAGAATGGTCATGCCGGACCAGATGCAGTCACATTCCTTGCCGTCGAGCTGAGCGAGCTTGTTATCCCAGTTGACAGGGAAAACTTCCATCTTCCAGCCAAGCAGATCACAGGCGGCCTGAGCGACTTCAATGTCAAAGCCGGTGTATTCGCCGTCAGAGCCAATGTAGCTGTACGGGGGGTACTCGGGGTCGATGCCGACGACGAGAGTCTTCTGAGAGTCGTCCTTGTTATCACCGCCGCCGCAGGCGCACAGTGCAAAGACCATCATAACTGCAAGAAGCAGCGCAACTATCTTTTTCATGTTTTTATCCTCCGGAAAAATCGATGTAGTTTGTTATCACGGTGATAAGATAACACATTACCTCGCTAAAGTAAAGAACTATTTTCAAATTTGTTGTGCAAAAACTGCACAACTATTTTTCGCATTTTGACGCACATGCACTTTAATTCCTAGTAAAACCATGGTATATTAAAACCATAGAAATTTAATAGGAATTAAACGGAGGTGATGTTTTATGAATATTACCAGCAAAGGCCGTTATGCTCTGCGCATCATGATATACCTGGCGCAGCATTCCGACGAGGGATATATATCGCTCAAGACTATTTCCGACCGCACGGAGCTTTCGATGAAATATCTTGAGATGATAGTCGGCAACCTCAAAAAGGCGCAGCTTGTCGACAGCACCCGCGGCAAGGAGGGCGGCTATAAGCTGAGCCGCAAGCCGGAGGAGTACACCGTGGGCGAGATACTAAATTGTATAGAGGATAACCTCGCACCGGTGGCGTGCATCAAGGCGGGATCGATAAACTGCGACAGATCCGATGCCTGCCTGACCGTTCCCATGTGGAAGGAGCTTGACGATATAACCAACGCCTACCTTGCAACGATCACGCTTACCGACCTTTTAACGGGCGACAAGTGGAAAAAATAAAAACTGTTGACTATTTTATCGTATAGTGTTAAAATTCCCATGTTTTTAATAGGATTTACAGAAAGGAAGATATAAATATGTTTGTTTACGCAGATAACGCAGCAACCACGAGCGTGAGCAAGACCGCTCTTGACGCAATGATGCCTTACCTCACCACCCTGTACGGCAACCCCTCAAGCCTGTATTCTTTTGCGCAGAAGGCAAAGGAAGCTCTTGAGGAAGCCAGACAGACCGTTGCCGACATTATCGGCGCGCAGCCCAAGGAGATATACTTTACCTCCGGCGGTTCGGAGGCGGATAACCAGGCTATCGTCTCCATGGCAAAGTTCGGTGCACTTAAGGGAAAAAAGCACCTTATCTCCACCAAGTTTGAGCATCATGCGGTTCTGCACACCCTCAAGCAGCTTGAAAAGCAGGGCTTTGAGGTAACGCTTCTGGATGTCCACGAAGACGGCGTTGTCCGCCTTGAGGATGTCGAGGCTGCTATAAGAGAGGATACCGCTCTTGTCACCGTTATGTTTGCAAATAACGAGATCGGCACCGTGCAGCCTATTAAGGAGATCGGCGCACTCTGCCGCAGCAAGGGTATCCCGTTCCACACCGACGCAGTTCAGGCGGCCGGCCATATGCCCATCAATGTACAGGAAATGAACATCGACCTGCTGAGCATGTCCGGCCATAAGTTCCACGCACCCAAGGGCGTCGGCGTTCTGTACGCAAAGAAGGGTATGCCGCTGTTCAACATCATCGAGGGCGGCGCTCAGGAGCGCGGCAAGCGCGCAGGCACCGAGAATATACCCGGCATCGTGGCCCTTGCAGCAGCGCTCAAGGAGTCTGTTGATAACATGGAAGCCAACACCGCAAAGATCATCCCCATGCGTGACAAGCTGTTTGCCGAGCTTTCCAAGATCCCTCATTCCAAGATAAACGGCTCACTTGAGCACCATGTCCCCGGCACGGTCAATATGTGCTTTGAGGGCATCGAGGGCGAGAGCCTGCTGCTTCTGCTCGACTCCAAGGGCGTCTGCGCATCGTCAGGCTCCGCCTGCACCTCCGGCTCTCTCGATCCGAGCCATGTTCTGCTCGCCATCGGCCTGCCCCACGAGGTCGCTCACGGCTCACTGAGACTTTCCATCGGCGAGTACAACACCATGGAGGAGATAGACCACATTATCGAGGTCGTGCCCGGTGTTGTTGAGTACCTGCGCAGCATCTCCCCGGTGTGGGAGGAGCTCGAAAACGGCAAGAGAAAGCACCTCATCTAATATTTTGTATATAACTAACTAAAGCTTTTCAGGAGGATATAATCATGGCACTGTATAGCGATAAAGTAATGGACCATTTCCAGCACCCCCGTAATGTCGGCAAGATCGACGACGCTCCCAATGTGGGCATCGGCGAGGTCGGCAACGCCAAGTGCGGCGATATTATGAAGATGTACCTCAAGGTAGATGACGGCGTTATCACCGACTGTAAGTTCAACACCTTCGGCTGCGGCAGCGCAATTGCGACAAGCTCCATGGCTACCGAGCTTATCAAGGGCAAGAAGCTTGAGGAGGCTCTCGAGCTTTCCAACAAGGCTGTTGTCGAGGCTCTCGACGGTCTGCCCACACATAAGATCCACTGCTCGGTTCTCGCCGAGGAGGCTGTCAAGGCCGCCGTCAAGAACTACTACGACAAGAACGGCATAGAGTACGATCACGAAAAGTTCGCAGAGACCCACAACTGCGACCACTGCGTCGAGTAAATGATAACAGAAAATCCCGAATCAAATGCTACGGGCCGATAACGAAGCATTCAAATAATCAAGTTATCAGGTATAGTAAGGGCGAAGAAAATCACTGAGAAAAGTCCGCAACGGACCGATATCAGTGATTTTCTTATATCCGCACATTCGATCACTACTGTTACCCGAACTATAATGATTGCAGAGCAAAGGAGGCATTACTGATGAGGATAAGTATTGCCTTGCGCTTCCCACGGTGCAAAATCGACGCTTTGTGCACGCTCCTGACTCTCGAGAAGCTCCGTGACTCCCCATACTCCCTGATTGTTAATACACCCGACAAGCATTTTTGAACAATCTCGGTCCTCCGAATTTGCCGGATGACCGAACAATATACCGACAGCCTATTTGCGGCTGTCGGTATATTGTTCAAGAGCCCCTGAGCTTGCAATTAGACCTGATCCCATAGGAAAGGTAATAGAGCAGAGCTTTCCGCATAAAGCAGAACACGGCGCAGCCCCTTTTCGGAGACTGCACCGTATCCTGCATAAAAGCTTAGTTATCCGCCTGTGTTTAACGGCTCGGACTTTTTGCGTTAGTTACAGTAAAAGGTCTTTATCCTCGCCCATGCCGAGCATGTCGTCGAGGATGTATTTTTTGCCGTTTTCGACCATGTGTCTCGGCGTGGGAATACTTCTGCGCTCGGGTGCAATAAATTTACTGTACTCGCCCGTTGTAGCCTTCTATTTTTTAATATAATCGGTGAGATTTTTGATCTTATCTATGTAGCTGCGCAGAAGCTTGTTCGGTCTGCCCTCGCATTTCTTGACGGCGGCAAGCAGCGTCTCCGCTGCGGCGACAAGCTCACGGTACAGGGGAGAGGAGCTGCGCTCGGAGCAGACATTCTTTTCGGGTGAAACGGGCTTGCCCTCGGTGATGCTTATGAATTTGCCCTCGGTAAGGTCAAAGCTCGTGCCGGAGTAGGGAGCAAAGGCGTTGTAGCCCAGCTCGTTTTTAAGGCAGGCGGTGAAGCTTTCGCAGGACTTCGGATCACCGTGATTTACAAATACCATACCGGGCTTTTTACTGAAACCCTTGAGCCATGCGATGAGACCGTCCTTGTCGGCGTGACCGCTCACGCCCGGCAGCCAGCTGATCTCGGCCTGAACATTTACCTCCTCGCCAAAGAGCTTAACGCTCTTAGCGCCGTCGTGCAGCGCACGGCCGAGCGTGCCCACGGCTTGGTAGCCGACGAACAGCACAAGGCACTCGGGTCTCCACAGATTGTGCTTTAAGTGGTGGCGCACACGGCCTGCGTCGCACATACCGGAGGCGGAAATGATGACCTTGGGGGTCTTATCCTCGTTTATTGCCTTCGATTCGGCCTGGCTGACGGCAGTGTGCAGTCCGGGGAAGAAGATGGGGTTTTTGCCCGCTCGGATGAGCGCCGCCATCTCCTCATCGACATAGGTTGTGTCGCATTGCAGGAATATACCGGTCGCCTCAATGGCGAGGGGACTGTCGATATAAACGGGGAAATTATCGTGCCCATGGACGAGCCCACGCTCCTTTATCGCGCGGATAAAGTACAGCATCTCCTGCGTTCTGCCCACGGCAAAGGCGGGAATTATGACATTGCCGCCGCGGTCGAGTGTGCGTTGGATATAGTGCGCAAGGGTCGCGATATAGTCGGGACGGCCGCCCTCGTGGTTGCGGTCGCCGTAGGTGGACTCAATAAGCAGATAGTCAGCGTCGCTGACATGTTTCGGGTCGCACAAAATGGGCTGGTCGAGGTTCCCGATATCGCCGGAGAAGACCATCTTTTTTTCGCACTCGCCCTCGTGCAGCCACGTCTCGATGGCAGCCGAGCCAAGCAGGTGGCCGACATCGGTAAAGCGCACCGTCACGGCGTTGTTTATCTGCACCATGCTGCCGTATTCGCAGGGGTGCAGGAGTTTCAGCAAGCCGTCGACATCGTCAAGGTCGTATAGCGGCTGCACCGGCGGCTCGCCGCGGCGCTCGGCCTTGCGGGACTTCCACTCGGCATCGGACATCTGAATATGCGCACAGTCGCGCAGCATGATATCCAGAAGTGAGCAGGTCGCCGAGGTGGCGTAAACGCTGCCGCGAAAGCCGTTTTTGTACAGCAGCGGCAGGTTGCCGGAGTGGTCGATGTGTGCATGTGTAACGAGCACAAAGTCGATTGCCGAGGGGTCGACGGGCAGCTCCTGATTAACAAAAATGTCCTTGCCCTGCTCCATGCCGCAGTCGACAATGCCCTTTTTGTCGCCGACCTCGAGAAGAGTGCAGCTGCCGGTCACCTCATGTGCCGCGCCTAAAAATGTTATCCTCATAGCGTACCTCAAAGCTCAGGCGTCCACTCATCTCCGGCACCGGAGGCGGGGACTGCGGTGAGCTGACGGTAGTACAGCGAGTAGGAAAGATCCATGTACGGCAGCAGGAACACATAGCCGACATAGCCCAGAACGCTAACACCCAGCAGAGTGATGCCGAGACCTGCGCCGAAGCCGTTGACAAAGCCGATGAGCAGCGCCCAGCCAATGAAGCTGAGGTCAAACACGAACAGCTCCCACTTGTGCCCCTTCATAAGGCGCTTGCTTTCTCTGATGCAGTCCATGACGCTCATCTCGGGGTGTTCAAGCAACAGGTAGATGGCCATACGGTAGCGGTAGAATGCAATTATGCCGGGGAAGAAGAAAAGCATTGCCCACAGGAAAATGAAGATGCCCTCAACGATGTACAGCCAAATGATGCGGAAGAACATCGCAAAGCCGTCAAACAGATTCCAATAGCTTGCGCCGCTGCCGTCGATGGTGCGCAGTGTGAAGATGACAAAGCCTGCGCCGATAACGACTTCAACGGCCGAAAGCAGAAGGTCAAGCAGCCTCGACATCGGTGTAGGTCCCTCTCTCATGAGCGCAGAATAAAAAGCGTCGTAATCGAAGTTCTGGAGCCTGTCAAATACGTCCGGAACAAGGAAACCGTTTGCATCGTAAATACCCATGCTGTTCAAAATGCTGCTGTATGCATTGACCATAGCCTCGTTAACGAGTTTGTAGGACAAAACGGCAAAGGCCATCAAAAGAACGACATAAACGATGGTCACATATACAGGCTTGGGATTTGAATTTCGCATAAGGCTCTTTGCCTGAGCCTTCATCTGTTTTCTGGTCATTTTTTAGCCTCCGATAATAGTTGGTAATGGTAATATGAATTATAACATTAAATATGCCGGATGAACAGAGGAAAAATGCGCTGGCATCAAAAAGACGAACGATTGAACCTTGATTAATCTGTTATTTCGGTGTAAAATACAAACACTGTAGCCAACAGTTAATACGTATGGCAATGTTTCAGGTTTAGACGGAGTCATTTGGAAAAGCGAAATGCAAGCGCTCGTGCTGTTAGGAGATGCCGCTTGCGGAAAGAAAGGTAGAATATGAGCAATAAATCACTTTTTAGCAGACTACGAGGCTTGAGCAAGCAGACCACCGGCGCGAAGAAAGCAGGTGGTTCAACGAGCAACCGTGAAATCATAGAAAAACTTCAAAAAGAAGAAGATGCGTTTCGCAACAAGGTGATCACCAGCGTTAGAATCGACCGTGAATTTGCGCGTGAGGATGACATTGACCTGACCGAGGAGGAAAAGCAGCAGATCAAGGAATACTGGTCGAAGTATTCTTTTGCTTATCCGAATATCGACTACGAATCCTTCAAGACCTTCAAAAACCGCTACGGGCACATGGATGTGCGTCATTGCCCCGGATCAATCAGAACATCATTCTTCCACAAGCATTTTGTTAATAAGAGTTATTCCGTGGCATACCAGAACAAAGCGCTGCTGGGTCGTCTTTTTGAGGGCATCGCCCAGCCGACTACGGTCGTGCGCAGGATAAACGGCTATTATTTCGACGAGAATTATCGGCATATTACGGAGCAAGAGGCCATTAATATATGCAGTCAATGGATCCAGAAGGGCGAGGAGCTGATTGTAAAGCCTAACGCATCCTCCGGAGGACACAATATAAACTTCATCACACACGGTGATGGCGAGACCGAAATTAAAGCGATCTTCTCAAAAATGGGCATAAGCGCTTTTGTTGCACAGGTGGTTCTTCACCAGAGTGCATTTATGTCTCAGTTTAATGAGTCATCGGTCAACACGATCCGCATCAATACGCTTCTTCACAAGGGCGAAGTGATTCCTCTGTCTGCGCTTATACGAGTCGGCAGCAGCGGTGTAAGAGTTGACAACTACTGTTCCGGTGGCTCACTGATAGGCATCAATATCGAAACGGGCATGTGTAATGATTGGGCAATGGCCAACGATCACAGCAACCATGCTGTCCTGCCGAACGGTCTTGACTTGAGGGATAGGCAGACTATACCCAACTTTGATAAAGTAAAAGAACTGGTTATAAAGGCTCATTGGATGATACCGTACATTAAGATGATATCATGGGACATCGCCTTGGATGAAAATGATATGCCATTGATGATAGAGTGCAATTTCGCCGGTATGATCCAGGTAAATGAGGCAGTGTCGGGACCCCTGTTCGGGCCGGTGATGGACGAGCTGCTGGACGAGTACTTGATTCAGAAGTTCTTTGTAAAGTTTGCTACGGAGGACTTTATCTGCCGGGAGTACAGTGACCATGTCGAGATAGATGAGTACATTGGGTTAACGCCTTTGACTGAAATACCCGAAAAACTCAGAGACAAAAAGGTAACGAAAATTCGCGCTACTACGTTCAAAAATAAAATTGAAGAAGTGTCCGCCCGTGCAGACTCTGTTAAGGTGCCGAGTTCACTGAAAAAGCAATTTGCTGCGGCATTGAAAAAGTAAGGTTAGAAAAAGGTTCCGGCAACGCTTATGCGTTGCCGGAATTGTTGTTGATATTTTATGAGGCGGTTAGTTTTTATAGACACAGCAATATATTGCAAATCGAAAGGAAAACTTTCGCCGAAAGCTCTTGACAATTTAGTAAAAGCATACTATAATTTTAAACGTTCTTTATGCGCGAGTGGTGGAATTGGCAGACTCGCTAGATTCAGGTTCTAGTGCTCACTCCGGGCGTGCGGGTTCAAGTCCCGCCTCGCGCACCATAACTGAACCGACAGTTGATACAATTATCGACTGTCGGTTCGTTATTTTTATGCGGGAAACCACTGTCATATCAAGGCTTTTTCATTCGGAAATGCACCCATTCATCTACCGACCTCCGAAGCGGGAAATTCATTGCTATCGTTGGACTTTTGACTACAGAAAACAGTCCGTTTTACGTTGTAAAGAACCCGGTATCGTTGGATTATTCTGTCCGTAGGTGCATATCAAAACATAGAGAGCAAGGCTCGGAACTTGGGAGATAACCCACGCTCCGAGCCTTTTTACATCTGTTCCGTTATCTCAATTCCGCTTTTGAAGGTAAAGGTCACCGTTTCATCCGCATTGACCGTGGCATGATCGACTGCCGCCAACCAAAGGTCATCATTGAATTCAATGGGCATCTCCGACTGTCCTGCCGGCATCGCAGAAAAAGCGCTGATGCGGTCGTTCTGCTCCTTCCGGCGCTGCCGTTCCACTTCAATGGCTTCGTACCGCTTCTTCATTTTTTCATAACGGCGGGTGTGACGTTCATACCGCTCCATGTATTCTGCCTGGTTCTGCACCTTGATGGTATTTTCCTCAATGCACTGACGAATCAGTTCCCCTACGATCTCCATCTCCTCTACCAAGGCAGCTTGCTGCGTGTCCAATTCCGTGCAGTCACACAGAGCGGCTTGCACCAATTGGATGTCCTCCAGAATATGCTCTCGGTCAGCCATCAGCTTTCCGAATGCCCGGAGGAACAATGCCTTGATGTCCTTTTCGTACAGATGTGGTGTGGTACAATGGTGTTCGCCTTTGAATTTGTTATTGCACTGCCAGATGATGCAGCGGTATTTGTCTGTGGAGTGCCATACCTTTGAGCCGTACACCGAACCGCAGTCGCCACAGAAAATCATGGAAGAGAATACGCTTGCGGCACTGTACCGATTACCCAGGGCCTTTCGCCTGGAGAATTCAGCTTGTACCAAATCCCACTCCTCCGGGTCAATGATAGCAGGATGGCTGTTCTCCACATAATACTGTGGAACTTCACCCTCATTGACCTTCATCTTTTTCTGTAGAAAGTCCACCGTGAATTTCTTCTGCAGCCGGGCATCGCCACGGTATTTTTCGTTTTGCAGGATGCTCTCAATGGTGGAGGACTGCCATTTTGTTTTGCCCGCCGGAGTAGGGATACCTTCTGCTGTCAGAATCTTACCAATAGCGTGTGGGGTTTTGCCTTGCATGAACATCCTATATATCCGCCGCACCAACTCGGCCTCCTCCGGCACGATCTCCGGCAGACCGTCCGCGCCCTTGCGGTATCCAAGGAAATGGCGGTACGGCATACTTACCTTTCCGTCAGCAAAGCGTTTCCGCTGTCCCCAGGTCACATTTTCGGAGATGCTCCGACTCTCCTCCTGGGCAAGGCTGGACATGATGGTGATCAGCAATTCACCCTTGGAGTCCAGGGTGTAGATGTTTTCCTTTTGGAAATAGACCTCCACACCTTTTTCTTTCAGCTTTCGGACGGTAGTGAGGCTGTCCACCGTGTTTCGGGCAAAGCGGCTGACAGATTTGGTGACGATGAGGTCGATCTTCCCATCAAGAGCATCCTGCACCATGCGGTTGAATCCGCCCCGGTGTTTGGTGTTGGTCGCGGATATGCCTTCGTCCGTATATACGGCAACAAACTGCCACTCGGGATTCGCCTTGATGTACTGCGTGTAATAATCCACCTGTGCCTCGTAGCTTGTAAGCTGTTCCTCACTATCGGTAGATACACGGGCGTATCCCGCAACTCTCCGTTTGTAATGCATATCGGAAGGTATCCCCGTGTGCCGGTCCAATGTGGCAGGGATGACCGTAATATTCTTAGTCATTTGATTTGCTCCTCTCAAGTGCTTTCTGGCGAGCGGCATCCTTCATTTCCTCCGTCCAGCTTTCTGCCCTGGAACGGTCTTGCCACCGTTTAACGGTTTCCGAACCATCTTTGAAGCAGAATACCAAGGTGTTGTCTTTCTCCGCTCTGATTGCCGTTATTTTATCGTAAATGGTATCCGTGCTGCCCAGAACTTCCTCAGTGATGGAAATGAGCGTGTTTTCCGGGATCTGCTTGGATGGACAGTATGCTTTGCCCATCGTATTGAAGGTGCTGCAGATCCACACGGGGCCGGTCTTGGTGATCTTTCTGCGGTAGTGCTTTCCGCAGCCACCGCATACCACTATCCCGGTAAAAGGGTATGTCTTTTGCTTAACGCCAGGATGAGTGTGCTTTTCGGCTCGGCGCTTAATCTCCTCCTGCACAGCGTTATACTGTCGCAGAGGGATGATCGGTTCGTGGCTGTCAGCTATATGGTATTTCGGTAACTCGCCGTTATTTTGCAGTGTGCGCTTGGTGAGATGGTTTTCACGGTAGGTCTGCTGAAGGAGCAGATTGCCAGTATAGGCATAATTCCGTAGCACACGCATTACGCTGCTTTTGCACCAGGCGTTCCCATTGCGGGAGAGTATGCCTTTTTCATTCAGCATCTTCATGATCGCCGTGATGCCCATGCCTGAAAGATAGCTGTCAAATATCAGCCGAACGGTCTCAGCCTCCTCTGGCACAATGATGTATTTGCCGTTCTCATAGCGGTACCCCAGCAGAGTGCCGTTCCAAGGCATTCCGTTTTCAAAATTCCGCTTGATTCGCCATTTCTGATTTTCGCTTGCTGACAGGCTCTCCTCCTGTGCGTAGGACGCCAGGATGGAAAGCATCAGTTCCCCATCAGCGCTGATGGAGTGGATGTTCTGCTCCTCAAAATACACATCTACCCCGATCAGCTTCAGTTCCCGGACGGTTTCCAAGAGGGTGACGGTGTTTCTCGCAAAGCGGGAGATGGATTTTGTGATGACCATATCCACCTTGCCCGCCTTGCAATCTTGCAGCAGACGGGTGAAATTCTCCCGATCTGCCTTTGTCCCGGTCAGCGCCTCATCTGCATATACACCGCAGAATACCCAACCGGGATGACGCTGAATAAGGTCGTTGTAATAGCTGACCTGTGCCGATAAGGAGTGGAGCATAGCATCCTTGCCTGAGGACACTCTGGCATAGGCGGCAACTCTGGTCAGCTTTGGTGCTTCTTGCACAGGGAATACGATTTTTTTAATAGTTCGCTCCATTGGTGTCCCTCCTTGTATCAAGATTTGGGTAGTACATATATCGCTCTGAAATGCATACATAGCAAGTCATTTCAGCGAAATATGCTGCACAAAGATATGCCGTATTTCCCTGCCAGAATATCGCAACATTTTTGGTAATCGGCTTCGGTCAAAATACCATTTTTGGCCATACTACGGAACACAGCGGTGCTTGTACGGTAACGGAGCAAACGGGAGTTGAGGTCATCAGGCTGCTTTTCTGCGGGCGGCGGCATAGCAATCCCGACAGCAGTATTTACGGTTTTTATTGCCATAGCTAACGAACTCCTTTCCACAGTGCTGGCAGATCAGCGTGTAATATGCCTGCTTGTTCACCTCGTCCTGATGGCTGTTCCAGTATGCCATCCGGCACTTATCCGAGCAGTACTTCTTTTCTTTTCTACCAGGGTTCTGCTCGATAGGTTTACCACACTGTAGGCAAACAGATATTCCTGCCGTTGCCGGATGACGGCGGAGATGAGATTTCACCGTATTGGGTGAGAGATCAAGGATATCCGCTATGCGCTTGTATCCGTAACCTTTGAGAGCCAGGTTCTTAATTTGGTTCTGAATGTATAATCTCATAGTTTTTCCTTTCTGACCCAGGGGCGGGTCAAATCTCTACGCATTTTTACAGGACAACGGGCGTGGGGTCGCGTGTGCGAAATCGCATAAGTTTTCGGGGGAATAGCCCCTACAGGATGCTACCCACAGGGGCCTCCCGGAAATTAAGCGGTCATCTGCAGCACCTTGACCGCGTCACTGCGGACGAGTTTGCCGTCCAGATACTCCAGCGCGAGGTAACCGATCTGATCATGCAGAACGAACTTTTCCGTCAGGGTTCTGAGACTGAAAGGCGCTCTCAGCACGACCCAGTAGTAGCTGAAATCCCCAAAGGCAATGGGCTTATTACCGGGAATGGCATCCGGCATGAACTCACAGACCCGGACAGGCTTGCCCAGAATGGTGTCGTTACCGCTGTTCCAGAGGTAATTGCCATCGGCATCCTTCAGCGTTCTGAGCGTCAGAGCCGTCTTGTCGTTCATGAGCCACACGCCGTTCTTGCGGTGCTCCGGTTTCACGGAAAAGTACAGGCCAATGACATCATCGTAAGTCAAGGTTCCGGCAGTAACACCGACCTCGGCTCCCGCATCGGCGTGGAGGATACCGGTGGGTTCATGGAGACCGCTGCCGTTGATGAAACCGTTGTCCTCGGCTCTGCCGAAGTTCCTGCCAAGACGGGCGGCGAGGTAATCCTCGATACTGAACCCGGCATCGTTAACGAAATCCTCATCCAGCTTCGCAAAGACAGCCAGCTTATGACTGCCGATTTTGCTGATGGTGAAATCATCGATCCCGTCATAAACGGGGATCAGGCCACCCTCTTCCACAAACTGTGCCAGATCATCGGTGTCCTTGGCATAGAGGGTGTAGTCGTTGCCATAGGCACGAATCACAGTGGCCATGCCCCGGAACAGACTCTCCTGGGAGAGCGCCTGCTCCAGCTTTTTGCCAAAGGCAGCGGGCAGCGTGTAGGTGCCGTTGACGGTGTTGTAGCCGGTGGAAAGGCGGTCATCCTGACCGGAACGGCATCTCGCCATATTCCAGAACCGGGGTTCGTATTCGGACTGATAGATATAACCGATTGCGTTCATTGTAATTCCCTCCTTAATCCTTGTTGCATACCTTGCAGGTGTAGAGACCGAGTTCCGTCCCGCTGTTCTGACGGGCTACCTGCTTCAGGATCGCGCCGCACTTGGGGCACTTGATGTCATAGGCAAGCGCCATCTCCGGGGTGTGCCAGTCTCTGGCATGGAGCCGGTAATACTCCTGAAGCTCGCCCTGCTCATTGCGGAAAATGTGATCCGACAGATACAGGTCACACATCCTCTCCGCATACGCATCCGAGTAGCTGGAACGGGAGGGGGTCAGGATTTCCGGGTGCTCCTTGTTGGTCTTGTGTAACGGGTAATTCATATCAATATCCTCCTTATTTCATGTCACAGGCGCTGCATACATACAGACCGCGCCTGGTTTTGTTGATATCCGCACTGATCCGCTTCAGCACCGTACCGCAACGGGGGCAACGGATGTGGAAAGTATCAGCGGGACGGTCGGTGTTTTGACTGCAGAGCCGGAAATAGTGGGGAATCATCTCCTCCAGCCACATACCGGCCTGCGCTCTGACCGTGTCCTCATGGGGCGTGGGAATCAGGGCCGCTTTCTCACTCCCCTCGGGGTCACAGTCGATGAGGGGATAATACAGGATTTCGGTCATGGGTTACACCGCCTGTCCGTTCGCATCGTAGAACCGGCCTTTGCAGTAGGCCAGCGCGTCTGCTCGGGTTCCGAAGAACACGGTGGAAAAGCCGTGCTGAACCTTCCAGATGTCCAGTTCCCTGTTGCAGGATACCATCACAGGAGTTCCCCGCCGTGTCTGGAGGAGAAGGTCGCACACATACCCTTTCCCGGAAAAATCCCCGGGCCTGAGGTTTCGGATGTCCGGTTTCGTGCCGTAGAAAAATCGGTACTTCATAAAAATCTTGTTCCTTTCGTTGGTTTTGGGATGCTGGTCACAGGGTGCTATACAATCATAGGCACCACCTCCTTTCCGCATGGGGCAATGTGGCAGGTAATTCTGGTTGTTTTCAAGATTTGTTCTCCTATAGAAAAACCTATAATCATCTGCCACATTGCCCCACACCCTGTGGTTATGCCAGTAGCGGGGTATCGAACTCGGAGATGAGTCGGTAGCCCAGCAGCACTGTGGTTTTTTCACCGCCCTGTTTCGGGCGCTTACGGACTACCTGGGCGAATGCCTGCAGCCCCTGCTTGAAGTTCTTCATGCCCTCCGGGTAGCAGCCGTTCTCCTGGCACCATCCCTTGTACCGGGCGTAGACCGTGGAGGTCAGTTCCTCTGCGGTATCGTCCGCCACCAGATTGTCCTCAAAGAACAACACCATCCTGTCGCTGTCATGCTGGTAGCGGTCAGTTGCTTCTTTCACCGATTTGGGGAGTACAAGTCCTTCACTCCGCAGAAGCCGGTATCCCTCGAGCAGCCAGTTGAGAATGGCACTCTGGACTTGGGGTTCGGCAAACTGCCGCTTGAGGGTGGTGTCACGGGACTGCTCGTCAAAATGCCGGTCGAAGGGGATAATGATGATGCGATCGCTGGAAAACAGGGTCATGTCGTTGATAACCGGCAGGAAGTTGGTGTTCACATAGATCT
>JALFUQ010000023.1 GCA_022784505.1 Bacillota bacterium
GACTCTTTATATGTACTGCTTACCCTGATGCGCAGAACGCCGCTCAGATTAACGCAGCCGGACACGACCTGCTGACCCTTTTTTACGGTGCGGGGCATCGACTCACCCGTAAGGGCGGAGGTGTCAACGCTGCTCTCACCGTCCATGATAAGGCCATCGAGCGGGATGCGCTCGCCCGGGGTCACGGTAATGATCGTGCCGACGGGTATGGTGTTCGGGTCAAACTTCTGCAAAACGCCGCCTACCTCGACGCAGGCGTAGTCGGGGCGGATATCCATTAGCTCGTCTATCGAGCGGCGGCTTCTGCCCACGGCGTAGTCCTCAAAGCACTCGCCGATGCGGAAAAACAGCATGACCGCCACAGCCTCGGGGTATTCGCCGATGCACAGTGCGCCGATAGATGCGACCGTCATCAAAAAATACTCGTCGAAAAATTCGCCGTGCAAGAGCTTGACGATAGCGTCGCTAATTATCTCAAAGCCCAGGACAAGGTAGGGGACCAAAAACATCCCCAGCACGATCCACTGGTTGAGATTCGGCTCGGAATTTGTGTATATCCACACACCGGCAAGCAGCGCAGCGCCGAGAAGAATTGTTATGATGTCACGCATGAGAGTTTGCTTTTCTTCCTGCATAGTCATCACTCCTCAAGATGTTTTATGCCGATATCGAGTATCGAAAAAATGTGCCCGTCATCGAGCGAGTAGAACACCGTCTTGCCCTCGCGGCGGTATTTGACGAGCCTGTGCGAGCGCAGCACCTGTAATTGGTGCGACACCGCCGACTGCGACGCGCCTAAAAGCTTTGCAAGGTCGCACACGCAAAGCTCATTTTTTGCAAGGACGTATAAAATGCGCAACCGTGTCTGATCGCCGAAAATGCGAAAAAAGTCAGAAAGATCACCGAATTGGCTTTCGTCCGGTATATCCCTGCGGCTCATTTCATCCATGGTGCGCCTCCTTCATATGAAAACTTATTCATATATAAATGCTACACTTACAGAGCGTAAATGTCAAATCCGCATTGACATAATTTGATGAAACTCAATTATTCCTTGACATAATATAAAAAGAATGATATATATATGCGGGGAGGTGCTGACTATGAGAGGCTCCATGCTAAAGCAAATTCTTGACGACAAGGGCGTAACCGTAAGCGAGCTGGCACGGCGGTTGAACGCTCCGGCGCAGACGCTCTACAGCATGGTCAAAAGGGATAACCAGAAGGTTGATTTTGACCTCATGATGCGCATTTGCAGCGAGCTCAATGTCCCGGTCGAGCGCATGTGCGAGAATATAAGTCTGCCGAGACTTCCGGATAACCGGGAGTGGGAGCTGGTGACAAGCTACAGGCAGCTTGACGATAACGGCAAGTCGCTTGTAGACACGGTCATTGACCATGAGCTTTCACGGCTTGAAGCTGCCGCCAATGCAGAGAAGCCTGCCAAGATCATACCTCTGTATTCCACCCCCGCTGCCGCAGGCTACGCATCACCGGCTTTTGGCGACGATTACACCGATTACGAGGTTCCCGACGGCACGGCGGCGGACTTTGCCGTGCGCATCGACGGCGACAGTATGGAACCGTACATTAAGGACGGCTCGGTTGCACTGTGCAAGAGGGGGGCTATCATCCGCGACGGCGATGTTGGCCTGTTCTTCGTTGACGGCGACATGAAGTGCAAGCAGTATTGCCAGGACTATGCGGGCAATGTGTACCTGTTTTCCGCAAACAGGCAGCGCGCCGACGCCGATGTCGTCATCAGCTCCAGCTCCGGCATAACGCTCATGTGCTTCGGCAAGGTGCTCACCGATAAGCCCATACCCCTGCCGTCGGAATAAAGGAACAAGAGTATGTATTGTTATAAAGAAAAGCCCGAAAAGCTCAAGACCGAGCATGTCATTGACCCCGAGAGCGACAAAAAGCTCAGGCTGTATCTAAGGTTGGGCGCTGTGGGACTTGCCGCCGTGCTTGCTGCGATAGGCTGCATTTTTGTCCCGATAACGAAGCTGTACGATGTCGGCGGTATCGGTCGGTTTATCCTGCGTGCGGTACTGATACTTGTCGGGGCGGCAGCATTCTACTGCGTGCATGATCTTGTACATTCGTATGTTTTAAAGCGCCTGACAGGGAATACGGCAAAGATAGTTTTTGAAAACTACCATGCCCGCTGCGTGAGCGATACGGTGTTCACCCTGAAAGGCTACCTCATCTATTGCTTTGCGCCCGTCTTCATCATCGGCGTGGTGCTGCTCATTTTGAACCTCGTGCTGCCGGACAGACTGTTCTGGCAGGTTTACATAATTCAGATGATCAACATAGCCGGTGCGGCAGGCGAGCTATACGCAGCCTACAGGCTCATAAAGGAAAAGAAAGAGCTTGCCGTTTTAGATGACGGCGAAAAGCTCACTTACTGGACATAAAAAAGGAAGCAATCGTTCGATTGCTTCCTTTTTAAGTTTTATATCATGCGCTCGGCGAGTAGGTGAAGCTCATGCCGGGGTACTTCGTCTGCGGGTCGATCCTCGAACCGTTGACATACATCTCAAAGTGCAGGTGCGGGCCGGTGGACATGCCGGTGGAGCCGACATAGCCGATGGTCTGACCTCTCGAGACTGTCTGACCGACGGAGACTGCACGGGAGGACATGTGCGCATACAGCGTCTGCATTCCATTGCCGTGGTCGATCATGACATAGTTGCCCCAGCCGCCGTTCCAACCGTCGCTGGAGCTTACAACTCTACCGCTGTCGGCAGCATAGATGGCGCTGCCGTAGCTTGCTGCAATATCGGTACCGCCGTGATTTTTATACTCGCCAGTGATGGGGTGAACACGGGGACCCTGACGGCTGGATATGTAGGTGCAATAGGACGGCCAGACAAGATTGCCGGTGCCGGTGGTGCTGCCGCCGCTGCTTCCACCATTGTTATTATTCCTGTTCGCTTCTTCTTCGGCCTTCTTCTGCTCGTTGAGCTGATTTACCTTGGCTTGAATCTGCGACTGGAGAGCAGACTCCTGACTGTCGAGTTCGCTGAGGACGGAGGCGTTTTCATTGATATCGGCCTGGAGCGAGGTGATGACTGCCGCAGCTTGAGTGATATCTACCTGAAGCTGATCCTTTAGCTGAGCGCACTCGACCTTGTTCTGCTTGAGCTCGGTCTGCACTTCCTCATACTCTGCCTTGGCCTCTTTGAGATTGACGACAGATTCCTTGTACGAATCCTCAAGCTCCTTATCGCTCTTCATGATATCGCCGATATCATCGATGAGGCTCAAAAACTCGCCGATGCTGTTTGCACCGAAGAGAACCTCGACATAGTTGTATCTGCCGCTCTCCTCCATGGCGCGCACGCGCTTCTTGTACTTCTCAAGCTGCTCGTCAGCGGTGACCTGTGCCTCGCCGACCTCCTGGGTCTTGCGCTCAATAAGTGCATCGTGGAGCTTTATCTGTTCCTCAAGGTTCATTATCTGCTGATTGGTCAGAGCGAGCTTGCTGTCAAGAGCTGTCTTGAGCTCGACCTGAGCATTTTTCTTGTTCTTTAAGGAGCTGATGGTTGCCTCATAGCTTGCCGACTGTTCAGAGAGGGCGGCCTTCTGGCTCTTAAGGTCGTTTATCTCGGACTGCGTCACTGCGGAAGCGGTCGTCGGAATGAAGCCGACAAACAGGCTTGCCGCCATGACGAATGCAAGCGCGAACGAGAATATTGGTTTCAAGAGTTTCTTTTGCATATAAACCTCCATTCATCTACTTAAGTTTACATTCTAACTCGTACATTATACACCATCTGTCAAGCATTGTGTTAACAAAATGAAAAATCACCCGGGAAATTGTCCCGGGTGATCAAATTATTTGTTATCAGAACAGGCCGTTTGCAGTGAACAGAGCTGCGAAAACAGTGGAAACAACGGTCATGAGCTTGATAAGGATGTTGATGGAAGGACCGGAGGTATCCTTGAACGGATCGCCGACGGTATCGCCGACAACGGCTGCCTTGTGAGCATCGGAGCCCTTGCCGCCGTGGTTGCCTTCCTCGATGTACTTCTTTGCGTTATCCCATGCGCCGCCGGCGTTGGACATGAACATTGCCATCATAACGCCGGAAACGAGGGAGCCTGCGAGCAGACCTGCAAGAGCGGTGGAGCCGAGGATGAGGCCGACTGCCAGAGGAGCAACAACTGCCATGATGCCGGGAACGAGCATTTCCTTAAGAGCGGCGGTGGTGGAGATAGCAACGCAGGTCTTGTAGTCGGGCTTTGCCTTGCCTTCCATGATGCCGGGGATCTCATGGAACTGACGGCGAACCTCTTCAATCATGCTGTATGCAGCCTTGGAAACGGAATCCATGGTCATTGCAGAGAACACGAAGGGGAGCATGCCGCCGATGAGCAGACCGATAACGACAGTGGGGCTGGTGAGTGCAACCTCAGCAGCGTTCAGGCCGGTTGCCTGGGTGAAGGATACGAACAGAGCAAGTGCAGTCAGAGCAGCAGAGCCGATTGCGAAGCCCTTGCCCATTGCGGCGGTGGTGTTGCCGACAGCGTCGAGCTTATCGGTGATCTCACGCACGGAGTGGTCAAGGCCGCTCATCTCGGCGATACCGCCGGCGTTGTCGGCGATAGGACCGTAAGCGTCAACTGCGACGGTGATGCCGGTGGTGGAAAGCATACCGACTGCTGCGAGTGCGATGCCGTAAAGGCCGGAAGACCTGTAAGCAAGGAAGATGCCTACGCAGATAAGCAGAATGGGAACCCAAGTGGACATCATGCCGACTGCGGTACCGGAAATGATAGTGGTAGCAGAGCCGGTCTCGGACTGCTGAGCAATCTTCTTAACGAACTTGTAGTCGCCGGAGGTGTAGATCTCGGTGACAACACCGATAACGAGACCGACAACGAGGCCGGAGATGATCGCGATAGCGCCGCCCATGCCGCCGAGCATCGACTTGCTGAAGATGAGGGAAGCGATGACGACGAGAAGTGCGGAAACATAAGAGCCCATCTTAAGAGCCTTGTGGGGGTTCGAGCCTTCCTTACCGCGGACAAAGAAGGTAGCGATAACGGAAGCAAGAATACCGCAGGCTGCGATAACAAGGGGGAAGATAACGCCGTTGGCGGTGTCGGTGATTGCGACAGCGCCGAGGGTCATTGCGGAGATGATAGCGCCGACATAGCTCTCGAACAGGTCAGCACCCATACCGGCGACATCGCCGACATTGTCGCCGACGTTGTCAGCGATAACAGCGGGGTTACGGGGGTCGTCCTCGGGGATGCCTGCCTCGACCTTGCCGACAAGGTCAGCGCCGACGTCAGCTGCCTTGGTGTAGATACCGCCGCCGACACGTGCAAACAGTGCGATGGAGGAAGCACCGAGGGAGAAGCCGAAGAGGACATTGAGATCCTTGAAGATCACGTAAAGAACGCTTGCGCCGAGAAGGCCGAGGCCGACAACGCACATGCCCATGACCGAGCCACCGGAGAAGGCGATCGACAGAGCCTTGTTCATGCCGCTCAAACGGGCAGCATTTGCGGTGCGGACGTTTGCCTTGGTGGCAACATTCATGCCGATGTAGCCGGCGAGAATGGAGAATGCTGCGCCGCACAGGAAGCAAACAGCGGTAATCCAGCTGTTAAGGCCGAAGCCGATTGCAACGAACAGAACAGCAACAAAGATAGCAAGGATCTTATACTCGGCAAAGAGGAAAGCGCGAGCGCCATCACTGATTGCGGAGGATATTTCCTTCATGCGGTCGGTGCCTGCATCCTGCTTGGAAACAAAAGAAATCTTGTAGAAAGCAAAAAGCAGAGCGACGACTGCCAGCGCGGGGGCCAGCCAGATAAGAGAATCCATTTTTTACTCACTCCTATAAATTTTTTAACAAAAAGTTATTGGGCTGTCTATGTATTTTATACTAAGCGCTTAAAAAAATCAATTCAAATTTACTCGGTATTCGTGTAAATTCAACAAGTTTATCAAATTTTACGAAAGTATGAAAAAAACCGCGGCCAAGGTGTGCAAAACACACAAATTTGCGTTTGTAGTCGGTGATTTATTGACATAAACGTATCAATCACGCTGATGGTCTGGGGCAATATGTTAACAAAATGAAAATTGCTGCAAAAATTTGAATTTCTGTGTTGGGAAATTCAAAAATTCGTGTTACAATATTAAATTATGACTAAGGTTAGGTCGGAGGTAGTCAGATGCTTCTTAAACTATTTGCAGGACTGAGCGCCGCGGCGACGGCTCTCAACATTTCGTCGCCTAAAGTGGAGTTCGCGGGCATAAAGCTTGCGGGCTTTGCGCTTTTGCGCTTTGCCGAATTTTACATAGGCTCGCTGCTCGCATACATTGTCGCGGTGTACGCCGCGTCGGAGCTTACCGTGGATATGGACGAGCCGCAGGAAAAGCCGTCAAAGTTCTGGCAGTGGAACATGGATCAGCTTGCCGAGATAATCTGCGCCCTTGTTGGTGCGAGGGTCACCGTCAGCGGCGCTGAAAAGCTTCCCGAGGGTCAGCGCTATCTCATGGTCTGCAACCACCGCTCGATATTTGACCCCATTGCGTCGATCAAGTATTTCGGCGCAGAGGAGTATATCTACATATCCAAGCCCGAGAATTTCAGGATACCCCTCGTCGGTGCTGTTATGCACAAATGCGGCTGCCTGCCGGTGAACCGTGACAACAACCGCGAGGCAATTGCAATGGTAAAGTCGGCAAGTCAGTTAATCCGGGATGACACCGCATCCGTCGTCATCTACCCCGAGGGCACGCGCAGCCGCGAGGACGAGCTTTTGCCCTTCCACGCAGGCTCGTTTAAGATCGCACAGCGCACCGGCGTTCCGGTCGTCATCTCCGCCATCCATGGGACCGACGAGATAGTGCACAATGTGCCTTTAAAGAAAACGAAGATAGAGATCGATATCCTCGATGTGCTCGACGGCGATTTCGTAAAAAGCCATACAACGAGGGAAACGGCCCAGATAGCTCAGAAAATGATACAGGAGCATCTTGACCGTAAGTACGCAGCGAAGGAGTGAATGCCGCAAAATGATAAAGCTACTTAGGTATATGAAGGGCAGGGAATGGCTGTTTTTTCTTGTCAGTCTTGTTTTTATAGTGTCGCAGGTATGGCTCGACCTTAAGCTGCCCGACTACATGTCGCAGATAACGACGCTCGTTGAGACCGAGGGCAGCGCCATGGCCGATATCTGGACTTCCGGCGGTATGATGCTGCTTTGCTCGCTTGGAAGTCTTGTGTCGTCCGTTATCGTGTGCTACTTTGCGTCAAGCATTGCCGCAAGCTTTTCAAGAAGACTGCGCGCGGCGATGTTCGATAAGGTCGAGTCCTTTTCAATGGAGGAGATAAACTCCTTTTCTACCGCAAGCCTCATCACCCGCTCGACAAACGATGTCGTGCAGGTGCAGATGCTCATCGTTCTTTCCATGCAGGTCGTCATCAAAGCGCCTGCCATGGCTGTGTGGGCGATCACGAAGATCGCGGGCAAGGCGTGGCAGTGGTCGCTCGCAACGGGCATCGCCGTTGTTCTGCTCATTGGCTTGCTTTCCATCGCAATGGCACTGACCTTCCCAAAGTTCCGCAAGGTGCAGTGGTTACAGGATGCACTCAACCACGCCGCAAGAGAAAACCTGAGTGGTATCCGCGTCGTGCGCGCATACAATGCCGAGGAGTATCAGGAAGATAAGTTTGAAAAGGCCAACACCGACCTTCTTAAAAATCAGCTGTTTGCAAACCGCACCATGACGCTTTTAAGCCCGTTCATGAACATCACCATGAACTGCCTTAACATGTCCATCTACTGGATAGGTGCGGTACTCATAAACGCCGTCGTCATCAAAGACGCGGCATCGATAGCCACAAGAGTTGACATCTTTGCCGACATGATCGTGTTCATGTCCTACGCCATGCAGGTCATCATGTCGTTTATCATGATCGTCATGGTGTTCATCGTTGCGCCCAGAGCGCTCGTTGCAGCAAAGCGTATAAACGAGGTGCTCGACACCGAGCCCAAGATAGTCGACGCAGCAAAGGCGCAGCCCGAGGAGACAAGCGTCGGCGAGGTGGAGTTTAGGAATGTGAGCTTTACCTACCCCGGCGGCAGCGGCAAGGTGCTGACCGATATCAATTTCACCGCCCACCGCGGCGAGACCGTGGCCTTCATAGGCTCCACGGGCTCGGGCAAAACGACGCTCGTCAACCTAATTCCGAGGTTTTACGATGTCACCGAGGGCGCTGTTTTGGTCGACGGCGTGGATGTGCGCGATTATGAGCTTGAAAAGCTCTACAAAAAGCTAAGCTATGTGTCCCAGCGCGCCGTGATGTTCTCCGGCGATATCGAGGACAATGTCGCCTTCGGCGCAAATGCCGACAAGGCAAAGATACATGATGCGCTTCATATCTCCCAGTCCGAGGAGTTTGTAGGAAGTCTTGAGGACGGCGTAAAGTCGCATGTCGCCCAGGGCGGCACCAATTTCTCCGGCGGCCAGAAGCAGCGTCTGTCCATTGCAAGAGCGCTGTGCCGCGATGCCGAGATACTCATTTTTGACGACACCTTCTCGGCACTCGACTTCAAGACCGACCGTGAGCTGCGTGATGCGCTCCGAGATAAGACCGCAAATGCAACGAAGCTCATCGTTGCCCAACGCATCGGCACCATTATGTCTGCCGATAAGATAATCGTTCTTGATGAGGGCAGGCAGGTCGGCATCGGCACGCATAAGGAGCTTTTAAAAAACTGCGAGGTCTACCGTCAGATAGCCCTGTCGCAGCTGTCGGAGGAGGAGCTTGCCATATGAAAGGAATGAGAAGACCCTCTGTTGACGAAAAACCGAAAAACTTCAAGTCATCTATGCTGTCGCTCCTGCACTATCTCAAACCGTGGCATGCTGCGATAATCATATCGCTCATACTCTCGCTCGGCAGCACGGCGCTGACGCTCATTGCGCCGGACAAGATGGCGGACCTCACAAACTCCATCGCCGCCGGACTTACCACCGGCATAGATATGGAGGGCATAAAGCAGGCGATAATCGCTATCTTCATTATTTATATAGGCGGCGGCCTATTATCCTGCATCGCAAGCTACACTATGATAACCGTCATGCAGAAGCTTTCATGGAGCCTGCGTGACAGCATCTCCAAAAAGATAAACCGCATGCCGCTCAAGTACTTTGACAGAGTCAGCATCGGAGATATCATGAGCCGTATCACAAACGATGTCGATACCCTCAGCTCAACGCTCAACTCCAGCATCACCACCCTTGTTCAGGGCGTTGTGCAGTTTGTCGGCGTAACGATCATCATGTTTGCAACGAACGCGGTCATGTCGCTTACCGCCATCGGCTCATCGCTTATCGGCTTCATTTTCATGTTCTCGGTCATAAAGAAGTCGAGGAAATACTTCCGCCAGCAGCAGAAAAACCTCGGCGACATGAACGGCCATGTCGAGGAAATGTACTCAGGCCACGATATCGTGCGCGTCTACGGCGCTACGGCGCAGGCCAAGGCGGAATTTAAGCGCATAAACGGCAATCTCTATGAAAGTGCATGGAAATCCCAGTTCTTCGGCGGACTAATGATGCCGTTCATGGGCTTTATCGGCAACTTCGGCTATGTCGCCGTGTGCGTTGTGGGCGCTGCCCTCACCATGAGCGGGACTATCTCGTTTGGCGTTATAGTGTCCTTTATCGCATATGTGCGCCTGTTTACAAATCCGCTTTCGCAGATAGCGCAGGCAGCCACCCAGCTCATGTCCGCCGGTGCCGCCGGTGAGCGTGTGTTCGGCTTCCTCGAGGAAGAGGAGCTTTCCGATGACAGCTCTTGCACTGCTTATCCCGAAAAGGTCACGGGCGAGGTCACCTTCGACCATGTCCGATTCGGTTATGACGAGGATAAGCCCGTCATAAACAACTTCTCTGCCAAGGTGCTGCCCGGACAGAAGATTGCGATAGTCGGCCACACGGGTGCAGGCAAAACCACGATGGTGAACCTGCTCATGCGTTTTTACGAGCTGTGGAGCGGCGAGATACGCATAGACGGCGTGCCGATATCGGAAATGAAGCGCAGCGATGTGCACGCCCTGTTCGGCATGGTTTTGCAGGATACATGGCTGTTTGAGGGAACATACCGTGAAAATATCGTCTACGGCAAGGAAAATGTCACCGATGAGCAGGTGCGCTCTGCCTGTAAGGCGGTCGGCATGGATCATTTTATCATGACCCTGCCCAACGGCTACGATACCGTGCTTAGCGACCGCAGCAGCCTGTCAGCCGGTCAGCGGCAGCTGCTCACCATTGCAAGAGCCATGGTCGAAAATGCACCCATGATAATTCTCGATGAAGCCACAAGCTCCGTCGACACCCGCACGGAAGCTCTCGTCCAGCAGGCGATGTACAAGCTCACCGAGGGCAGGACCTCATTCGTCATTGCCCACAGGCTCTCGACTATCCGTGACGCAGATCTCATCCTCGTCATGGAAAAGGGCGATGTCGTCGAAAGCGGCACGCACGAGCAGCTTTTGAAGGCAAACGGCCTTTATAAGGAACTATATTACAGCCAGTTTGAGGCAAAGTGAGGTAATATGAAAAAGGTTGCACTTATAACGGGCTCATCCCGTGGTATCGGCAGGGCAGAGGCAATAAAGCTTGCTCACGACGGTTATGCCGTCTGCATTAACTGCGTTGAGCGTGAAGATAAAGCGCAGGAAGCGGTCGAGCAGCTCGTAAACGGGGGCTGTGAGGCAATGTGGTACAAGGCCGATGTCGCCGATGCTGCCGCCGTAAAGCAAATGGTCACCGAGGTGGAAAAGACCCTCGGTGCCGTGACGCTTCTAGTTAACAACGCGGGCATAGCAAAGCAGTGCCTGTTCCAGGACATGACCGAGAATTACTGGAAGCGCATTTTCGATGTGAACCTCAACGGTGCGTTCAACACCATCCAGGCCGTGCTTCCGCATATGCTGCACGAGCATTCCGGCTGCATCATAAACACCTCGTCTATCTGGGGTCAGCACGGCGCATCCTGCGAGGTCGCCTATTCCGCAACAAAGCACGCAATAATCGGGCTTACACGCTCGCTCGCGCAAGAGCTTGCGCCGACAAATATCCGTGTAAACTGCGTCGCCCCCGGTGTTATCGACACCGACATGGTGCAGGTACTCGGCACGGAAACGCTCGATGCCCTTGCCGAGGACACCCCTGTCGGCAGGCTCGGCAGACCCGAGGACATTGCGGCGGTCGTGAGCTTCCTCGCCTCTGACGCAGCGTCCTTTATAACCGGCCAGGTCATAACCTCCGACGGCGGATTTATGAAGTAAAATGCTTGTATATGCCCTAACTTTAGTCAGCGCACAGGACAGGACAAAGCTTGAAAGACTGTATTACGAGTACCGCAGCGTGATGTTCTGCGCAGCAAATGAGATATTGCATAACGAGCATGAGGCAGAGGATGCGGTCCAGCAGGCGTTCGTGAAAATAGCCGAGAACCTTGGCAAGATACCCGATGAGCTATCGACCAAAACAAAAGCCTTTGTCGTCACGATTGCGGAAAACACCGCCATTGACCGCTACCGCAAGCTCAAGCGCCACGGCAGCTGCGAGCTTTGCGAGCAAAGCTGCGGCATCGAAGCCGAAAGCGCCAATGAGCTTGTAAACTGCATATTAAAACTGCCTGCACGCTATAGACAGTTTATACTATTAAAATATTACCACGGCTATTCGACCCGAGAGATAGCACATATGCTCGGCATGTCGAGCGCCGCTGCGAGCAAGACCGCTCAGCGGGCAAAGCAAAGACTTGAACAATTGTGCAAGGAGGCGGGGATTTTATGATAAGCGATAACGATCTCAAAATTGCCGCAGAAAAGGCAAGCACCGCCATTTTGGAAACACTGCCCGAAGTTGAGCACGAGTTTTCGCCGGAGCATGA
>JALFUQ010000025.1 GCA_022784505.1 Bacillota bacterium
CACCTTGACGCAACGACCGTTCTGTCCCGCTCGATATCCGAGCTCGGTATTTATCCCGCCGTTGATCCTCTGGAGTCAACTTCGAGAATACTCGACCCGAATATCCTCGGCAAGGAGCATTACGATACCGCCCGTGCCGTTCAGGCCGTTTTGCAGAAGTACAAGGAACTGCAGGATATCATCGCCGTCCTCGGTATGGACGAGCTCGGCGTTGAGGATAAGGCTGTCGTCAACCGTGCACGCCGCATCCAGCGATTCCTGTCGCAGCCGTTCCATGTTGCGGAAAACTTCACCGGCCTATCCGGCAAGTATGTCAAGATGGAGGACACGATAAGGGGCTTCCAGGCTATCCTCGGCGGCGATTGCGACGACCTTCCCGAGCAGGCATTCCTCATGTGCGGCACCATCGACGAGGTGCTTGCAAAGCGTAAGGATATGTAAGCCATGGAGAACAAAATTCATCTTCAGATCACCACGGCCGGCGGCACGGTCTGCGACGAGATGGCAAACTATGTTGCTGTGCCGTTGACAGACGGCGAGGCAGGCATCCTTGCTAACCACGCCAATATGATAGGCGCACTCGATGAGGGCGTCGTGAGGTATAAGGTCAATGACGAGATGCACTTCGCGGCGGTATCCGGCGGCGTGCTCAGCGTTGCGGATAATGAGCTTATCATCTTAGCCCGCAGTGCGGAAAAGGCCGAGACCATCGACCTTGCCCGAGCTCAGGCTTCCGAAGCCCGAGCAAAGCAGCGTATTGCGGCAAAAGCATCAGATCTCGACTTGAAGCGCGCAGAGCTCAGCCTCCACCGTGCGCTTGCACGGGAAAAAGCATATGCGATGCTTCATAAGAATTGAGGATATTTTATAGAACTAAACAGTATATATAAAAACTGAACACCGAAAGACCGACTATGAAAGGAGTCACGATCCAATGTTTGCACAGATAACCGCACTTGTAATTTTCATTGCCATGTTCATATTCATCGTTATTGATAAGATAGAACGGCATATCGTGACGCTTATAGCCGGTCTTTTGACTTGTGTGCTGGTATTCGGCGTCGGTATGCACAGCTTTGACGCAGTCAAGGAGACCTTAAACCTACATAGCATCGTCTCGACGCATTTTTGGTATTCCGCCGGAACGCAGACCGCCGCGAGCACCGGCATCAACTGGGAGACCATCATATTCATCGCAGGCATGATGGTAATGGTCGAGGGCATGGCGGAGGCAGGTTTCTTCCGCTGGCTTTGCATGATGATCGCAAAGGCCGTGCACTATAAGCCCATCGCCATATTCTTCACATTCATGCTGCTGTCAGCGGTGCTGTCGATGTTCATCGACAGCATAACGGTCATCCTTTTCCTCGCCGCCGTTACCATTGAGCTTGCAAGGCTTCTGCGCTTCGATCCCGTGCCGTTTATCCTGGCCGAGATCTTCTGCGCGAACCTCGGCGGAAGCGCCACCATGTGCGGCGATCCCCCGAATATCATAATCGGCACCTCGCTTGGCTACAGCTTTGGTGATTTTCTCACCAACACGGGCGAAATCGCGCTTGTCGCCATGCTGTTCACGCTTTTGTATTTCTACCTCGTGTTCGGCAAATCGATAAAGAAACAGACCGTCTCGCTCAGCGAGATAACGGTAATCGAGCCGAAGCAGGCGATAACCGACAAGGGCAAGTTCATTACAAGCTGCGTAATCTTCGGCGCTGCCGTTGTCCTTCTTGTGAGCCACGCGGCGACCGGCCTCACGGTCTCGACCATCGGCGTTTTCGTCGCCGTCGTCACACTGCTGACGCATCTTAAGAATGCCGGAACGATCCTCAAAAAGGTCGATTACAAAACGCTTCTGTTCTTCGTTGGCCTGTTCATCGTTGTCGGCGGACTTGAGATAACGGGCATTTTGGAGATGATTGCAGGCTTTATCGAGGATATCTCCGGCGGCGAGCCGCTGCTCATCGTGGTCATAATCCTGTGGGTGTCGGCCATTGCCAGTGCCATTGTGGATAACATCCCCTTTGCAGCGACTATGATACCCGTCATACGCAGCTTATCTGCGACTACAGGCTTTGACCTCGGCGTGTTTGCGTGGACACTAGCCATGGGCACCGACCTTGGCGGCAGTGCAACGCCCATCGGCGCATCGGCAAATGTCGTCGGTGTCGCTCAGGCAAACAAATCCGGGCATAAGATCGGATGGGGCAAGTACTGCAAGACCATGATCCCTGTAACACTGCTTTCGATCCTCATCTCCATGGTGATGCTGTATCTGAAATATTTCGCATAATAACTGACCTACACAAATGTCGGGACAACAATTGTAAACAAATTGTTGTCCCGATTTTTTTGCTCAATACCACTTGACATGCGCATACCAACAGGGTATATCAACTGTTCTACTCAGAACCACACAGTTGGCGGGCAGCAGGTTCAGAACAAAATATCATTTTATTTGTGAAGGCTTGAAAGGAGACGGCTCCATGAAAGAAAAAGTCAGTACAGTTATGGGTGTTGTGATGCCGCTGATGCTCGCAGTGCTGCTCGTTATGAACATTTTTACACTGTTAAAGGTCAACGATGTACAGAGCTTTATAAACAAAAAGAACGGCGAATGAAATAAAGATTTCTTCCCCGCTGCCGACGGCGTTGAGTACAACTACGCATAAATCAACAGGGAAAAGGTCAAGGACATCTACGAGATACCGAAGCTTCTGCGCCACGTGTATTCGCTGCTGCTCATCGTTGTCGGCTGGGTGATATTCGCCTGCGACGATGTTAGCATGCTGCTGCCGTATCTCGGCTCGATGTTCGGCGCAAACGGCGCTCTCGGCGGGCAGGATATGTATTGGCTGACCACAAAGGCGATACTTCTTATGGTGTGCGCCATTGCGTCGACGCAGCTTCCCGAGAAGCTTTTTGAAAAGGCAACCGGGGCTATGAACGAGAAAACGGCGTTTATCCTAAAAGCGGTGCCGACCGCAGCTGTACTAATTCTGAGCATGGCGTTTCTCATCAGCGACAGCTACAATCCCTTCCTTTACTTCAGGTTCTAGGAGGTGACCGTGGTGAAAAAACTGCATATCACGCTCATCACCCTGTTTTTCGCGATAATAACTCTGCCTGCCGTGCTTGTGCTCGCGGGAAATGATAAGGATTTTTCCGAAAACGAAAACAGAATGCTCCAGACCACACCTGAGCTCAGCCTTGACAGCGTCCTTTCCGGTAACTTTCAGGAGGAGCTTACCTCGTATATCTCAGACCAGTTTCCCGCCCGTGACACATGGACGAGCCTAGGCACCGATGTGAAGAAGCTCGCGGGCTTCAAGGATATCGGCGGTGCGTATCTCGGCAAGGACGGCTATTACATCGAAAAGCTCACGCCCAAGAGCGTGAACGAGAAGGACAAATACAAGGCCTTTTTCGGTGGAAACTACGGTCAGGTCGTGATAAAGGGCGGCTGCGATAATGGCAAGACCCTGCTTATAATAAAGGACTCCTTTGCCAATAGTCTTGCACCGTTCCTGACGGCCGACTATGAGACAATAATCATGCTTGACCTGCGTTATTCCACCGGCTCGGCTAAAAGCGTCATCGATGAAAACAATGTCGATGACATTCTCTTCATCCAGGAAATGAGGAGCTTTTCAAACGACAAAAGCCTCATAAAGCTAACATTTTGAAAAAACTCGCTTCCGAAGAAGCGAGTTTTTTCATGTGAATAAGACTTCATATAAAACCTTTATGAAGAATATCGTTAGCACCAGGATCATGATGGGCTTTACCGATTTTCCGCCGCCCTTTTCAAAATGCTTCGCGCCGAGGAAGTTACCTGCTATCGAGAAAACACCGGCAGCGAGGCCGAGCGGGTAGAGAACCTTGGAACTTAGGATAAACACAGTCAGTGCCGATATATTCGTCGTGAGGTTTATCACCTTGCAAACGCCGTTTGCACTCGTGAGCGGCATGTGTGCCGCGGCAGTCAGCAGCAAAATCAAAAATGCTCCCGTGCCCGGACCGTAAAACCCGTCGTATGCGCCGATGACAAGGGCAATAGCGCAGCTTAGAATCATCGTTTTCGTGAACGAAAGCGGCGGCTTTTCTGTAACCAGTGCCTTGCTTTTGAACACATATATCGCCGTGACCGGCAGGATAAACAGCATTATCATCTTGAACACGTCAGCATCGAGCATCAGCGCAAGCTCCGCACCGCAGGATGAGCCTATAAGCGCAAATATAACGCAGAAAATGGCCTGCTTCCAAGGAATGAAGCCGTCCCGTGCGTAGCGGATGGTCGTGAGCGTCGTGCCCATGGCGGAGCTAAGCTTGTTCGTAGCTATGGCATAGTGCGCAGGCAGACCGGATATGAGGTAGGCGGGGAGGGAGACCAGTCCGCCGCCTCCGGCTACCGCATCAATGTATCCGGCGAGAAAAACTAGCGGGCAGACTATCAAATAGTGTGCAAGTGTAATGTCCATGTCTTAAACAGCTTTCCAAAGCATCAAATTATCTTCAAACGAAACGGCAAGCTTACCGCTATCGAGCAGCCAGCTCAGATACGAACGTAGCGTGCTGCCGATGAGCGCATACTGCTCAAAATTGAGCGTCAGGCCGAAATCGGTAAAAATGCGCTGCAATATCGCCTCAAAATTCATAGGCTCGACGCAGATAGACAGTATCCTGTCTCTGACATCAAACACCGAGCGGCGGTTTATCTCCGTTAGCTCACGGATATCCTCCGTGGGCTCGGTGTGCGAAGGGACAAAGAGTTTGGCAGAGAGCGTTTCGACAACGCTGAGTGTGTCGAGATACGCCTGCACATCGTATAGATAGCCTATCTTGTACTTCTCCAGCGTAGCTGCACTCGAAACGCAGTCAGCGAGGAACACGATATCGTCCGGAGTGCGGTAGCCGACCATGTCAAAAATGTGCCCGTGCAGGGGAATGACCTCGATCTCCGAGGGAAAATCGGGGGAAGAGATGTCACAACATTCTGATTCCTGCGCCATCAGGAACTTGTGCTTGAGCGCCTTGCAGGGTGCACCGCCGTACAGCAGAGCGGGCTCCAAAATGGGGTGACTTGCAATGCATGCCTCAATGCCCGGGGCAAAAATTTTGCAGCCGGTGTTCTGCTGAAAATACTTGTTGCCACCGGTGTGGTCAGCGTGCGAATGCGTGTTGAGTATGGCCTTTACCTGCCAGCCCTCGGCTTCGAGAACACGGCGCACCTTGCGGCCTGCGTCCTTGTCATTGCCGCTGTCGATGAGATAAATTTCCGTATCGTTGCAGCGGTATACGCCGATCTTGGCAGGGCAGTTAACATAATAAGTGTTATTTGCAACCTGAATGAGCTCGTACATAGTTATCACCTCTGCGGTATTTTAACACTGAGCGCAAAAGCAATCAATATTATCTGAAATTTGACGATTTTTGGCCTTGAATTAGCCTGCCGGAGTGTTATACTGAGAGCTGTTCGATTAGAGGCGATGAAATGAGTAAGAACAAAGATATCGGTCAATACAGGCACTTGGCGTTTGCCGCCGTCGGCGGATTTTTCGCAGGCTATGCTATTTTGTGCCGCAGCGGTCTGCTTGCAAATGCGCAGACAATGAATCTTCTTGAGCTCGTGATGAATGCGCTCAGGGGTGATGTAGTCGCCGTGCTCCTGCACATCGGCGCATTGGTGCTGTACATTACCGGCACGATGCTGACGGTGTTTCTGCCGCATTATCTGAAGGTGGACATGCAGCGGGCCGCACCCCTTGTAGATGCGCTTGCGTGCATCATTTTGTGCTTCATCCCCGCCGATGCGAATCCGCTTTTAGGGTTGTACCCAATATTTTTTGCAATGAGCATCCAGTGGAGCAGCTTCACCGGCGCAAAGGGATATGTAAGCTCGACCATCTTCTCAACTAACAATGTTAAGCAGGCATCTCTCGCCTTCGCAAATTTCATCATCGACGGCGACAGAAAGCACATTGAAAAGCTACTGTTTTATGTGTTTACGATACTGTCGTTCAGCTTCGGCTCTGCTGTGAGTTTTATTGCCGTGCTTTTTATGGGAACCAAGGGTGCGTGGGTGAATATCATCCTCATCGTCAACGCCTACTACATGGTTGTCTGCGAGGAGGGCTACAAGCTCAATGAGCTCAAGAGCAGCAAGATCATGCAAAATCAAATAGCCATGTAAATAGCATAATAATCACTCCTGCACGGCAGTGCGGGAGTGATTGCATTAATAATCGAATTTTATGCTCTCCGGTATCATTTGTTGCCACCCCAAAATCCGGCAAGGATACTTAGTGAAGAGTAAAAAGGAAAAATCCCTCGAACGAAAGTACGAGGGATTTTTGGAGGCGTCACCCGGATTTGAACCGGGGAATCGCGGATTTGCAGTCCGCTGCCTTACCACTTGGCTATGACGCCATATAAGTTTGCAGGCTTTCAAAGCCTGCAAACTATTTCTTGGAGCGGGCAACGAGACTCGAACTCGCTACCTCCACCTTGGCAAGGTGGCGCTCTACCGGATGAGCTATGCCCGCAAAATGGTGCCTCCGGTCGGAGTTGAACCAACGACACGCGGATTTTCAGTCCGCTGCTCTACCTACTGAGCTACAGAGGCATATGCTGAAAATTGGTGGGAACAACTGGACTCGAACCAGTGACCCCCTGCTTGTAAGGCAGGTGCTCTAACCAGCTGAGCTATGCTCCCCTATCAGCGGCTTGTTCATTATACTAAAGCTCGCCCCAATTGTCAACATCAAATTTCAACTTTTTATGCTTTTTTGGACTCGTCGAGAAGCGTGCGCAGATCATCGGGCGTGAAGGTGTAGACCGTGTCGCAGAACTGGCAGCTTACATCAATGTCCTTGCCTTCATTTATCATGCTCTCAAGCTCACCCTCGCCAACGCCGAGTATCGCATCGCCGACACGTTCACGGCTGCAATAGCAGCGGTAGCCCACCTCATCCTCATCGACGACGTGATAGGGCAGACCCTTGAGCACCTGCTCGAACACGGCCTCCAAGCCATCCTCGGCGAGAATGGTCGTCAGCTGATCCATCATGAAAATGTTCTCCTCGAGAACATCGATATACTCATCCGGCGCACCGGGCATGAGCTGGACTATAAAGCCGCCGGCTGCCTTGACGCTCAGGTCGGTGTCGATGAGAACACCAAGCCCGCAGGCTGAGGGCACCTGCTCGCTTTCAAGCAGATACGCTGTCAGATCCTCGGCAATTTCGCCGGAAACGAGCTCGGTCGAGCCGACATACGGCTGCGCAAGGCCGATATCGCGGCTCACGGTGAGCATACCGTCTTTGCCGACGGCGCCGCCGACATCGAGCTTACCGTCAGACCGCAGGGGCAGGTCAACGGCGGGGTTAGTCACATAGCCGCGCACATAGCCCATGGAGTCCGACACGGCGATGATGCTGCCGATAGGGCCGCCGCCGTTAATGCGGATGGTCAGACTGCCGTTATCCTCCTTGAGGAGGTTGCCCATCATCGACGCTGCGCACAGCGTGCGGCCGAGCGCCGCCGCCGTGGTGGGCGTGCACTTGTGTATATCCTTGGCACGCTGCACCGTATCCTTTGCGGAAACGGCGGACATTTTTATAAAGCCGTCAGCGGCTGTTGCTCTCAAAATTCTATCCATTTTACTACCTCAATATATGAAGCCTGCGCATTGTTAATGCGCTGTATTCTTTGCAATGATGAATATCCTGCCGTCATCACCCTGAGGGCAGTCGGTGCATACTCTAACATCGATAAATCCGTGCTCATTAAGCAGCTTTTCGAGCATCTGCGGCTCGTGGGCGTATTCCAGATGCTCCTCGCTCTCACGCTGCCACAGCCTGCCTCGCTTCGAGAAAATGTCCATGCCGTAGCACATGCATCCGCCCTCAAAATCGGCACGCCAAAGGCACAGCATGTCTTCGGTCTCGTCGACGAACACCTCGCCGTCGATGCTTTTAAACCACTCGGGGCTGCGGATATCGAAGATAAATAGCCCGTCTGGTCTAATAAACAAATGCAGCCTGCGGAATACCTCGCCCAGCTCATCGGGCGGGATATAATCCATGCCGTCGAGGGAGCAGACGCAGGCGTCCACCGTGCCGTAAAGGTCAATTTCCGCTGCCTCCTGACACAGAAACAGCGGCGGCACACTGACCTCGGCTGCCTTGGCGCTTGCCTCCATCAGCATATCCGCCGATGCGTCGGCCGCTATCATCTCATACCCGTGCTGGGCCATGAGCCATGTGAGCGTACCTGTTCCGCAGCACAGGTCGAGTATCGTCTGAAACTCGCCGCCGTCGGCCTTGAACTCGCGCTCGTAAAAGCCCAAAAACTCCTCATACGGCACGTCGAGCGTCAGCTTATCGTACCACGCAGCTAAAGGACCGTACGCAAGACTCATTTGTCCTCCTGCTCTCTGAGACGATTAAACGCTATCTCGTAGCCGTCCTTACCATACTGCAAAGAGCGATTCACGCGGCTTATCGTTGCGCTGGATGCGCCGGTCTCGGCAAGAATGTCGTTATATATCATGCCCTTGGAAAGGCAGACTGCGACCTGATAGCGCTGCTCCATAGCCTGAATTTCGGTCACGGTGCACAAATCATCAAAAAACGCCATAGCCTCCTCAACGGTGTTGAGGGTCAAAATGGCCTTGTACATATCGAGATTGCGGGGCTTTCTGTTAAGTTTATTCATTGCGGTTTCATTCCTCCGTTTAGCACTTCACTTCACTACATTGTACATCATCACAGCAGAATTGTAAAGCGTGAAAGTACGAATTTTTTGAGACGGAGGCTCTGAAAATTTCTTTCAGAATTTGCTTGCTAAATAAGCTATAATGTAATAAAATTATAACAGAATAACTAATGTGGAGGTAATGACTATGCCGATATTTGCCGAAATGTCTATGACGACTTTTTGGATAATCGCAATGGTAGTGTTCCTTGTGATCGAAGCCGTGACAGTCGGTATCGTTTCTATCTGGTTTGCCATCGGTGCGCTTTTCGCAATGGTGACCGCCATGCTGGGTGCAAACCCGTGGGTTCAGATAGCGGTGTTTATCGTCGCTTCGGCCGTCACGCTGTATTTTACAAGGCCGCTCGTGAAGAAGTATGTCAACAACAAGGTCGAGCCGACAAATGCCGACATTCTCATCGGTAAGGAGTGCCGCGTTGTTGAGACTATCGACAATATCTCCGGCACAGGCGCCGTTTATGTCGACGGCAAGACCTGGACGGCAAGGTGTGTCGACGAGGAGATCATTCCCGAAGGTCAGCTCGTTAAGGCCGAGCGTATCGAAGGCGTCAAACTCATTGTATCAAAAATAGCCCACGAGGCTTAAAACGGAGGATAAAATATGGATTTTTTGAGTTACATTCCGTTGATCATCATTGCGATAATCGTTCTTCTCATCATCGTTAGGAACATTCGCATCGTTCAGCAGAGTAAGGTCATGATAATCGAGCGTCTGGGTAAGTTCCAGACCACCTGGGGCACCGGCATCCACTTCAAGATCCCGTTTTTTGAGAGAGTTGCAAAGACCATCTCCCTCAAGGAGCAGGTAGCCGACTTCCCCCCACAGCCTGTTATCACCAAGGATAACGTCACCATGCAGATAGATACGGTCATCTACTTCCAGATCACCGACCCGAAGCTGTACACCTACGGCATCGAGCACCCCATGGTCGCTATCGAGAACCTGTCTGCGACTACCCTGCGTAACATCATCGGCGACCTCGAGCTCGACCAGTGCCTGACCAGCCGTGATATCATCAATGCCAAGATGCGCAACATCCTTGACGAAGCCACCGACCCCTGGGGCATCAAGGTCAACCGTGTCGAACTCAAGAACATTCTCCCGCCCAAAGAGATCCAGTCTGCAATGGAAAAGCAGATGAAGGCAGAGCGTGAACGCCGTGAGGCCATCCTTCGCGCAGAGGGTGAAAAGCGTGCAGCCATCCTCGAGGCGGAGGGCGAGAAGGAGTCCGCCATCCTGCGTGCAGATGCAAAGAAGCAGCAGCAGATACTCGAGGCTGAAGGTCAGGCCGAGGCTATCCTCAAGGTCCAGACCGCTACCGCAGAGGGTATCCGCCTCATCAACGAGGCGGCTCCCGGTGATGGCGTTCTGAAGATCAAGGCTCTTGAAGCGTTTGCCGCCGCTGCCAACGGCAGAGCCACCAAGATCATCATCCCCAGCGAAATTCAGGGCGTTGCAGGTCTTGCAGAGGGCATCGTGCAGTCCGTTAAGGACATTCCCGCAGAGAAAGAATAATAATTAAGTCTATAATTCGGCGGCTATGCCGCCGAATTTTTTAATACTATGGATAATGTGAAAAAATTTATGCTGCGTCACGGCATGAACGCCGACCGTGTCGAGCTTGAACGGTACTCCAAGGCTTTCTGCGAGTGCATGGAGCGGGGCTTAAAAGAAAAGCAAGAGAAAGTGCCAATGATACCGACCTATCTGCGCCTTGATGGGAGACTTCCGAAGGATAAAAAGGCGGCGGTCATCGATGCCGGCGGCACGAACTACCGCACGGCACTTTTAAGCTTCGGCGACCACGGCTGCAGGCTTGAGAATATTGAGCGCAGCCTGATGCCCGGCACGCTTGTGCCCGCGCACTGGTCGGAGTTTATAGGCCGCACCGCCGATGCCATTGAGACGCTTTTGAGCGAGGCGGATGTCATAGGCTTTTGCTTTTCTTACCCCGCCGAGGTTACGCCGGATATCGACAGCCGCGTTTTGGGACTCACAAAGCAAGTGAAACTTCTCGGCGCGAATGGCAGACTGCTCGGCGCTGACCTCAACGCGGAGCTTGAACGCCGTGGCTTGGGCAAAAAGAAAATTGTTGTGCTAAACGACACGCCGGCAACTCTGCTCGGCGGCTCGGCACTGCTCGAGCGCGAAAAGTACGGCGGCTTTATCGGCATGGTCGCAGGTACAGGCACGAACACCTGCTGCGCCCTTCCCGAGCGCAGAATATCAAAGCTCAGCCTGCATGGCGACGGCAAAATGCTCGTCAACCTTGAATCCGGCTCGTTCGACGGCTTCCCGAGGGGCAATTTTGACCTTGAGATGGACAGCGCCCTGCCAGACACCGGCTATTACATCGCCGAAAAAATGTGCTCCGGCGCATATCTCGGCGAGGTCTGCCGCTATACACTGCAAGCGGCGGCGCGCGAGGGGCTGTTCTCAAGCGCAGCGGAAGAATTTATTCTACACCTGCCGGAGCTTGACACCCCAACCGCCGATGCATGGGCTATGGGCAAGCTGCCCGAGTGCTTCAACGCAGCGGACAGAGATAAAACGGTTTACATAATATACGAGCTATTCGACCGTGCGGCACGCTGCATGTGCTGCAATCTGTCGGCGATTTTGCTGCTGACAGGCGAGGGGAGAGATAAGCCCGTGTGCATATCTGTTGACGGATCGCTTTTCAAAAAAAGCGCGCTGTTCAGGCCGCTTCTGGAAAAGCACATGCAAGCCTACGCCGGTGAAACGCTTGGCCGAAATTTTGAATTCGTCACCTCCGACGAGACCACCCTACTCGGCACTGCAGCAGCGGCGCTTCTAAACTAAATAATTCAAGACCGCAGATGGTGCTTCGTCTGCGGTCTTTTATGTGCTTGACAAATCGGCAATAATGGGGTATCCTAAGCAAACGAAAATGAGAAAGTTTCTCGAATTGGAGGAGCTATGAGAACGAGTTATCAAACACAGCAAAAGGCTGCACTTTTGGCGTTTTTGGAACGAAATGCCGAGCATCAGTTCACGATAGACGAAATAATTGCAACGATGGGCGAGGCTGCACCCGCCAAGAGCACCGCATACAGGCTTATAAAAAAGCTCTGCGACGACGGTCAGGTGCGCCGCTTTACCCGTGAAGGCACGGCGAGCAGTGTATATCAGCTGGCTGGCAGCAGCTGCTGCTCTGAGCACCTGCACATAAAATGCGTTGACTGTGGCCTGCTCATCCACCTTGACAGCGCCGCCTGCGATACGCTCGCTAAGACCACCGGCTTTGTCATCGACGACGAAAAGAGCATGCTCTACGGGCACTGCGCCAACTGCGCTAGGAGATCAAAATGAAAAGACTGACCGCAATTTTCCTCTGCCTGTGCCTAATCTTGTGCGGCTGCACTGCCGAGCCCGAGCAGACACACGATAAATCTAAGCTACAGATTGTCTGCACGAGTTTTCCGGCATACGACTTTGCCCGGGAAATTGCTGCCGATAGAGCGGAGCTCACGCTGCTCATAAAGCCCGGCTCGGAGGTGCACTCGTATGAGCCCACGCCCAAGGACATGATACGCATACAGGAAAGCGACCTGTTTATCTGCAATGGCGGAGAGTCGGAGCAGTGGGCTAAGACGCTCATTACGCCCGAGCTCAATACTATATATATGATGGACTGCGTCGACACCGTCGAGGAATCGGCCGACGGTATATACAATGCCGAGGACGGCGAGCCGGAGCTTGACGAGCATGTGTGGACATCGCCCTTAAACGCCATCAAAATTTCCGAGGAAATCTGCAATGCGCTGTGCAAGCTTGACACCGCCAACGCCGAGGCGTATAAAACGAACCTCGCCGCCTATAAGTCGCAGCTTATGTCCCTTGACAGAGAGTTTCGGCAGGTAATCAAAAACTCCGGCAAGCACACGCTCGTGTTCGCTGACCGCTTCCCGATGCGCTATTTTGCGCTGGAATACGGGCTTGACTGCTATGCGGCGTTCCCGGGATGCTCGTCGGAGACAGAGCCGTCTGCCAAGACGGTGGCATATCTTATCGACCGTGTGCGTGAGTATAAGATACCGGCGGTTTTGTATATGGAGTTTTCCAATCAGAAGATGGCGGATGTCATCTGTGAGGACACCGGCTGCAAGAAGCTGCCTTTTTATTCGGCGCACAGCGTGTCTGCCGAGCAGTTCCGGCAGGGGGTAAGCTATCTTGACCTCATGCGCATAAATTTAAATTCACTGAAGGAGGCACTCGGCTGATGGCGCAGATAACATGCAAGGATCTGTCCTTTGCCTACGACGGTCACACCGTCCTGAGCGGGATAAACTTTTCGATAGACGCAGGCTCGTACCTGTGCATCGTCGGCGAAAACGGCTCTGGCAAGTCGACTCTAATGAAGGGACTTTTAGGCCTCAAAAAGCCCACAAGCGGCAGCATAACCCTCGGCGACGGACTCAAGCAGACCGAGATAGGCTATCTGCCGCAGCAGACCCAGCTGCAGCGTGATTTCCCGGCCTCCGTGTACGAGGTCGTGCTCTCCGGCAGACTGAATTCCATGGGCGGCAGAATGTTTTACAATGCCGAGGACAAAAAGGCTGCGCAGCAGAACATGGAGCGGCTCGGCATTGAGGATATCAAAAACCGCTGCTACATGGAGCTTTCCGGCGGTCAGCAGCAGCGTGTACTGCTTGCACGGGCAATGTGCGCAACGAAAAAGCTGCTTTTGCTCGACGAGCCCGTCACCGGCCTTGACCCCGTGGCGACAAACGAGATGTACAACCTCATTAAGCTTATAAACCTCTGCGACAGCACGAGCGTAATCATGATATCGCACGATATCCACGAGGCGGTGCGCTACGCAACGCACATTCTGCACCTGGGCAACCGCCAGCTTTTCTTCGGTACAACTGCGCAGTACCGTGAGAGCGACCTTGCACGCAGATTTGTAGGAGGCGGCAGAGCATGACAGAGCTTATAACCGAAATGTTTTCATACCACTTTATGAGCCGTGCCATCATCGTCGGCGTTCTCGTGTCGCTGTGCGCCGCACTTTTGGGCGTGTCGCTCGTATTAAAGCGCTACTCCATGATAGGCGACGGATTAAGCCATGTCGGCTTCGGGGCGCTGGCAATCGCCGCCGCCGTGAATGTCGCACCGCTGGCACTGGCTGTGCCGGTGGTCGTTGCGGCAGCGTTCCTACTCCTGCGCATCAGCCAGTCGAGCCGCATAAAGGGCGATGCTGCCATTGCGCTTATCTCCTCGAGCGCCCTTGCAATCGGCGTTGTGGTCATATCCATGACAACGGGCATGAACACCGATGTGTCAAACTATATGTTCGGCAGCATTCTGTCGTTAAGCCATGCCGATGCCGTCTTGAGCATCGTGCTGTCTGCCGTCGTACTTTTGATGTTCGTGCTTCTTTACCCCCGCATCTTCGCCGTCACCTTTGACGAGACCTTTGCAAAGGCCACCGGCACGAATGCGGAGCTTTATAACACGGTGATCGCCGTACTGACTGCCGTCACGGTGGTTCTCGGTATGCGCATGATGGGCGCGCTTCTGATATCGAGCCTCATCATTTTTCCGGCGCTCACGAGCATGCGCCTGTGCCGCAGCTTCAAGGCGGTGGTGGTGTGCTCGTCGGTCATCTCCGTCGTGTGCTTCGTGCTCGGCATGGCGGCATCATATGTGTTCGAGCTTCCCTCCGGCGCAAGCGTCGTAATAGTCAACATTGCGGCATTTTTGCTGTTTTCTATTGCATCATTACTAAAACGCAGGGCATAAAACTGTGAAATAGCGACAAAACATCGGGCTTGTTTAACAAAAAACAGGCCCGATGTTTATTCAATTATGCGAAAAAACAGTGAATATTCGCACCGAAATGGATATTATGCACTGCAAATCAAGAAAAACGAAAAAATCATGAATATTTTTTCAAAAAAGTGTTGACAAGTGTGAATAAAGATGCTAATATAAGCACCGTTAACAGAAACGGCAATGCCAAAACGATTTTTGAAAATAATATTGAGAGGTAAATAAAATGAAAAAGTTCGTAGCTCTTATGCTCGCTCTGGTCATGGTGCTTGCACTGTGCGCCTGCGGCAATAACAACAATAAAGATAACGACTCTGATGCGAGCGCAAAGCTCAAGATCCTCGACTCCGAGTACGTCACCGAGGATTACGCGATTGGCATTGCGAAGGAAAACACCGCACTGCTTGAGAAGGTCAACGCAGCTCTCAAGGAGCTTAAGGACGACGGTACCCTCAAGGCAGTCATTGATTACTTCATCTCCGGCACCGGCACTCTCCCCGAGGTCCAGCAGAACGTTGCGGCAGACGCGGAAGAGCTCGTCATGGCTACCAACGCCACTTTCCCCCCGTATGAGTCCGTTGACGGCGACAAGATCGTCGGCATCGACCCCACCGTTGCAGGTCTTATCGCAGATAAGCTCGGCATGAAGCTCGTCGTTAATGACATGGAGTTTGACGCGATCATCCCCGCACTCACCTCCGGCAAGGCAGACATCGCAATGGCAGGCATGACCGTTACCGAGGAGCGCCTGCAGAGCATCAACTTCTCCGACAACTATGCTACCGGCATTCAGGTCATGATCGTTAAGGAAGACTCCGACATCACCGGTGTTGACGATGTCGTTGCAAAGATCGAGAATGGTGAGAACATCCAGATCGGATGCCAGATCGCAACCACCGGCTACACCTACGCTTCCGATACCATCGAGAACGGCGGCTTCGGCGAGGATCATGTTCAGGCATTTCCCAAGGGTGCTGACGCCATTGCAGCTCTCACAAGCGGCAAAATTGACTGCGTCATCATCGACAATGAGCCCGCAAAGGCATTCGTTGAAGCAAACAACGGCTGATAAATAAACAACTTCATTAATGAGGCTCCGTGTTGTCATGGAGCCTCATTTTGAGCGCTTGAGAATTAGGAGGTATCTTATTTGGAAGCTTGGATGGCAGACCTGAAAAGTCAGTTCATATTAAACTTTATCGAAAAAGATCGCTGGCGGCTTCTCGTTGACGGTCTCGGCAACACTCTCAAAATTACTGCCGCTGCCTGCCTTATCGGCATATGCATCGGCATTATCATCGCAATAGTGCGTTCAACGTGGGATAAAAACCATCTCACGATGCGCCCGAGCCTCGGCAAGACCCTGCTCGGCATAGCAAACGGCATATGCAAGCTCTACCTTACGGTTATCCGCGGTACGCCTGTGGTCGTTCAGCTTATGATCACATACTATATTATATTTGCATCCTCACGAAACAGCCTTGCGATAGCGATGCTCGCGTTCGGCATTAACTCCGGCGCTTATGTTGCCGAGATAGTGCGCGGCGGCATAATGTCCATCGACGAGGGGCAGTTCGAGGCGGGACGCTCGCTCGGCTTTAATTACGTGCGCACGATGCAGTACATAATAATACCGCAGGTATTCAAAAACGTTCTGCCGACCCTTGCAAACGAGTTTATCGTTCTCATCAAGGAGACCTCCGTCGCCGGTTACGTCGCTATCCGCGACCTCACCAAGGCGGGCGATGTTATCCGCGGCGCGACCTACTCGCCGTTTATGCCGCTTATCGGCGTTGCACTCGTATACCTCATAATGGTCATGTTCTTTACATGGCTCGTAGGCAAGCTGGAAAGGAGGCTGCGCAACAGTGACCACTGATGTTCTCATAAAAGTAGACGATCTTCAGAAGCATTTTAGGGACGGCAAGATCAAAGCCCTCGACGGCGTGAGCACCGAGATCCATAAGGGCGAGGTCGTCGTTGTCATCGGTCCCTCCGGCTCGGGCAAATCGACCTTCCTGAGATGCCTCAATCTTCTTGAGGTGCCCACGGGCGGCACGATAACCTTTGACGGCGTCGATATAACCGACCCGCGCTGCAATATAAATCTCCACCGTCAGAAGATGGGCATGGTGTTCCAGCACTTTAACCTCTTTCCGCACATGACGCTGCTGAGAAATATGACCCTTGCGCCGATGAAGCTTCTCGGCAAAAGCAAGGAGGAGGCGGAGGCCAAGGCGATGGAGCTTCTCGGCCGCGTCGGACTTGCCGAGCGCGCCAATGCGTATCCCAGCCAGCTCTCCGGCGGTCAGAAGCAGCGTATAGCCATAGTCCGCGCGCTTTGCATGGAGCCGGACGTGATGCTCTTTGACGAGCCCACAAGCGCCCTTGACCCCGAGATGGTCGGCGAGGTCCTCGATGTTATGAAGGAGCTTGCTCACGAGGGCATGACCATGATCGTTGTCACTCATGAGATGGGCTTTGCACGCGAGGTCGGTAACCGCGTGCTGTTCATGGCTGACGGTAAGCTTGTTGAGGAGGGCTCACCCACGGAGATCTTCGAGCATCCTCAGAGTGACCGCCTGCGTGATTTTCTTTCAAAGGTGCTGTAATGAATAGTTTTAAAAAAGCTGCCATAGAGTCTGTTGACTCTATGGCAGAGCTCTACAAGGAAATAGCAGATAAGATTTGGGATAATCCGGAGCTTTCGCTCAAGGAATATAAGGCAGCCGAGCTTTACTGCAAGGTGCTGAAAGACCACGGCTTTGCCGTGACCGAGAAGCTTTGCGGCATCGACACTGCGTTTTGCGGCTCTTTCGGCTGCGGCAAGCCCGTCATCGGCATTTTGGGCGAATTTGACGCTCTGTCCGGCCTTTCACAGGAGTCGGGCGTGACCGAAAAGAAACCTCTTGTACACGACGGCAGCGGTCACGGCTGCGGTCATAATCTTTTAGGCGTCGGCTCGCTTGCGGCGGCGTTCGCCGTTAAGGAATATCTGCAAAAAAGCGGCCATGAGGGCACGGTCGTGTTCTTTGGCTGCCCGGGCGAGGAGGGCGGCAGCGGTAAGGCGTACATGGCTCGTGACGGGCTGTGGAAAAATCTCGATGCTGCGCTTTCGTGGCATCCGGCATCAGAAAATGAGGTGCGCACCGGCACAAACAACTCCAGCATACAGGTGTTGTATAAATTCAAGGGCATTTCGGCTCACGCCGCAGACTGCCCCGAGCTTGGCCGCAGTGCACTTGACGCAGTGGAGCTTATGAATGTCGGTGTGCAGTTTTTGCGTGAGCACATGACGAGTGACTGCCGCATCCACTATGCGATAACCAATACCGGCGGCGTATCGCCGAATGTGGTGCAGTCCGAGGCCGATGTGCTGTACATGGTGCGAGCCAACAAGGTGCGGCAGTCCATTGAGCTTCAAAAGCGTGTCGACAAGATCGCCGAGGGCGCAGCACTAATGACCGAGACAAGCTTCGAGCGAGTTTTCATCGATGGCACGGCGGAGCTCCTGCCAAACTTTACGATAGAGAAGCTGCTGTACGATAACTTTACCGAGATCGGCGTTCCGCAGTACACCCCTGAGGAACTGGACTTTGCCCAAAAGCTCAAGGCAACCTATCCTGCCGAGACAAAAGCCCCCGGAATCGGCGCAGCCTTTGACGATGACATTGCCGAGCAGGTGCAGTCACTCACCGAGAACATGACAAAGCCGCTGAATGACTTTCTTATGCCTGCCTATTCCGGCACGACCTTTACCGCCGGTAGCACCGATGTCGGCGACGTGAGCTGGCAGACCCCGACCTCGCAGATAAATGTCGTCACATGGCCTGCCGGTATGCCCGGCCACACTTGGCAGACCGTCGCCTGCGGCAAAACGAGCATCGCCTACAAGGGAATGCTGTGCGCAGGCAAGGTGCTTGCCGCCGCGGCGATCGACCTTTTTGAGGACGAGAAATTGCTCAACAAGGCCAAGGCGGAATTTGCAAAACGCTCAAAAGGCGGCTATGTATGCCCCATAGAGCCGGGCGCAAAACCCATTGCACTATAACAGTTAAAAAAATTAGCTTTCATTTTGCATTTTTCTGTGCTATAATGCATCCAATCATGCGTTTGAGCGCAGGAGGCAGCTTATGAAAAAGAAAATACTAAGCCTCGCCCTTGCTTTGGCGGTGACGGTGCTTATGTCCGCATCGGCCTTTGCCGACCTTGCGATAAAGCCCGTGCCCGACCCTTGGGATGACCCGAGCAATCAGGAATCGGACGGGGCGAGCTATTATGCGTATAACGAAGCAGGCTATGTTGTCGTTTGGGAAACGCCCGAGTGTAATGTCGACGGCAAGTATGTGCTGGTAAAGAACAATACAGAGCTCACGGTCGAGTACCGTGTGACGTATATGGAGAGCGTTCCTTGGGGACATGTCAACATTGAACTTGAGCATGAGCAGGACAATAAGTCCGAGCTTTTCTCCGGCTGGGTGCTGATGTCCGATCTGGTAGACGCCAACGGCAAACCTGCAGCAATCGTGCCGCCGGAGATACCCGATCATCCGATGATCGCAAATCCCGTCGTGACCCCTGAGCCTACGCCGACCACGACACCGAGCAGCACCGCCCCCACGCCCACGCCGACTCTCCGGCTGCCGCAGCGACCGGATCAGGCTATCACAGTGAGCAACACCTACAATTCTGCGATCGTCTACACCTCGGTGGCCATTGCGATCATTGCGCTTGCGCTGGTCGTGTATGTGCTCATAAAGCACAAAGCGCTCAACAAGAAGGGCGAATAAAAAGCAAGCATTGCCGCCATAATTAATATGGTGAGCTTGTTGTATAGTGAATGACAAAAACCTTAGCACTCTAACGGCAAGAGTGCTAAGGTTTACATTTTGTTCACAGAAAACACTATATTTGTTCATATATATATGGTATTTTATATACAACAAGAAACAAAAGTTATAAACAACCAGTCGAGTTTATAGCTTTCGCCAATAATTTAGGAGGTTTTGATTATGTTTGAACTTATGCCTTTTGGTTACCGTCGTGTATCCGCTTATAACCCGTTCCGTGATTTTGAAGAAATGAGCCGCAGTTTTTGGGATAATAACAATGTCTCTGCTTTCCGCACTGACATCACCGAAAAGGACGGCAAGTATATCCTTGAAGCCGATCTTCCCGGATTCAAGAAGGAAGACATCAGCGTTGATATCGATAAGGATTGCCTGACCATCACCGCCGAGCACAAGAGTGAAGAAAAGGAAGAAAACGCCGACAGCTACATCCGCCGTGAGCGTTTCTACGGTTCCTACACCCGCAGCTTCAATGTCAAGGGCATCGACACCGAGGCAATCACCGCAGCTTACAATGACGGCGTGCTGACCCTGACAATGCCGAAGAAAGAGCCCGAGGTCCCCGCAGCAAGACGGCTCGAGATCAAATAATCCGAAACAACGCTTAACTTCATCATCAGATGTTTTTATTCTCTCTCTTCTTTAAACCCCTTATGCAAAAGGCACGGTCTTGCGACCGTGCCTTTTGTTATGTCAACTTATAAATCTCAACGGAAAACGGCGGGACAATGTCCGATTCGCAACTGCCCAAAAGCGGCGTGCCACTAAACGGTACAATGCAATAATCGTTTGAACGGTTGATAACACAGGCAATTTTCTCGTTCTCTGCATGCCTCAGAATGATTATCACATCCGCAGACGGAGTAAAAATTTGCATTCCGCCCCCTGTCAGTGCAGGGGAGCAGCTGCGTATCTCGCCGAGTCGAGCATAAAAATTATGTAAACCGGCATTTGACGGCTCAAACGGCTTGCGGTTAAATGGATCTCGCCCGCCGTCAAGGCATTCCTCATCGCCGTAATACAGGCAGGGAACACCTGGAACGCAGTATTGTATAGTGACACACAGCCTTTGAAGCCTCGTTGCCCGCAGTTTTTGCTCCTCTGTCAGTGTGAGCTCAGCTTGCTGCGAACGGTCAAGCGTTTTGACGTCAAAATCGAACGCAAGCGCCGTATGCAGCCGCTCTACATCGTGCGAGCCGAGCAGATTCATAAGGCAGCGGTACATCGGCTGCGGGTAGTTGTGATACTGCCCGAGCAGGAAGTCCCGCAGCTCGAAAGCAGTTTTTCGTTTAAGTGCAAAGTCGATAACCGCCGAGCGGAACGGGTAGTTCATCACAGAATCGAGCGAATAACCGAGGGCGTAATTTCGCATCTTGCCGTAGCTGGTTTTCGTCACGGCATCCTCCCAGACCTCGCCTATTATGACGCTGTCCGGCTTTTCGGCCTTGGCAGCATCACGGATAAGGCTCAGAACCTCGTCCGGCAGCTCGTCTGCAACATCTATCCTCCAGCCGGACGCACCGAGCCTCAGCCAGCGGCGCACTATGCTGTCCTCGCTGCGTATTATATAGTCCTGCCAATGGGCGTTTAGCTCGTTGACCTCGGGCAGGTCTTTAAAATTCCACCAGCAGCGGTAATCGTCGGGGAAATGCCGAAAATCGTACCATGGGTAAAACTGCGAGTCTTTGCTCTGGTACGCGCCGAGCGTCGGATAGCTGCCATTACGGTTAAAATATATGCTGTCAGCGCCCGTGTGCGAGAACACGCCGTCATTTATTATACCTATACCGAGCCGCGCAGCCTCTGCACATAGGTTGACATAATCCTGCTCATCGCCCAATATCTGGTCAATTTTGCCGTAATCTGAGGTGTCGTAGCGGTGATTGCTGCGCGCCTCGAAAATTGGATTCAGGTAAATAACACCGACGCCGAGCTCCTTTAGATAAGGGAGCTTTTTTCTTATCCCGCGCAGGCTGCCACCGTAAAAATCATCGGGAGCGTAGTCTTTTTCAAACTCCCGAGCCTGCCACCGCACCGGTTCGCTTATGCTCTCGTGCAGCTCCGGTGTTTGCCCGAGCGCCCTGTGGTATTCGATACCTTCACTTGCATCGCCGAAGCCGAAGCGGTCGGGAAAAATCTGATACATGATGCGTCCGGCAAACCACTCGGGCGTGGTGAAACCACGCTTAAACACCGTGAGCCTAAATCCGTCCGCCGGAGTGTCGCTCAAAACGGAAAAATGACCGTCATTTCCCGGGCAAAGCCAGTGTTTACCGCTCTCGGTGCACAGCTTAAAACGGTACCAAAGCGCCGCGGGTGTATCGGGTGAAATGCTGCATGAAAACCTGGCTCCGCTGCGCTGCATGTCATACTCTGCGTAGTACCCGTCTGTGTAGACGCAAAGCTTGGCACCCTTGACCCCGCCGAAGCTGTAGATACTGAATGTTACGGTACTACCGTCCTCAACCGCACCGAGAGGGAAGCGGTAGGTCTCGTCATATGCATCATGCACCGCAAAACCGAAGTTTTTGAGCGCATTATTGAGCACCGCCTGCAAGCTTGCCGTCCTCGGCTGAACGCTGTGCAGCCACGGAATTTCCGGCGCAGCGCTACTTTTCCCGAAGCAGCGGACAATAATGGCGCAGGCATCAAAAATGCTCAGGCCGCAGTTATCTAACAGCACACGCAGAAGCTCGGCAGGGATGAGCGCATTTTGCCCTGACGGCAGAAATTCGTGCACAAACTCAAGCGAAAGGCCGCTTTTTGCGCACCTTTCGACCGCATAATTAATTGTTGCCGAACAAATCAGATATGTGCAGGTGTTATCGTCAGCGTCGTCAAGCACAGTCCAATTATGACCGTCGAAGCTCAGACGATAGCTGCGCTCATCGTGATAAGCGATGCTCAGCCTGCCGTCCTGAGACCACAGCTCGTCATAGCTGCCGCAGGTTTTTGCAATGCGCGTCACAGCATCCATAGATAGAGCCTCGCATACTCGCAAGCAGACTTTGTGAAGCTGAAATCAGCCTCCATGGCGCTGCGGATAAGAGCATTCATTGTGTCGTGCTTACGGTAGCAATCCATGGCGAGCAGCATTGCGTCCTTCATCTCGTGCGCATTGAAGTCCGCAAAGGAAAAGCCCGTGCCCTCGCCGGTAAATTTATTGTACGGCGTGACAGAATCCTTAAGTCCTCCCGTTTCACGCACAATGGGCAGTGTACCGTAGCGCATGGCGATCATCTGCGAAAGTCCGCAGGGTTCAAAACGGGACGGCATCAGCAGAAAATCCGCACCGGCATACACCTTGTGTGATAACTCTTCGTTATAACCAATATAGGCGCAGAGCCTGCCCTTCCAGCGGCTCTCGGCCGCACGCATGAAGTTCTCATAGCACTTGTCGCCCGTGCCAAGGACGAGAAACTGCATGTCGTTATACTGCATGAGCTCATCTATCATGTACTCTACAAGATCAAAGCCCTTCTGCTCGGTCATGCGCGTGACCATTGCAAAAAGCGGCACATCCTCGCGCTGCTCAAGGCCGGTCAGCTCTTGAAGCCTTTGTTTACATAACTTCTTGCCGCTGAGCCTGCCCTTGTGGTAATTTGCCGCAATGGCGGGGTCGGTAAAGGGGTTAAAGGTCTTTATATCAATGCCGTTGATTATGCCCGAAAGCTCATTTGATCTGGCGCTCAGAATTCCCTCAAGCCCCTCGCCGAAATAGGCGGTTTTGATCTCCTCGGCATAGGTAGGGCTCACGGTGTTTATCCTGTCAGCAAACACGCAGCCGGCCTTTAAAAAGCTGGCACAGCCGTTGAGCTCCATGAACTCCGGTGTGTAGTATTTATCCTCAACGCCGAGCAGATCCTGAACATAGTCAAAGCCGAATTTGCCTTGAAATGCAATGTTATGTATGGTCAGGAGCCAGCGGGTTTTGGCGTATGTATCGCCGTACTGCGTCTTTGCGAGCATGGGCAGCATGGCCGTGTGCCAGTCGTTGCAGTGGACAACGTCGGGCGTAAAGCCGAGGTTCGGTATCGCATCCAGAACGGCGCGGGTGAAAAAGGCATACTGTTCGCCCTCTTCGCAGCCGCCCTTATAAATTTTGTCGCCGAAATAAAACTCATTATCGACCAGATAAACGCACACGCCGTCAAGCTCCAGCCGCTCAATACCGCAATACTGCGTGCGCCAGCCTAGGTTAACATAAAAATCGAACATATGCTCGACCTTGTCTGCAAATTTATCCTTAATGCAGCGGTGATACGGAGTTATAATCCTTGCGTCGATGCCGAGTCCCTTTAAAGACTTCGGCAGCGTGCCGACAACATCGGCAAGCCCGCCGGTTTTTGAAAGCGGAGCACATTCGGCGGCGGCAAGCAGAACATTGGGCAGCTTCTTTCGGCCTTTTTTGTCTAATATCGCTTTAAACTCCTTCTTCATTTTTATCACTCATCCTTTCGGGAATATACTCAAAGTATACGGTACTCAGCGGCGGCAGGTCTATCTGTGCACTGTACGGCAGGCCACAAAACGGCTCACTGCGGCTTTTAATAAGCCCAACATTATGTAAACCACCTCCGCCGAAGCGCACATCGTCGCTTGAAAGCACCTCACGCAAAATGCCCTTTTCCGGCAGCCCGATTACAAATCCACGGTGCTCGTTCGGGATAAAGTTGCACGCGCAGACAAGATAGCTGCACTTATCCTCTCTTGCCGAGCGCAGGAACGCAATGGAGCTGCGGTCCTTGTCGTTGACATTCAGCCATTTAAACCCGTCCCACGACTTGTCACAGTCGTAGAGGGCGGGGCAGGAGGTGTAGAGCCGGTTGAGCGCCCTGTAATACTCCCGCAGCTTCTCGTGCATGGGGTAGTCCAGCAGAAGCCAGTCGAGCGCTTGCTCATAGTTCCATTCAATGAACTGCCCAAACTCCGAGCCCATGAAGCACAGCTTCTTGCCCGGGTGCGCAAACTGGTAGCCGTACAGGCTGCGCAGTGTCGCAAACTTCTGCTCGTATGAGCCGAACATTTTACCCAACATCGATTTTTTGCCGTGCACGACTTCGTCATGCGAGTAAGCGAGAATAAAATTCTCCGAAAAGGCGTACATCATAGAGAATGTGAGCTTATCGTGCTTGCCGGAGCGAAACAGCGGGTCGGTGGAAAAATAATCGAGCGTATCGTGCATATAGCCCATGTCCCACTTGAAGCTGAAGCCAAGCCCGCCAAGTGACGGCGGCATAGTGACCATTGGGTATGCCGTTGACTCCTCGGCAACGGTGATCGCCCCCGGATACTCGGACAAGACGGCGGTGTTTAGCTTGCGCAGAAACTCCACTGCGGCAAGATTGATGTTGCCGCCCTGGGCGTTCGGCGTATACTCACCGTCGCGCCTTCCGTAGTTGAGGTACAGCATGGAGCTCACAGCGTCAACACGGATTCCGTCGATGTGGTAATTTTCAAAAAAGCAGCAAGCCGAGGAGATGAGAAACGACTGTACCTCCGGCATGGCGTAGTCAAAAATTAGCGTGCCCCACTCGGGGTGATCTGCCATGCGCTTTTCCTTGCACTCAAAAAGCCTTGTGCCGTCAAACAGCGCAAGCCCGTGCTCATCCCGCGGAAAGTGCGCCGGAACCCAGTCCATGATAACGCCGATGCCCGCATTGTGCAGGATATCGACAAACTCGGCAAACTCATCGGGCGTGCCGTAGCGCGCGGTGGGGGCGTAGTAGCCCGTGACCTGATAGCCCCACGAGCCGGGGAAGGGGTACTCGGTCAGAGGCAGCAGCTCAATGTGCGTGTAGCCCATGTCGGTGCAGTAGCCTGCAAGCTCGTTTGCGGCTTTAACATAGTTCACGGTGCCGTCGGGCTCAGTTTTCCACGAACCGAGGTGCAGCTCGTATATCGACATCGGCTGCGTGAACGCATCGCGCCTTGAGCGCCTTTGCATGTACTCGCCGTCAGACCATTTGAAGCTGCCTGTCCAGATCCTGGACGCTGTGTCGAGCCCAGTCTGCGACCAGTGGGCGAAGGGGTCGGACTTGAAAACCTTTTTGCCGCCCTTTTGCGTGACGCAGTATTTGTAGAGATCGCCGTTACTAAGCCCCTCGACAAAGCAGACCCAAAGCGTGCCGTACTTTTCCATGGGCGTTGCTTCCGTATCCCAGCCGTTGAAGTCGCCGACAAGGCTCACCGCCTCGGCGTTCGGTGCCCACACCACGAAGCGGTGCATCTGTATCTCCGGCAGATATCGGCAGCCCAGCAGCAGCCACGCCTTGCGGGCATTGCCTGTGTTAAACAGGAAAACATCGTCCTGCGGGAGGTATTTATCTGTTAGTGACTTATCCATCTTATGCTCCAAAACACTTGATGTATCTATTATATACGCAATCGCCCGTAATTCCAATAACTTTTTGACATTCGAGCCTTGTGCAATTATAATAATGTATAAAGTTTTTATGGAGGTGCGGAATGTTTTCCTTCAACCATTTTAATTTCAACGTCCTTGACCTCGAGCGCAGCCTGAAGTTTTACGACGAGGCGTTCGGGCTCAAGCCTGTCCGCGAAAAGGTCGCTTCTGACGGAAGCTTCAAGCTCGTCTTTCTCGGCGACGGCGTGACTGACTTTCGACTGGAGCTGACATACATTATCGATCGCACCGAGCCGTACGACCTTGGCGAGCAGGAGTTCCACCTTGCCTTTGTCGCCGACGACATGGAAAAGGCGCACGCCCTGCACGAGAAAATGGGCTGTATCTGCATGGATAACCCGGACATAGGCGTTTATTTCGTCACCGATCCCGACGGATATTGGATAGAAGTAATCCCGCCCAGAAAATAAGTCTGTCCGGCCAAGGGCGGCACAAAACAGTGATAAATCGGTTTTGAGCGGCCCATTCCCGCCCATGCTGCGCAAAAATCCCCGGTAATACACAAAGTATTGCCGGAGATTTGTTGACTTGCCTGAACGAAAAAATTCTCGCTCAAAACTGCTGCGCGCCCAAAAGGGCGCATTCTCCCTGTCTCGCACCGCCCTTGGCCGGAATAAGCAGAGGCTAGAGATTATGTAAACTCGGCTATATCTGTCACCGAGACCTCGAAGGCGGTTTTCTCGACCGGGTCTCCGCCGACTATCTTTATATAGTTGCGGCTTTGTATCCTGCCTTCAAGCGTTACCATGGTGCCGGTGTCCCACTCGGCGGCCTCACGGGCCTTGAGCCCCCATGTGATGCAGGGCAGATAATCGCTCCTGCCGTAGCGGCGGTTCACCGCGAGCATGAGGTCGCAGATATCTCTGCCCATTGGTGTCATGCGCAGGTTCGGCTTTTTGCACAGTGTGCCGATAAGACGCACCTCATTTAGATCGTCATCGTCGCAAAGATACAGCTCCTTTGCAAACACGGTGATGACGAGCTTTGCACCCTCGCCGCTTTTGTTGTTGAATGAGCGCAGCTCGCCGATGACGCAAATTTTCTCCGCCTCACGAAGCTCGACATTTTCCATCAGCTCATCGCGCACGATGATGTTTATTTTGTCCGTTGCGCCGGAGAGCCTTGCGGCCTCGAGCGGGAAGGTATAGAAGCTTTCGCCTCTGCCGGAGTGCGAGAAGGTGGGAGCGGCAGCGATAACGCCGCAAAGGCGTGCGGTGTTTCTGCTTATGTTTTCATCCATTGTTTAAACCTGACCTTAATTAAAAAGATATTTTGCTAAATTATATTAGGGTCGGGAGCTTGAATATGACGGACGGATAGAATATAATCACATTAAAAGTAAGTCAACTTAAGTAAACGAAAGGAAACTGTCATGGATATTAAGGATATTTTGAAGATGTGTGACCATACCCTGCTAAGGGTCGACTGCTCGGCCGATGAGATTAAGACCCTGTGCGATCAGGCAATAAAGCACGAGTGCGCTTCCGTGTGCATTCCGCCCTGCCATGTTGCGGGTGCAAAACGCTATGTCGGCGATAAGCTCAAGATCTGCACCATTATAGGCTTCCCCAACGGCTATATGACCACTGCCGCCAAGGCTTTCGAGGCAGCCGATGCCGTTAAAAACGGCGCTGACGAGATAGACATGGTCATAAATCTTTCCATGGTCAAGGACGGCTGCTGGAACGATGTTCTCGCCGATATCAAGGCAGTGCGCCAGGCATGCGTGGGCAAGGTGCTCAAGGTCATCATTGAGTGCTGCCTGCTCACCGAGGAGGAGAAGATCCGCATGTGCTCTATCGTAGCCGAGGGCGGGGCAGACTTCATAAAGACCTCTACCGGCTTCTCAAAGGGCGGCGCCACCCGCAGCGATGTTGAGCTGCTGCGCAAGTACAGCCCCGAGCATGTCCAGGTCAAGGCAGCCGGCGGCATCTCCTCAATCGAGGACGCAGAGGACTTCATCGCCCTCGGCGCAACGAGACTCGGCACGAGCCGCATCGTGAAGCTTGCCGAGACCGCCGAAAACGATAGTTGACGGGAGTCGAACTCCTATCGTCTGTCAGTGTGCTCTTTTGGTGCTTTCTGCCTTTTTTGCCTTAATGGGCGACAGCCCATTATCACCAAAGAAAGCCAAAAATCCCTCGAAAAATATCACTGACAGATGCCTTTTAATTCAAAAGCCTTCGCAGTCCGTTGCACAGGTATAGCCCGGGCAGGGACAGCCCAAACCAGATAAGACTGAACAGGGGACACACCTGCCCCAGAATGTTGAAGGCACGGTCGGAGTAGTCCCAAACATGCCAGCCAAATGTTATGTTAACTAAACATCCGGCGCTGAACTCCACCGTGCTTATAACAAGTGCGCTCAAAAGGCATTTCATAAGCAGAGGAAGTGTGCTGCCGCTTATGACGTACATGAGCGTGAAGCACGCCCCGCCGCACAGGAGCATCGTCCAGTGCGTCCAGCCGCGCCATATAACCTCGAGCAGACCGTACAGTCCTGCACCGATGATATAAACAAGCAAAAATTCCAAAACAATCACTCCGATGGTATTTTTCCCGCAAATTGCGAAAAATATCATGGAAAACAAGGAAAAATTACTTGACAATACGGCCCTGGACTGATATATTGGAAAAGCTGAAAATGAAGTAGGTACGGCATCCCCGTCCTCACCGGGCCGCGCAAGGCGAGCTTCGGTCAATAACAACGCTGTGTTTTGCGGCGGTGTTTTTGTGCGCGGATGCTGTCAGGCATCCGTTTTTTGCAATTTTGGAGGTGTTTTAAGATCGCAAGCGTGAACCATGAAATCAACGAGGAGATCATCGACAAGGAACTCAGAGTCATAAGTGACGATGGCGAGCAGCTTGGCATAATGTCTGCCGAGGAAGCCCTAAAGATTGCAGAGGAGAAGGAGCTTGACTTAGTCAAGATATCCCCCATGGCAAAGCCTCCCGTCTGCAAGATCATGGACTACGGCAAATTCCGCTTTGAACAGGCAAAGCGTGAAAAGGAAGCCAAGAAGAACCAGCGTGTCATGGACGTCAAGGAGATCCGCATGTCCCCGAGCATCGGCGAGAACGACCTTCAGACCAAGCTCAAGGCGGCACTCAAATTCCTTGCTGACGGCGACCGTGTCAAGGTTTCTATCCGCTTCAGAGGCAGAGAGATGGCTCACACCAACCTCGGTGAGCAGATCCTGCGCGATTTTGCCGACAAATGCTCCGAGCTTGCAAACCTCGATAAGCAGCCCAAGCTCGAAGGACGCAATATGTCCATGTTCCTGTCCCCGAAGTCTGCTCAGGCAGTCAAGAAGGCACAGAAGGAAGCCGCGAAGAAGAAGGCCGAGGCCGCTTCTGCGGAGGAATAATTTTAAGTTATTACAGGTTTACCTGAATAGCAGCATACGTAAAGGAGAAATTATCATGCCCAAACTTAAGACCCACAGCGGTGCTAAGAAGAGATTCAATCTCACCAAGACCGGTAAGGTAAAGCGCGCTCATGCATACAAGAGCCATATCCTCACTAAGAAGGACACCAAGCGTTGCCGTCGTCTGCGCTCCGGCACCATCGCCGATGTGACCAACGAAGCAACTATCAAAAAGATGATCCCTTACAAATAAGTAAGGCTTACTTGTACTAATAGGAGGAATTGACAAATGGCAAGAGTTAAGGGCGCAATGATGACCCGCAAACATAGAAATAAGATCCTTGGCCTGGCTAAG
>JALFUQ010000039.1 GCA_022784505.1 Bacillota bacterium
AAGGGTGCCCTCGTGGGCGCCCTGTGCGATCTTCTCGGTGAGCGGAGTGCAGCCGGTGATTATCATGCCGACGCCGCCTCTTGCGCGCTCTTCAAAGTAATCGATCTCCCAGTCGGACTTTGCGCCGTAAGGGAGGGATGCGTTGTGGCCCATAGGAGAAAGCACGAGGCGGTTCTTGATCTCCATCTTGCCTATCTTAAACGGGGTAAAAAGAGGGCTGTAATCTTTCTTTTCCATTTTGATTTGCTCCTTTGCTTGTGTTTGCTTTTTTGCAAAATATCGTCGTCCCGACCGTCGGCTCGAATGAGCCGACAGCCGGTGGTGTGTGTTTATGCGTTTGCGCTTGCTTTCTCGCCTGATTCGATGGCCTTCTTCTCGTCAACGACCTTCTTGATGGGCTTGCAGCCGACGAAGATCATGATAGCGAGGACGATGCCGAGGAAGCCGAAGAGCTTGAACATGCCGCTGTAAGAGCCAGTGATGTCATATGCAGCGTTCAGTACGGGCATACCGAAGGCAACACCGCAGTTCATAACTGCGATCATGATGCCCATGATCTGACCCTGTGCGCGGTTGCCGAAGATCTGCAGGGTATAAACGGGGAGGGTCGCCTTGAGGATGCAGAACGAGCCGCCGAGAAGGACGGTGCCGAAATACATCATGCCGATGGCAGGTTCGGTAGCATAGATGAACACCGATGCGATAGCCATGATCGAGTACGCGACCATGCAGGTGCGTATGCCGAGCTTGTCGGCGAGGATGCCGAACGGCAGCTGCAGCACAATGTTCGCTGCGTACATGACAGACAGCATCACGCCGCCGTCATAGCCGAGGTCGGAGGAGAAAATTGCGATGTTGCATATTGCGCCGTAGATGATGAGGCCGAACAGGCCGATGCCTATAGTTCCGCACCAGAACTGAACGGACTTGTATGCTTCCTTGGCGGTTACGCCGTAGGGGATGATCGCGCCGCTTTCGTCGGCGATCTTGACCTTGTCGTTCCACATGGGCTTTACGCCGTACTTCTCAGGGCTGTCCTTGAGGAACACTATGAGGACGATAGCGGTGAAAACAACGATAGCGCAGTTGATGTAGAGGGAGGTGGTCCAGCCGATGGTGCTGATCCAGTTAGAGACAATCGGGCTGAAGATAACGCCTGCAAGGCCGGAGCCGATAGCGGTCGCGGAAAGCAGGGTGCCGGTGGAGTGGGCAAACCACTTGCTGAATATGATCGAGCAGGATGCGCCCGAGCAGAAGCAAAGGGAGATACCCTGAAGGATAGCTGCGAGGTAGAACATCCAGATGGCGGTGCCGTTTGCGTACAGAAGAACGCCAGCGATCATCAGGATTGAGCAGAACGAAATCATCTTCTTGAGGCCGAACTTATCAACGAGCTTGCCGAAGAAGATACTTACTATGGCGTTTGCGCCGCCGTTAAGTGTGATGGTCAGAGCATATGCTGTGCGGGACACCTCGGGATGTGCATTGAGGATGGGCTCCATGTACAGGGTAACGGTGCTTAGCGTGATGCCGGCATATACAAACTGCATGAGTACAAGCAGTATCAATACGACCCATGCGTATTTGCTGCTTTTTACGAGTCCGCTTTTTTGCATTGTTTCAATCTCCTTTATACATTTTTTATCCGGTTGAAATTGACGCTTGCAAGTGCCGCAGCGTTAAGGTCTCTCTGCCGTTCCCGTCGAAACAGCTCCCCTGTGCTGCCTTTGTTAAGACTTTAGCATGCTTTTTCGCATCTGTTCAACTGCATTTCGCCAAAAAAGTGTCAATTGTGATTTATCATTTGCACAAAGCAAAATCAGGAAATATCTGAGGGAAATAAAAGCAGCACCGTCGCTTTTTTACAAGCTTTGGTGCTGCTTTGACAGGAAATTCTTATATTTGGTTATAATCTGTTAAATTAGTGACAATATCTTGTTGCGGTTTTGGCATTAAGAACTCGTAACTTTTTAGTTATATCACATAGTTTGTCTAAATGCACTGTTAATTTTGTAGAACTTTTAACGCTGTATTTTTGCAATCATACAAATTGTGTGCAGCTTACTTGAAAAATCGATAATAATTTGCTAATCTTTTATCAACCGATGCAGCAAAGCTCCCTTGATAAACCGTTAAACGGAGGCGTTTTTATATGGCAAACAGGTACATCGACAAAAATGCCGGCGACGATGTCTACAAATATATAATGGAGCTCGTACCGCAGACAGATGACTTGAATATTTTTCTTCAGAAGATCTATATGCGCTACAACATGCCGGTCATTGTGACCGACATTGCTTTTCATCTGATTGCATACGGCGGCCCCTACCCCTGCCCCGACCCGCTCTGGCAAGCGCTCATCACCACAGGTGCTGCCGCTCCCGAAACCGTTATCGACTATTACTTTGGCGAGGGCTTTACCGACAAAATGTCTGCCGCAGGCGAGCCTATCGATGTCACCTGGGGCGTAAATATTGAGTATCCGCAGACGACATGCTCGGTGTATCTGGGCAACAGCATTGAAGGCTGCTGCTCGGTCATGTATCTTGAGCGGGAAAAGCTGGATTTTGCGCTCAAGCTCAACGGTGCAGTCAAGACCGCGGTTGAGATATACCTCGGCGGCAAGATGCGTCGCCAGCCCATGGGCTCTGCGCCCGACAGGCTGATTGCTGCCCGTGTGCTTCTTGAAAACACCGACGCGCCCATCCAGCTTCTGACGAGTACGGCGTTTTACAAAAATGTCGGCCTTAACCCGGGCTACATGGTCGTTGCAATGCATACCGACGAGATAAGCGTCGGCAGGCTGCAAAACATCGTCAGCAGCATCAAGATACTCCACCCGAACATGCTGTATGTCAACAAGTCCGACGACATGTACATGCTGTTTCAAAACATTAATGACGATGCGATGCGTGAAAAGATACTGTCGGATATCAAGGCCGAGGCCTCGGCAAAGGCCGCGTTTATCTGCGGCGCTTCGGGCACCTTTGCCGATCTCGAGAAACGTGACGCTTACATCGAGCAGGCGCGGCTGGCGTTGGAACACGGCATCGAGCAGGGTGGCAGCAACTGCATCCATTCGTTTTTTGATTACTTCGCCGAGATAATTCTCCGTCACGGCTACGACAACATTTACCCCGAGAGTCTTGTCGTGCCGGAGCTTAAGCGGCTCATCGATTTTGACAAGGAAAACTCCTCGGACTACTACCAGTCGCTGTGCTGTTATATCTTTGAGCGCTGCGACATGACAAAGGCCGCGGCCAAGCTCTATGTCCACCGCAACTCACTCATGTACCGCATCAAAAAGTGCGAGGAGATCATGCAGGCAGACCTGTCTGACCGCGAGACCTACGAGCGCTTGTGGCTGTGCTGCACGATACGGGCGTTCCCCTCTCATTCAAATAAGCAGTAAAAAATCGACAAGTCGTTTTTCGACTTGTCGATTTTAATTTTAAGCTCAGTCCTCGAATGTGTTCGTGCAGCTGACGGGCTGCTCCCACTCCGGCTGCTCTTCCTCTTCGGACGGCAACTTCTTGAGCTTGTAGCCTGCGCTTACGCCGATGAAGAGGCTCACAATGACCCATATATGGAACAGGTAGTCGACGAGCATGTCGGACTGGACACCGACATCGATGAGCATGAACAGCGTGTCAAGGATAAAAATGACCAGAGCGAATATCAGCCAGCCCGGCCTCAGCTTCTTGGAGAAGATGAACGGCAGGACATACAGGATTGCCAAAACAACGGCAACTGCAATAAAGCCGACAAAGGCCGACTGATCCATGAAATTATACTCAGACGGGTCACCGCCGCCGTAATACTCAAGCGGATACTTGCCGCACATGACCATGCCGAGGTTGGCAACGGTATAGGGAATGTACGCCGAGAACAGGAAGTAGCGGTCGCTGTTGGTGACAAGCAGAATAATGTTCACCAGTGTGAAGCCGATGACGAGCAGAAGGTTGTACCTCGTGGTGTTGTACTTATTCTCAAGAGTGTATCTTTCCGATGTGTTTTGCTTGTTGAACGAAACTTTTTTTGCGGCCATATCTGTCTCCTTATGCCGAACTTATTTGCGTTTTGTTCATTGTACCCGATATATGCCGAAATTGCAATAGAAATCCGCTATAATAGCTTATTCTCCCCCCCTCAAGTGCGCGGTAATCGATCTTGCCCACAGCATAACTCACCGGTTTAAAAAGCAGATAGCATAATGAACAGTGCTTCATCGTGTTCAAGTACGCCGGACGGGTCCCGGCACTGACGTACATCAAAACGAATGACGGTGCACACACCTATTTCTTTATCACGGTCAGCCGCAAATCAGCCGCTCTTTTACGGCTGAAAAATAAAGCATGCGAATTGTTCACCGGTATCGCATTGAAAATAGCCGGCTCTTGTGCTATGCATATTGCCGTGCTAACCAAAGAGTATCAGCAGACTGCCGACACTGGCAGAGCCATGATGCTCCTGGCCGAGATTGACGAAGCGGAACGAAACCGCATAGAGCTGATCGTGCCAGAGCTGGCAAAGAAAAACGGCGTGACCGAAAAGCTGAAAGCCGAAAATCAGATGGAGTGGGTGCGGCAGATGAACGCTTGCAAAGCACAGGCAGAGGAGATTGTGAAAGCGGAATTGATTTATGATTGAGCGAGGAAGTCCGGGCAGAAAACTGTTTGGGCTTTTATCATATGTTCCAAAATGACGGTAGAATTGTTCACAAGTTTTATGGTATAATCTAAATACGAAATTGAGCAACAAATCGGAAGTTGGAGGGATAGATTTCTATGATTATCAGATATGCAGAAGAGAAAAATTTTATAGAATTGCGACAGTTTTATGACGGTATGTGTAAAGTTTTGAGCGGAAAAGATTTTCTGCCGGAGGGAGATAAAGGTGG
>JALFUQ010000088.1 GCA_022784505.1 Bacillota bacterium
GGCGCTTGTATCTTGCGATGGTGTCGGTTGCGACGGTACAGTAGGTGTGACCGATATGCAGCTTATCGGAGGGGTAGTAGATAGGTGTTGTGATGTAGAATGTTCCCTTTTCCATTTTCGTTCTCCTGTCTTATATTCTCACGCGGCGCTCGAGCCCGAGGGGCTTGCGGACGCGGCGGGCTTTGGTGTGGCCTTTGCGCTGGGCTTGGGTGTTGCCGAGGGCGAGGGGGACGGCCACTTTATATCCTCGGGGTGATAGTTATAAACGCTGACATCCTCTTTATTATGGCTTATAAGCGTGCCGTCCTTGGCATAGACATTGCGGTAGGTCACCGCGCGGGTGCCGACTGCAACAGTGGGGTACTTGTCGCTGTAAACGGTGGAGACGGAGTTTGTCATCTCAACATAGCTGCCGTCAACATCGGTGCCCCAGATCTCGATCGTGAGCTCGCGATTTTCGGTCTTGGTGACTATCTTTATCGGGTACTCGCGGTTGTTTTTGAACCTGAACTCCGGGCCGCCCCAGCTCACGGTCGCGTCCATGCCCCAGGGGACATAGCCGACGGCGAACATATGGCAGTCGCGCTGAGTTATCTCCAGATTTGCAAACAGCGCCGCGCAGTAGAGCGTGGAGGAGGTCTGGCAGATGCCGCCGCCTATCTCCTGCACGACCTTGCCGCCCGCGTATGCGCCTGCAACCTGGAAGCCGGCCTCGGCGGTGCGCTTGCCGACGACGGCGTTGTAGTCAAACACCTCGCCGGGATTCAGCACCACGCCGTTCAGCTTTGCCGCCGACAGCTCGACATTCGTTGCTCTGCCCGCTGCGCTCGAGCGGTAAACGGTGGTCTGCGCACCTAATTTATCGCGGAAGAGCATTTTGTTAAGCTCGTCGCTTGTCACCTTGGGTTTTGTGACCTCAAGCGGCACGGCGACGGTATCGCCGGGCGCGGCTGCGTCCCAAAGCTTCTGCGCGGCCTCAACATCAAAGTCAACGCCCACGACGCTCTTTGTTGCCTTCTTGGTCTCGGGGTCGTACTTCGGCTCGACCATCTCGGCGTAAATTTCGTCGTGTATCTTGTTAAAATCGACGCTTTCGGCATCGTCTGTCTTCGCGGTGTAATCTACCGTGTAGGTCTTATCGTCAAAGGCCTTGACGATGAGCGCGCACAGCTCGTCGGCATCGACCCTGACGCTCTCGCCGCCTTTTACGAGCTCCAGCTTGGCGTTTTTCGTGTCAACGCGGTAGCCCTGATTCAGGAACTCATCGTATTCCCTGAGCGCGGCATCGACCTTTGCGCGCACGCCCTCGGCGTTTGCGGTGGCGAGCACATCGGCCGAGCCGACCTTGCCCGTTATACATTTGAAATACGCCTTGAGGTCGTTTATCAGATTGCCGCTGTGGCCGTAGGCGTAGGCTGCCTCGGCGGCCTCACGGCTCGTGAGCTTGAGCCCGGCCTCCTCGGAGGTGACGGTTATCTTAAAGTCGCCCGGGAGGGTGACGCTGACCTCGCTGTCGCCCTGCGCCTCCCAACCGGCGGCGCTGAGCGCTTTTTCGGCCTCACCGACTGTCATGCCGCCGATCTCGACACCGTTCAGCACCATGTTCGGGTGGATAACGGAGGTCTTGCCGACGACCACTGCGCCGACGAGCGCGAGCGCCGCGACGAGCACAACTACGAGCACGACAGTCAGCACGGCGTTTTTCTTACCGCTCTTTTTCTTGGTTTTTCTTCTGTGGAGGTTTTCCTCGTTCTTCTTTCTTGCCATTAATTATTTCCTCATCAGCGACCGACCTTTTTCCTGTAAAACGCCTCGAAGCGCTCGACATCGCCCTCCGGAAGCTCCTGCTTCTCGGCAGCCTCGAAGGCCTCTCTCATCCACGGATTTATCTCGACCTTGGCGCCGGTCTGCGCCTCGATGACCGCGTTGATGAGCGAGTTTGAAACGAGCATACCCGCCGGAGTGAGGCTCCAGCGGTCCTCGGTCTTTTTCGCCCAGCCCTGCTGCGCAAATTCCTGAAGCTTTTGCTCAAGCGGTGTCCAGTCGCTGAGGTACACTCGGTGGTACTCTTTCTCGGAGATGCCGTGGGTCGTGCGCAGGCCGAGCATGATATACTCGGCTGCCCGCTGCACGGGGACTATCTCCTCGTACTCGTCGATTATCATCGAGTCGCCGTTGACGGCGGCAATGTACTTATCGAGGCTGCGCACATAGCTGTACCTGAGATTGCCCACGCACGAGTGTGCGCCCGGGCCGAAGCCCATGTAGTCGTCCAGCTGCCAGTATTTAAGATTATGCCGCGACTCGTAGCCGGGTACGGCAAAGTTCGATATCTCGTACTGCTTGTAGCCGTAGTGCGACAGCGCCTCGACGGTGTACAGGTACATGTCCGCCTGCTCGTCGTCATCCGGCAGAAGCGGCGAATTTAAATAGCTGTGGTACATGGGCGTGCCCTCCTCAAGCTTGAGCCCGTAGCAGGACAGGTGCTCGGGGTGCAGCTCGATGCAGGCCTGCAGCGTCTGCGCCCAGTCGCTTTTGGTCTGGCTCGGCAGGCCGTAGATAAGATCAAGGCTCACATTTTCAAAGCCCGCTCGCCGCGCGTTTTCCACCGCCAGCTGCGCCTGCTTGAAATTATGTCTGCGGCCTATCATTTTCAAAATGTCGTTATTGGCCGACTGCACGCCGATAGACAGTCTGTCAACGCCCTCGCGGCGCAGAAGCCTGAGGTCGTCAAGCTTCACCGTGTCGGGGTTGGCCTCCATGGTTATCTCCGAGTCCAGGCGCACATTGCCCAAGCGCTTTAGCTCGTCTAATATCTCGACGATGCGCTCGGCACCGTAGCAGCTGGGCGTGCCGCCGCCTATATAGATGCTGTCGACCTCATAGGCGGAGATGTTGTCTGCCGATTCGCTGATGTGGCTTAAAAGCGCCGACTGATAGTCGGGCATACGCTGCTTGCCGCCCGGGACGGAGTAAAAATCGCAGTAGCCGCATTTCGACACGCAGAACGGTATGTGAATATAAATTCCAAGTCGTTTTCTCATCGCAACTCCTATGAGGTTTTTTCAATAGATATACTCTTTTGCTGTTTTCTTTTTCCGTCCTTCTGACGGAGATAATTTTCGTCCGGACAAGGCGAAGGCCGACGGGAATACCTGCGTGTATTTCCCAGGGCTTTAACGCAGTACGGGCGGAAATTGGCCCGTCAATTAAAACAGTCCGGTAACCAGCTCAGCATAAGTCGTCGGATCTTCGATCTCGACACCTGCGATGAGCTCGGCCTGTGCATAGAGTATCTTGCTCAGGGCTGCGGCCTTGTCCTTGTCGCCGGCATCATATGCTTCCTTGATCGCCTTGAAGGCACGGTGCTCGCCGTTTAATTCAAGCACACGCTCGGCCCTCAGATTGCGCATAGCCTCGCTCGGGCCGTTGCGGAAATATTTCTCCATCTCGAGCGTCAGGCCGCCCTGCGTGGTAAGGCAGCAGGAGGAGGACACGAGCTTGCTCGAGAGCGTGACCTTCTTGAGATTTTCGTCGCCGATGCTCTCGACCATGAAGTCGAAAAGCTCTTTGTTCTGCACGGTCTGCTCCTCTGCAGCCTTCTTCTCCTCCTCGGTCTGGAAGCCGAGATCGTCGGTGATGATATTCGCAAAGGGCTTGCCCTCGTACATGCGAAGCTGCTGCAAAACGGTCTCGTCAATGGGGTGCGTGAGATAGAGTATCTCATAGCCTCTCGAGCGCACATCCTCGCACTGGGGCAGGCTCATTGCGTGCTTGACGGTGTCGGCAGTGCAGTAGTAAATGGCCTTCTGGCTCTCGGGCATGTTGTCGTGATACTCCTTGAGCGTCTGCTGCGACTCCTCGGAGGTGTAGAATATAAGCAGATCCTTGAGGAAGTCGGTGTATCTGCCGTATTCGTCGCACACGCCGCACTTTATATGGATGCCGAAGTTCTTCCAGAACTCCTCATACTTCGGGCGGTCGTCCTTCATCATCTTCTCAAGCTCGCCCTTGATTTTCTTTTCAAGGTTCTGGCCGATGACCTTGAGCTGGCGGTTGTGCTGAAGTATCTCACGGGAGATATTCAGGCTCAGGTCGGGGGAATCGACAATGCCGCGGACAAAGTCGAAGTAATCGTGCACGAGCTTGTCGCAATTTTCCTGAATGAGCACGCCGTTGCAGTAGAGCTTGATGCCCTTCTTGGTCGCGCCGCTCATCTCATGGTCGATGTCCTTGCCCGGGATAAAGAGCATGGCCTTATAGGACACGTTGCCCTCGGCGTTCACGCGCAGGACGACTGCGGGGTCGTTCTGATCGCGGCTTGTCTCCTTATACCACGCGGCACACTCCTCGTCGGTGACATCGGCCTTGCTGCGCTGCCAGATGGGCACCATGGAGTTGACGGTCTCGGGCTTTGTGACGTTGACCTTCTGCATGACGGGGTTGCCGTCCTTGTCGGTCTCGCCGGTGGGCTGCTCCTCCTGACGGGTGATGTCCATGACGATGGGCCAGCGGACATAGTCGGAGTACTTTTTAACGAGCGCCTTGAGCTTCCATATCTCGAGGAACGAGCCGTATATCTCCTCGTCGGTGTCCTCTTTGACATGCATGATGACATCCGTGCCGACGGCGTACTTGTCGCAATCGGTGACGGTGTAGCCGTCCGCGCCGGTGCTCTCCCACTGAACGCCGGTCTCCTCGCCGTACTTGCGGCTTATAACGGTGACCTTGTCGGCGATCATGAAGGCAGAGTAAAAGCCCACGCCGAACTGGCCGATGATGGAAAGGTCCTCACTCTCGGCCTGGTCTGCGTCCATCTCGCCCTTGAACTTGTACGAGCCGGACTTTGCGATAACGCCGAGGTTAGCTTCCGCTTCGGCCTTGGTCATGCCGATGCCGTTATCGGACACGGTGATGAGGCGCTTGTCCTTGTCGACGACTATGCGGATGCGGTAATCTGCCCTGTCAAGGCCGACCTTATCGTCGGTCAGCGACAGGTAGCACAGCTTGTCGATAGCGTCGGATGCATTGGAGATGATTTCACGCAGGAATATCTCCTTGTTGGTGTAAATTGAGTTGATCATCAGGTCGAGCAGTCTTTTGCTCTCGGCCTTAAACTGTTTCTTTGCCATATGTTAAACCTCCAAATATATAATACAAACACTATTAGACTTTATATTATAACACATTATAATAAAAATTCAACTGATTGAAAGGCTTGACGAAGATGTTATAATATAATGTTGTTAAAAAGTATTATATTTTGGAGGTAATAACCTTGACTAAGATAGACATTTTCTCCGGATTTTTAGGCGCCGGTAAGACCACGCTCATCCGCAAGCTCATTGCAGAGGGCTACAAAAACGAAAAGCTCGTCCTCATCGAGAACGAGTTCGGCGAGATCGCCGTTGACGGCGGCTTCCTCAAGGACGCAGGCGTCGAGATAACCGAGATGAACTCCGGCTGCATCTGCTGCACCCTCGTCGGCGACTTCACGAAGGCGCTCAAAAAGGTCATCGAGGAGCACCACCCCGACCGCATCCTCATCGAGCCCTCGGGCGTCGGCAAGCTCAGCGATGTCGCAAAGGCGGTCGCAGGCGTCGAGGGCGCCGAGATAGGCGCAAAGGTCACCGTAGTCGATGCCGGCAAGTGCCGCATGTATATCCGCAACTTCGGCGAATTTTTCAACGACCAGGTGCAGCACGCGGATGTTATCGTTTTAAGCCGCACGGATTCCGCCTCCGACGGCAAGGTCGTCACCGCAAGCGCCATGCTCTCGCAGCTTAACCCCAACGCCACCGTCATCACCACCCCGTGGTCGGAATTAAGCGGCGAGCAGATAGTGCAGGTCATGGAGCGCATCGACTCGCTGTCGAGCACCATGCAGGAGATGACCCATTTCCACGAGCATCACGAGCACGATGACCACGACCACGATGAGCATTGCGGCTGCGGCTGCGGCCACGATCATGAGCATGAGCATGAGCATGAGCACGAGCATGACCACGATCATGAGCATGAGCATGATCATGAGCATGAGCATGAGCATGAGCATCATCACGACCACGATCACGAGCACGGCGATCATTGCTCCTGCGGCTGCGGTCACGACCACGACCACGAGGGTCACCATCACGCCGACGAGGTGTTCACCTCCTGGGGCGTTGAGACACCTAAGAAGTTTTCCGAAGAGGAGATCCGTGAAAAGCTCAACGAGCTTGACGATTGCAGGCACTACGGCACCATCCTGCGTGCCAAGGGCTTTGTCGACTGCACCGACGGCGAGTGGGTGTACTTTGACTATGTCCCGGGCGAGGTCGATATTCGCCGCGGCGGCGCTGCCGTAACCGGCAGGATCTGCGTCATCGGTTCGAAGATAAACGAGCAGGCTATCAAGGAGTTGTTCGGCATTGAGTAATGTGAAAGAAGTCCCCGTTTTCCTGTTCACCGGCTTTCTCGAGAGCGGAAAAACGAAGTTTATCCAGGAAACGCTTGAGGATAAGCGCTTTAACAGCGGCGAGCGAACGCTGCTCGTCGTCTGCGAGGAGGGCGAGGAGGAGTACGCTCCCGATAAGTTCTCCGCGCCCAACGTGTTCATGGTGACGGTCGAGGAGCCTGAAGAGCTCACGCGCGAGGCCTTCCGCAAGTGGCTCGATCAGTACAAATGCGAAAGATGCGTCATCGAATATAACGGCATGTGGATGCT
>JALFUQ010000011.1 GCA_022784505.1 Bacillota bacterium
CTTTCTCATGGCTGAACTGAAAATTACTGCTACGAATTTTGAAAACGAGGTACTGCGTTCCGACAAACCCGTTTTGCTGGATTTCTACGCGGACTGGTGCGGACCGTGCAAAATGCTCTCTCCCATACTGCATGAGCTTGCCGAAGAAAAAAGCGACACGCTCAAGGTGGGCAAGGTCAATGTGGACGAGCAGATGGAGCTGGCGATGCGTTTTCAAGTATCCAGCATCCCGATGCTGGTGGTATTCAAGGATGGAAAGGCCGTTGCCAAATCGGTGGGCTATCGGCCTAAGTCGGAGATCGCCGCCATGGTGGAGGGCGCAAGATGAAAGTTGTGATCGTAGGCGGCGTGGCCGGCGGCGCGTCTGCCGCCGCCCGCCTCCGCCGCCTGGATGAACACGCGCAGATCGTGATGATCGAGCGCAGCGGCTATATGTCCTATGCCAACTGCGGCCTGCCGTATTATGTGGGCGGTGTAATCAAAGAGCAGAAAGAACTGACACTGCAAACTCCGGAGAGCTTCTGGGATCGTTTTCGCATTGATGTGCGGGTACGGCAGGAAGTAACTGCGATCAATCCCGCAGAGAAAACCGTCACCGTTCACGCATTGGATAGTGGAAAGGTCTACACGGAAACCTATGACAAACTGCTCCTCGCACCCGGCGCAAAGCCGACGGTTCCTGCGCTTTCCGGCGTCAGCAGCGAGCGTGTTTTCACGCTGCGCACCGTGGAAGATACCCTCCGCATTCGGCGCTTTGTAGAGGATCAGAAGCCGAAAACTGCTGTTTTGGCTGGCGGCGGCTTTATCGGTCTGGAAATGGCGGAAAACCTTGCAGAAATTGGCGTTTCCGTCACCATCGTTCAGCGACCCAAGCAGCTATTAGCGCCGCTGGATGCGGATATCGGCGTGGGCACTTGAATGGATTCCGCAATATTCCGCTGGACGATCTGCGGGAGCATTTGGACGAGTTAGACCGGGGCAAGCCTGTTTATGTGAATTGCCAGACAGGACTCCGTAGTTATCTTGCCTGCCGGCTTTTAACGCAGTACGGCTTCACCTGTGCCCATCTCTCCGGCGGATACAGCTTTTATCAGGTCGTAACACAAGAGCAGCAGACAGCGCAGAGCGCCTATCCCTGCGGGATGGAGAAGCTATGAGTGAAAATTTATTTGGTTTGACGGTTGCGGCAGATAAAGGCTTGGACGATCTGCAGTGCCAGCGCCTTTTAAGCGAAAATCGCAGGTATCAGGAAGTAATGCTGCAATACCGCTGTGCGCTGAAAGCACTTGAAAGCCGGTTGGAAATTTTGAATGAGGAATTTTCATTGCAGCATGATTGCAATCCGATAGAAAGTATGAAAAGCCGCTTGAAGTCGCCGTCCAGCATTATGAATAAGATGCACAAGCGCGGACTTCCTCTTAATTTTCCGACCATGCAGGCAAATATCATGGATGTTGCCGGTGTTCGTGTGATCTGCTCTTTCGAAGAGGATGTGTTCTTTACAATCGCGATGGACTTCTGGGCAAGCCTTGAGCATACCATCCGCTATAAGAAAAACTTGCCGATAAATACTGATATCTTCCACCCCCTTCGAGTGTTCAAATCAAGACAGCGAAAACGCAAAACATCTCTATTGTCTTGTCTTCACAAAACACGGAGGGAGTCGATGTCTCCTGCGAAAAAGCCCGATTATGTCGGGCTTTTTTGTTGCCCCAACGGCGATTTCGTCTGCGCCGAAACGCAGATGTAAAATCGCCGTTTTCCTTTGTGAACATACATTCCCTTTTGTTATTTCAGCCCTGCTTCCCATTCGGGGGCTTTGAAGCCGATGAGGACGAAGTCGTCGGAGACTAAGAGCGGGCGCTTGACGAGCATGCCGTCGGTGGCGAGGAGCTTAAGCTGCTCATCCTCGCTCATATCGGGGAGTTTTTCCTTGAGGTTCAGCGACTTGTACAGCAGGCCGCTGGTATTGAAAAACTTCTTTAACGGCTGACCGCTGAGGGCATGCCACGCGGCGAGCTCTTCATATGTGGGGTTCTCGGTCTTGATATCCCGCAGCTCGTATGCAATGCCGTTATCGTCCAGCCACTTTTGCGCCTTCTGGCAGGTGCTGCACTTGGGGTAGCAGATAAATTTCATGGCCTTACTCCTAATTTAGTCCTAATTTTTTAACTCTTGAAACAACGGCCGAGGGGCGGCGCTTGAGCACGGCGGCGATCTGCTTTATCGACTCTCCGCCCGCGTGCATCTGCGACAGCATCTCGTCCTGTTCCTGCGTCCACGGCGTGCCTTGCAGGGCAACAGCATCCTTTACCTCGGCAATGATAGCGTCGAGATTATCCAAGACAAAGTGCTGCGCCGCAGCGTTGTACACGACGGCATGATATGGCCCGTTCTGGCCGATACGCTCCACAACTGCAATGCCGTTTTCCAGTCCCTCTTCGGTCGGACGCTTGGCGAGCTTGCCGCCCGGCAATGTCACGGTCTCAAGCAGACCGAGTCCCGTGAGCCACGATGATATAGCGGTGTAGGGAAGCTTCGTCATATTCTCGGTGTCGATCAGTGCATTGAGCCGCCTTGCCAGCTCACTGATGGTGATTGGAATGTCCGAATACTCGAAGCGCTCTCTTTGCTTGAATGTGAGGTCAAATGCGAGCCTTTGCAGCTTTTTCTCCGCCTTGGGTGCGGGCGCAGCGCCGCCGTTTTCGAGCACCTGCCTGAGCACATCGGCCACGAAAAACAGACAGCGTGAAATGCGGACATCGTTCACGACATCGCCATCAGGCACCTCGCTGCCGTCGGTAGGGTTTACGCCGTTTGCGAGCTTCTGAACATACATTCTCGCCCGCTCGATCATTTCAAGCTCGGTCATCTTTGCTCCTCCCGTTCGCCGTTTTTCTCCATGATAGCATATTTTATCATGCGTTGCAACGGGGCGGGGGGTGACTTTTAAGGCAGCAAAAAGCCGGCGTGTGCAAATTGCATTGCGTCCTTGATATCAGACATTTTAAGCTGCGTGCCGGTGCAGAACAGCTTTCAACTGTTTAAGAGCAAAACGAGGATCACTCGATGGTGATCCTCGTCTCGGGTTCGGCCTTGCTTTCTTCGGCCTTCGGGATGAGCAGGGTCAGAACGCCCGACTCATAGGTGGCCTTGACATCCTCGGGCTTTACATCGCCGACATAGAAGCTGCGGGACAATGCGCCTGCGTAACGCTCCTGGCGGATGATGCGGCCCTTCTTGTCTTCCTCATCCTTGTCAAGGCCCTTTGCGGCGCTGACGGTGAGGTAGCCGTCCTTGAGGTCGAGGGTTATCTCGTCCTTCTTAAAGCCCGGCAGGTCGATGGACAGGCGGTAGCTCTTGGCATCGTCGGTCTCACGGACATCGGTCTTCATGAGGTTTCTGCCGCTCTTACCGAACAGCGGGTCATGGCCGGTAAAGAAGCTGTTGTCAAAAATATCATCAAAAAGGTTTTCACCGTAAATTCTCGGTAACATAATAATTCACTCCATTCAAAAATCTATTAGTTAAGTCTGTTGCGGTGCGCCTCCGCATGTTACGGCTGCACAAGCGCATCTAAAAGCGCAGTCAACGGCACATCAGCTTTCGATGTGCGTTTCTGATTTTGTGCCCATAGCTCAAATCACTACCTTTTCTCGGGGATCTTCATAATCCCTTTCCTTCTTTCTGTAGACAATTTTACTCTTTTAGCTTGAAAGCGCAACGGTACGAGAGTATAATAAAGCAAAATGTTGTTGTGCTCACAGCACAAAAGGAGTGAGTATATGTCAGAACGAACGCAGGCGCTGTTGGAGGATTTTTTCTCGCTTGACGACCTGCAAAGCCTTACTTCGGACGCAGGGGCGCTTTTGGGCTGTCCCATCATGGTAGTGGACGATGCGTTCCATGTCTCTGCCCACTTTAGCCCGCTCGGCTTTTCCGATGCCCTTTTCCGCACGGCGGTAGCTAACGGCGAGATAAGCTACGAGGCGGGTGCCATGATAAGCCGCAGTGAAGCGCTGTCGGCGGGGTGTGCAGGCTTTTTTACCCTTGACGGCAGCCCGTACAGGCGGCGTTTTGCCCCGCTCATAAGCGGCGGTGTCCGCCTCGGCTACCTTATATGTATTGAAACCGACAGGCACCTGCAGCAGGTGCCGGAGGAAACATGGCGCACGGTCGAGAGCGTGCTGGCAAAGCAGCTTTTTATTGAAACAAGCCGCCAGGACAAGCCGTTTGAGACTGCCGAGGATGTGCTCATGCACCTGCTTGACGTGGGTTTTCCCTCGCAAGCGTATTTTAGGCTTCAGGCCGCATCGACATACCTTGCCGATTTTCACCCGACGGGCTTTGCGCTGTTTGGGCTCACCGCCTACCACGACCGCTACATTGGAAAGCACCGCCTGCGCGAGGAAATACTCGCCTGCTTCCCCGATTCGCACCCGTTTTTGTACCGCGGCGATGTGTTCATTTTCCTGCACGGCGACAGTCTCGGAAGCTTAAATAAGCTTGCCGACGAGTTCAATCTAAAAATCATCGCCGCCGATGGTTTGGGCGACCTCTACGAGCTTCCGCAGCATTACAAAACTGCGCACGAGGGGCTCGAGCTCATAACAGATGATAGTTTTCACGGCGGCAGCGTATGCACGGTTGCGCAGCTTCGCACCGTTCTGATGCTCAAAAGTTTAGAAGGTCGCCGTGACCTTATCCCACCGCAGATAAGCGCTCTCGCCGCCCACGACCGGGACAAGGGCACGCAGTATTGCGAAACGCTGTACCACTATCTGTGCAGCAGCAGGTCGCTAAAGCGCACCTGCGATGCACTGTTCACGCATCGCAACACGGTGCTCTACCGCATCCAACGGATGCAGGAGGATTTTGCTGTGCCGCTGGATGAGCCGTATGCTCTGCCGCAGCTGCTGCTCGGCGTATCGATGGTTTTGTTTGAAGAAAAAGGGGCGGATCATTTCCTGCCACCGACGGATATGAAAGGATAAAAACATGAAAGAAAACAGGAAGCTTCTCAAGGAAGTGCTCAAGGACATTCACCACGACATGACAGATGAGGAGGTCTTGAATCTCCTTGCCGACAGCAAAATTTCCGCCCGCCCCGAATCGGGCAAATCCAAGTACACCTTCGGTCAGCGTGCCGCCGACGCTATTGCGAAATTCGCCGGAAGCTGGGCGTTCATCTTCGCATTCACCGGTGTTCTGATACTGTGGATGGTCGTCAACGCCGTGCTGGCGGCAAAGGCGTTCGACCCGTACCCGTTTATCCTGCTCAACCTCGTGTTGTCCTGCGTTGCCGCCATCCAGGCACCGCTTATCATGATGAGCCAGAACCGTCAGGAGGAGAAGGACCGCCGCCGTGCCGAGAACGACTACAAGGTCAACCTCAAGACCGAGATAATGATAGAGGATCTGTACGATAAGGTAAACGCCATCCTCGCAAAGCAGTCGGCGCTTGAAAAGAAGCTCGATAGCGATAAGCACAACGAAAAAAATTCATAAAATGACGCAAAGCCGTCTCCGATGCCGGAGGCGGCTTTTTCATTCTCAGGCTCGTTATGCGTTCACGCACAAATTCACTGTTCATTTTATCAGCTCCTTTGAAAAAAGAATAAACGAACGGC
>JALFUQ010000024.1 GCA_022784505.1 Bacillota bacterium
CCATCTGGGAGTGCCGTAACTGCGGACATATCGTAGTAGGAACCAAGGCTCCTGAGATCTGCCCTGTCTGCAAGCATCCTCAGGCATTCTTCGAAGTGCGTGCGGAAAATTACTAAGAATAATATTATTCTCGTCATGTCAAATGCACCCCTCGAAACAAGAAGTGCACCCCACGTGTAGAATTGTATCAAAATGGCCTACCTTTTCCAAAGTAATTGCCTGATTTGTCTACCGGACAAATCAGGCAATTTTCTTGCTTTTAGGGCAAAAACGGCCCAAAATACTGTAAAACCAGAGAAAACCGGCTTCGGAACGATCAATGAGACCGCTCCGGGGCCGGTTTTTTGCGTTTTCGGAGTAAAAAAAGCTACGCACCTTTTACTTCAAATTAACTGAGCAAAGTAGTCGGAAAAAGGTAGCGGTGGGTGGATTTGAACCAGAAAAGGTTCGACTCCTGTACCCTGCTCCAAAGTAATTGCCTGATTTGTGGAAAGGCGTAAAGATAGTAGAAGCAGAAATATGCCCGGACCATGTGCATATGCTGGTGGAAATACCGCCGAAGATGTCGGTTTCGAGCTTCATGGGATACTTGAAAGGAAAGAGTAGCACGATGCTGTATGAGCAATTCGGCGAACTGAAATATAAGTACCGAAATAGAGAGTTTTGGTGTAAAGGGTACTATGTAGATACGGTAGGAAAGAACGAAAGCCGAATTGCGGAGTACATACAAAACCAACTGAAAGAAGATCGACTGGGAGAACAATTAAGCATACCTGAAGCTGGCCTGTTTACGGGCGGCAAGTAACAATCCCCACGCAGTTGGCGATCGTACTTACACGTTTAACGTGTCTGCGAGTAACAGAGGGCTATGCCCGCATATGAAAAACCACCCGCTTGGCGGGTGGATGTTTATTTATGTGCAAAGTATCAGATAAGCATCAAAAAGCGATCGGTGTAAATAAATGTCGTTAACAATATATGGTGAAATAACCCGAAATAATATAATTCGCAAAAAAAAGGTTATTGTACTGAAAAATTACCGTAAAAAGTATTGCAATAGGTAGAACAGAGTGCTATATTGTAGTATATCGTTGAGAGAATATAGGTTTATATCTATATTTTGTGGTGTTGCTTCTGCCGAAACGGCAGGCACAGCAAATGCTTCTTACACAAATTTACAGCACAAGAAGCCGCATAGGCACGTTGCGACGGGCATGTTTTCCCGATGCCCCTATACATTATAAATTAAACGGAAAGAGTGGTACGCCACATGACAGACAAAGAGCTCAGAAAGCTCAGCCGCACGGAACTTGTCGAAATAATTTACGAGCTTCAGAAACAAAATGAGTCCGGCGCCGAGGAGATAAAACAGCTTCGCATGCAGCTTGAGGACAGGACTGTTGCGGCAGAATCGGCAGGCTCGATAGCGGAAGCCGCACTCAAGCTCAACGGAGTGTTCGAGGCGGCGCAGAAAGCGGCGGATCAGTACGTTGCGTCTGTGTGCGCATCCTACGGCGAGATAGAACTGCGTACCGCCGAGGCAAACAGGGAGTGCGAACAGATCATCAGCCGTGCGCATGAAGAGGCGGAACGCATCATCGGGGACGCAAATCGGCAGGCAGAACAGAAATGGGTGCAGTTCAACCAAAAAGTGGAGTCTCTGCTGTCTGCACGTGCGGAACTGCGCGAAATGCTGAAAAAGGATTGATTCTCGGGTGAAAACAAAAGACGCCGTTGTAGACCTTCCCACTCTTGAGCAGGTGGAAAAGGAAAGAGAACGGCTTAAATATAGAAACAGATATAACAGGACTCTGCGAAGCACTATCGCAATACTTGTCGTCGTTGCGGCGCTTGCGGTGCTTGTCGCAACGCTGTGGATGCCGGTGCTGAGGATATACGGCAAGTCGATGGCGCCGACGCTTGCAGACGGGCAGATAGTCATAAGCATAAAGACGAACGATTTCAAGCCCGGCGATATCACCGCATTTTACCACGGAAACAAATTGCTTATTAAAAGATATATTGCCGGCCCGGGCGACTGGGTCAACATCGACAAGGAGGGCAATGTGACGGTGAACGGCGAGACACTTGACGAGCCGTACGTCACGCAGAAGGCCTACGGAGAGACGAACATCGAGCTTCCGTATCAGGTCCCGGAGGACAGATGCTTCATCATGGGCGACAACCGAGATGTGTCGCTCGACTCCCGAAACACGGCAGTTGGCTGCGCCGCCTCAGACGAGATAGTTGGTAAGGTCATGTTCAGGATATGGCCGCTTAGTGAATTCGGACCTGTATATTAAAAGAAAGGAGAGTAGAAGAATGCAGAATAACACCGATGCGTATGCAAAGGCGCACGAGCGGAAAAGCATATGGAAGCGTATAGTGACAGTGCTGTCATGCCTTGTCGTGTTCTGCACAACCTATGCTCTCATACTTCCGGCAATAACCGCATCGGACGATACCTTCTGCGGCTTTACCGAGCATACACACAGCGATGCGTGCTTCGAAAGCAGACTCGTGTGCGGGCTTGATGAATCCGATGAACACACGCACTCGGATGCGTGTTATGAAGAGGTACTTGTCTGCGATAAGCAGGAGCACGAGCACACGCTTGCGTGCTACTCCGACCCCGAGGCAGACAAGGAGTCTGCCGCAGTGTGGGAACGCTCCGTTCCCGACGATTTGGGCGATAACTGGGCGGAGAACGTCGCCGCCGTTGCCGTCAGCCAAATAGGCTACGCCGAGAGTGAGCACAATTTTACCGTGCAAGACGACAATATGAACGGCTACACCCGCTACGGAGACTGGTACGGCAAGCCGTATGACGGCTGGAGTGCTATGTTTGCCTCGTTCTGTCTGCACTATGCGGGCATACCCGAAACGGATGTACCCTACGGCTCGGACTGTGAGGTCTGGGCGGCAGACCTTGAAAGAGCAAAGCTATATAAACAAGCCGATAAATATTCTCCGCAGGCGGGCGACGTGGTCTTCTTTGACACCGACGAGGACGGCATACCCGATGCGGCAGGCATCTTCATCGAAAGCGGAACGGACGTTTCCGACGGCAGCTATATCGTGACTGTCGACGGTGATTCCGACGGCGCCGTTTGCAAGGAAAAGCATTTTGCAAAGGACAGGACCGTGCTCGGCTACTGTGCCGTGCCGGAAAATCCGGATGCGCAGCAGCCCGAAAACGAACAGACGGAAGACCTCGAGTCCGTGCAGTTTGAATACGAGGACAGCGAGCTTGCGATGAGCGTCAGCGTGGAAAGCGCCGAGCCGATAGACGGCGGCGTCACGCTTGCCGTTGAAACTCCGGAGCCTGGCAGCACGGATTTCCAAAGCCTTGAAGAGACGGGCGACGAGCTGCAGCGACTTATACTGCGAAGCGTTTCTCTCATGAAAAACGGGGAGAAGCTCGACACGGACAGCTTCCGCATTACCGCAGAGGTCGAGCTCAAGCAGTCGGTGCTTGAACCTTTGGCGGAGGAGATGGAGGACATAAGCGACGCCGCACCCGAATCCGAGATAGGCATCGTTGTTTCCGCACTGCAGACCGATGAGGAGCAGAATATCAGCGAGACTGAAAGCGTATTTCTCGCTCTTGACGAGCAGATGTCCGCAATGACGGTCCCGGTGCAAAACGGCGTTTTTGCCCTGCGTGCAGGCGCAAGCGCAAACCCGAAATACACCGTTCAGTATTACGCATATATCCCCCGCTTTGCCGGAAGCGGAGACAAAGCGCTTACCGTTTTTGACACGAGCGGCGGAAAACTGCCGTCAAACGACCCAACACAAAACAGAAAGAAGAGTCTGTATATCAGCAAGACCGGCGAGCAGACGCCCGAAGGTCAAAACGCAGGAGTCAAGACGGATGTTTACCGCATTGCCACCGTTGATACGCTTACGCAGATGTACAGCGACAATAAATTCGAGTACATAAAGGCGCCGAACACCTCGTATGTAAACAAGCTCATAGATAATGACAGCTTCGACCTCGCCGAGGTATGGGTGCTTTTGGACGGAAAAAGCCCGTCAAGCACGAACAAGGCGGACTGGAAGATATACAATCCGAGCGACGTTCACTTCACCAACCGAAGCGAAGCGGCGGGGGATAACATAATATACATCTCCGATAACACCTGCATCCGACTTGTATATACCTGCCACCAGTCGTCCTTTACGGCACCGAGTACGTTCTATGACTATGATATCTCCAGCGGTCAGAATCCCGACGGCAAATGGAGGACCGGTATAACAGGCATAAACCAGCAGAAAAACTACACTCCCAACGCAAATACAAAGTGGACCGATTACAGAGATATTATTGCCTTCGGCAACGCAAACTGCGGCACCGGCATGGCAAACTACAAATTTGATGGAGTATATCTCAATAAACACAGCGGTGTCAGGGACAACTACGGCTGTACCTTCGGCCTTGCCAAGGGCCTTTCCGACGGCAAGATAGTGTATAACGACTGGATCATTGCACCGAAGCTGTTCAACGACGGCTCGGCAGACGGCAAGCACACCTATGAGGGCAGCAGCCTTACCTTCAGCAAGGTCGGCGATACCTACACGCTTTCGTCGGCAAATGTAAACGGAGTCGGCTCGATAAGCGGACTTGAGAAGTTCAACAATCCGTCTCCCAATACGAACACGACCCACACACACATATTTACAAATAATTTCTGGCCCCTTGATGCGGCGGCAAGCAAGACCGACCCGGTGTTCGGCTCGCATTCGAATCCCGTGTATTATAAGGGCTTTGCCAGCGCAGACAACATAAGCGGAACATGGACGGATGAAAGCACGACCCTGCCGTACAGCGACGACGGAAGAAACCACAACAGCTTCTTCGGTCTGCAGTATGCCGTAAGCTTCACGCTCACGGAAGACTATATGGGCCCGCTGGAGTACTATTTCTTCGGCGACGACGATATGTGGGTGTTCCTTGACAACAAGCTCGTTTGCGATATCGGCGGCGTTCACTCGTCCGTCGGCGAGTATGTCAACCTTTGGGACTACCTCAATAAGGGCGAGGCAGGCACACATACGCTCACCTTCTTCTACACCGAACGAGGAGCCTCGGGCTCGAGCTGCTACATGAACTTTACACTCCCGTCGGTATCGGGCGTGAACATAGAGCAGAAGACCTCCGAGCTCAGAGTCAGCAAGACGGTCATGGGTGAGGACGACCCCACCAAGGAATTTGACTTTGATATCCGCTTCTACGACAGCTCGGGCAACACCATTCTCGATGACTATGCCTACAGCAGATATGCGGCAGACGGCACAGAGCGTGAGACCGACCTCATCATCCATGACGGCGGCAGCTTCAAACTGAGAACTGGCGAGTATGTCATAATAAAATACCTGCCCTACGGCCTGCGCTACAAGGTATCGGAGCATCCGCCGTCGGGCTACACGGTCACAAACAGCATTAACGGCATCGTTCAGCCCGGCGATTCGGCAACGGGCACGATAATAATGGACACGCTCAACGAGGTGCGCTTCACGAACACGCTTGACTCTGTCGGGCTGACGCTGCAGAAGCTCGGCCCCGAGGGCGAATCCCTATCGGGTGCGGTCTTCGGACTCAGCGACAGCTCGGGAAATGCCGTAGAATTTGTTGCCGATGACAGCGAGGGCAGCTATACGGTCGCCGAAAGAGCGGGGACCCGAATTCAGGCGGGCGAGCTGTATTACATAGCCGCGGGCAAAAACAGCAGCTATGTTATCGGCGAGGTCCCGACAGACCAATACGCCGCCCAGCTGCAGAGCAAGACGGGCTCGAACGCACAGAAATTCAGTGTATACAAGCAGGCGGACGGCTCGTACAGCTTCCGCTGCGAGGCAGACGGGCGCTGGCTCGACCTCGATAACGGCAAGCTTGAAGACGGAAATCTGGTCCACTTCTGGTCTAATGCCTCCACTCCTACCTCGCACGATAACCAGAAATGGTTCCTCCTGCCCAACAGTGACGGCACCTTCACCATAAAGCCCCGTGTTGCGGTGCTTAATAAAAGCGCTGCCGTGCTTGACCTTAACGGCGCAGCCATCTCCGAGGGCGCACGAATACAGGTCTGGACGGGCAACTCCACGGACGCACAGAAGTGGCTGCTTGTCCCGGTAAATGCAGTGACCAAACCCGCTTCCACGACAGAGCTTACAGTCGGCGCAGACGGCGTGCTTCGTTTGAGCGGGCTGCTGCCCGGAAGCTATACGCTCAAAGAGCTTCAGGCTCCAGACGGCTGCGTTAAGCTTGATGATCCCGTGCCCGTACATATCGACGCAAACGGTGCAGTCACCGTGAGCGACAGCGCTCTCGTAACGACCGATACGAGCGGCGGAGTAAGCGTCGTCAAGGTCGTCAACAAGTATACCGACCGTGAGCTTACGCTCGAAAAACAGGTCACGGGCAGCGATACCCGTGCAGAATTCGAGTTTACGGTCAGTTACACCGCGCCGAACGGCGTGAAAGAAGAGAAAACCGTTTCGCTGTCAAACGGCGAAAGCGAAAAGATAAGTATCCCCTATAACTCAAGCGTGACCATAACGGAAAAGTCGCACGACGGCTTTGCGCTGAGCTTCATGGACGGACAGACCACTCTTACCTCCGACGGCGACAGCTACACCTTCAAAATGAAGCAGGATGTCACCGTCACGGCGGTGAATGCGGCAGGCTATGAGCTGCCCGCATCCGGCGGCATAGGAACGGCATTGTATACCTTTGGCGGTGTGCTGCTGATAGCGGCGGCTGGCTTCCTTTTGTATAAAAAAGCGAGCAAAAGGAGGAATGACCCCTCCGCATGATGCAAGCATATTCGAAGCAAAAAAAACAAACAATAGAAAGAGGTAAACAAAAGTGAAAAAGACAAAGAGAATCGCAACAGTTCTTCTGGCACTTGTCATGGTGCTCAGCCTGAGCGTCTGCGCATTCGCAGCAGGCACAAACAGCATCACCGTCAACGGCGCACAGGGCGGCGAGACCTACAAGATCTACAAGATGCTCGATCTGAAGGTCGACCTTGGCAAGAATGCATACAGCTACACCGTCAATGATAAATGGAATAACTTCTTCACCGGAGAGGGCGCAGGTGCAGCATATGTTACTATCGATAACGGCTATGTCACATGGAAAGACGGCAAGAACTCCGCAGCTGATATGGAAGCATTTGCAAAGGCAGCGGCAGAGTATGCGTCTGATAATAAAGTAGCTGCAGATGCTACTCAGACTCCTGCTGCTGACGGCAGCCTCGTATTCGGAAATCTTGATGCAGGCTACTACCTCATCACCTCCACCAACGGCACTCTCGCAATGGTAGATACCACCCCTGCAAATCCCAATCCAGCAGTTGACGAAAAGAACCCCAACCCGACCGTCGACAAGCAAGTTAAGGAAGACAGCACAAACGAATGGGGCAGCAGCAACAGCGCTCAGATCGGCGACACCGTATACTTCCGCACTAGTGTAACCCTTATGAAGGGCGCAAAGAACTATGTCGTGCACGATAAGATGGGCGACGAGCTTACCCTTAATGCAGGCAGCATCACTGTCGTAGGTCTCACCAAGGGCACTGATTACACCGTAGTAACCACCGGCCTGACCGATGGCTGCGACTTCGAGGTTCGTTTTACTCAGGACTATCTTGATACCATCACTGCTTCCACAACCTTAGACGTAACTTACAACGCAGTTCTCAATGAGAATGCAAAGGTCGAATCTGCTGCACTCAACAAGACTCAGCTCACCTGGGGCGATGCAAACCACACTGAATGGGATACGACCGAGACCAATACCTATAAGTTCGAAGTATTGAAGTACGCAGGCGCAGATACTGCTAAGAATCCCCTTGCAGGCGCAGTATTCCAGCTTAAAGACGCAAGCGGTAAAGTAGTAAAGCTCGTTAAGGTAAGCAACACCGAGTACCGTGTTGCAAACGGCAACGAAGCAGGTGCAGTTGACAGCTTCACCACCGTCGCAACCGGCAATATCGTCATCAAGGGCGTTGACCTTGACCAGTATACCCTCGTCGAGATCGAAGCTCCCGAAGGCTACAACAAGCTCAAGGATCACGTTGATGTCATCGTTAATGCAGAGAACGCACTCGTTGTTGAAGTACCCAACAACACCGGCGCAGAGCTGCCCAGCACCGGCGGCATCGGCACCACCATCTTCTATGTTGTCGGCGGCATCCTCGTTGTCGGCGCAGCAGTTGTTCTCACCACCAGAAAGCGCATGGAGAAGAACGCAAAGTAAACCGTAAATCTGATGCAATGCGCACGGGGCTTTATGCCTCCGTGCGCAAAGCAGCAGTAAGGAGAAGTCTGTGAAAAACAAGTTTTCAACCGTTCTGCTTGTCATAATTTTTCTCGCAGGCCTGTCCTTACTGCTGTATCCGACGGTCAGCGACTATTGGAACTCGATGCACGCCACGGCGGCGATAGCACAGTATTCGGAAATGGTCAATGAGCTTGACGAGAAAGAGTACGCCGAGCTTATCGAAGCCGCTGCCGAATATAACAGGGTGCTTTCAAAGCACGAGGATTTTTCCGAGCTTGGCAGTGAAAGACGGGCGCAGTACGAAAGCCTGCTCAATATTGACGGCACGGGAATAATGGGATATATTGAGATACCGAATATCGACATATATCTTCCGATATACCACGGCACCGAGGAATCGGTGCTGCAGATAGCCGTGGGGCATCTCGAGCAGACGAGTCTGCCCGTCGGCGGCAAAAGCACCCACTGTGTGCTGTCCGGTCACCGTGGACTGCCAAGTGCGAAGCTTTTCACCAATCTTGATCAGATAGTCGAGGGCGACACCTTCGTTATCCGTGTTCTTGACGAGGTGCTGACCTATGAGGTCACAAGGATACTCATAGTCGAGCCCGACGATACTGAGGCGCTGAAGATAAGCGAGGGCAAGGATATGTGCACGCTCGTGACGTGCACGCCCTACGGCATCAACACGCAAAGACTCCTCGTTATCGGCGAACGCACCGAAAATGCGCCGGATGCGAAAAGCATCCGTGTCGTTTCCGATGCTGCGAGGATAGAACCGCTCATCGTTGCACCTGCGCTGGCGCTGCCGGTGCTGCTCGTGCTCGTGGCGGTACTGCTGCTCAAGCCCGCAAAGAAATCAAAGGAGGCCGAAAATGAGAAAAATGAATAAGCGCATTCTTTCTTTCATGCTGTGCCTCGTGTGTGCGCTGGCACTGCTGCCCACACGCTCCGCTGCTGTCTCTGCTGTCGACACCGGCAGGGAAACGGCGCTCACGGTGAGCTACACCGACGCAGGGGCGCCCGTGAGCGGCGTACCGTTTGAGATTTATTATGTCGCAGCTGCAGGGGCTGACGGAACCTTCACCCTCAGCGGCGATTTCAAGGATTATCCCGTCAGGATAAACGGACTGAGCGCCGAGGGACAGCGTGCCCTTGCAGGCACCCTTGCCGCCTATGTCGACCGTGACGGGCTCAGCCCGTACGACAGCGGCGTGACGAATTCGCAGGGACTGCTGTATTTTCCGAATCAGCGCAGCTCCATGTCAACGGGCATGTACCTTGTTGTGGGACGCACCCACGCCTCAGACGGCAGGGTATACACGACCGAGCCGATCGTCGTAACGCTCCCGACTCAGGCCGACGGCAAATGGGAGTACAAGGTCATAGTCGAGCCAAAGCACAGCGCCGAGGAGCAAAAACCCTCGGATGAGACGGTCAGCCGCAGCGTCGTCAAGATTTGGAACGGCGATGTTGGCGAGCTTCGTCCGACGGAGATAACCGTACGCCTGCTGCGTGACACTCAGGTTTATGACACCGTTTGCCTGAACGCAGAAAACAATTGGCGTCATACGTGGAAAAATCTGCCGAAATACAACAGCGACGGCACGCCGATAGTATGGCGTGTGGCGGAGGATGAGGTCAGCGGCTATACCGTCACCGTTACGCTAGACAGTGCGCTGTTTATCGTTTCGAACACTTACGACCCGAAGCCGTCCGACGAGACGGTCAGCCGCACCGTTCAGAAGCGCTGGAGCGACACGGGCTATGAAAACAAGCGCCCCGCTTCGGTCACGGCGGAGCTTCTTAAGAACGGCGAGGTATACGATACCGTGCGCCTTGATGCCGAAGGCGGCTGGCAGTACACATGGGAGGAGCTTCCCCGCTATGATGCCGAGGGAAAGGAAATTAGCTGGACCCTGCGTGAGGTGTCCGTCAAAGGATACACTTCCTCGGTCACACAGACAGGCGATATCTTCGTTCTGACAAATACTTACGATAAGACCAAGCTGCCGCAGACAGGTCAGCTTTGGTGGCCGGTGCCGCTGCTTGCGGCTGCGGGTCTCGGTCTTATCTGCGTGGGACTGAGCATGCGCAAGAGGGAGGAAAATGAGTAAGCGTGCGTCGTTGCTTATAAAGATAGGGCTGCTGCTGACTGCTGCCGCCCTTTGCCTTGCGGCGTACAATCTCTATGAGGGTGTAAAAGCGGGAAACGCCGCCGCCGATGCCGCCGCAAAGATAGACGCATTCATAGAGGAAAGCGGAGAAGCGTGTGTGTTTGACCCCGATATGGAGATGCCGACAGTGCAGCTTGACGGTTATGAGTACATCGGCATATTAAGGATACAAGCACTTTCGCTCGAACTGCCCGTAATGAGCGAGTGGAGCTACAGCGCCCTGAAAATTGCGCCGTGCAGATATGCAGGCAGCGCATACAGCGGCGACCTTGTAATTGCGGCGCACAACTATTCGAGCCATTTTGGACGGATCAAGGGGCTGTCTTCGGGCGACGAACTGAGCTTCACGGACGCCAACGGCAATGTGTTTTACTACACCGTTGCCGAGGTAGAGACGCTTTCACCGTTTGCAACGGAGGAGATGACCTCAAGTGGCTGGGACCTGACGCTCTTTACCTGCACCGTCGGCGGTGCATCGAGAGTCACCGTGCGCTGTGAGAAAGTGGAATAGAGAGCGTATGTAGGCTGACGACGGCACAATATGCCGTTTGCCCGACGGAAAATGATAAAAAAGTATTGACAAATGCATCGGCATCGGTTAGAACAATCGATGCCGATAAACGAACGATTGGCGCAGCTGGTAGCGCATCCGCTTGACGTGCGGGAGGTCACAAGTTCGACTTCTGTACCCTGCTCCACGAAAGAAACCTCTTTTGTTGGGCTGCTCCAACCGCATCGTGAACGGCAGAGCCGTGTGCGACAGTCACCACATAAACGAAGACGTCCTGTACGCCACCTACCACGCAGCCGTGAAAGCCATGATCGAGGATGCCGGAGCGCTCCTTGAAGTGATCCGGACCGAGACCGAGATGGAGATGCAGCCGGAGCAATAAACCGGCAGCCGAGGGTGTTTTTTCGTTGTGTTTGAGGTTTTGTAGATGTTTTCAGCGTTTGGAGCTTGCCGCGACTGTGCTCGGAAAGAAGCCGGGAGCGGGCGCTAAAGAGTGATGCCGTTGGTGTACTTTTGGGGCAAATACCCTGCCTCTACGCACCGTTTGGGGCAAATACAGCAATCCCGTAACCGTTCCGGTTACGGGATTTTTGCTATTGTCATATTTATTTGTTTATGTTAAAAATATTTATATAAGGCTTAAAATGCAAAAAGCAGACCGGGATTTATGCGTTTGAAATCAAATACAGTCAAAATGTTAAGTATTAATTTTCAAATAAACATAAAGAGAGGATATTCATGAAAAAGCAAGTTTTGAGCGGTCTTTTGGTACTGTGTCTGATCTTTTAACTGCTGCCGGTGTCGGCATTTGCGGACACGGCAAAAAGCGGCACCTGCGGAGACAACCTGACATGGACGCTTCAAGACGGCGTCCTGAACATCTCCGGCACAGGGGATATGGAGGATTATCTTACGCATAGATTTGACGGCAAAGAAATAACCACCGCCCCTTGGAGAGAGTATTACGATACTATAAAAAGCGTTGTGATAGAAGCCGGCGTAACGAGCATCGGAAACTGGGCATTCTCCTGGTGCAGCAGCCTGACGAGTGTGACGATACCCGAGAGCGTAACGAGCATTGGCATGTCTGCGTTCAACTGTTGCAACAGTCTGACTGGCGTAACAATACCGGACGGCGTAACGAGCATTGGTAGCTATGCGTTCAACAGTTGCAGCAATCTGTCAAGCGCGATAATCCCTGACAGTGTAACGAGCATCGGCAATAGTGCATTCTCCGGCTGCAGCAGCCTGACGAGTGTGACGATTCCGGACAGCGTAACGAGCATCGGAAGGGATGCATTCTACAGTTGCAGCAAGCTTAAAGATGCTGCATTCGGCGGAACAAAGGAAGAGTGGGAAGCAACAGGGTATACTTTCCCCTTGTATGTCCGAATTCACTATAACTGCACCTCACTCGAAGGTCACTTTGTCCCGATGGAGGTTAAAGAAACAAGCTGTGAATCAGCAGGCTATATAAACTATGGCTGCGCGTGTGGCCACGAATATAAGGTTATGATTCCGCAGAATCACAATTATGTTTTCTCGAAAACAGTTGCACCTACTTGCAGCGAACACGGATATGATTTGTTCGTGTGCAGCAAATGCGGAGCAGAAAAGAAAGAATATCATGATGACGAGCTGTTGCAGCACAGCTATGTAGTATCGGCGGTTGAGCCGTCGTGCCTTGTAGGCGGCTACAAGCTGCATAAATGCTCTGTTTGCGAATATTCGTATAAGGACGAACTCGTGCAGCCTCTCGGACATTCCGAAACTAATGCCGAAGCAAAAGCACCCACCTGCACCGAAGCAGGACATACAGCCGGAACCTACTGCTCGCGTTGCGGCAAAATAATGAGCGGAATGGCGGAAATTGCCGCCCTCGATCACGATTTCGGCGCATGGAAGCAGACCAAGGCACCGACTTGCACTGAAAAGGGTACGGAAACCAGAACCTGCACTCGCTGCAATGCGTTTGAAATAAGAGATGTCGCACCAACAGATCATCATTACACTGCTGCTGTGACAGCCCCCACCTGCACCGCACAAGGCTACACCACATATACATGCTCCTGCGGCGATAGTTATGTTGCAGATTATAAAGATGCCCTCGGCCATAGCTACAAAAACGGTGCGTGCACTCGCTGTGGGGCGAAAAATCCCAATTATGTTGCAGCTCCTGTGCTGAAAATCACCACCTCGGCAGGCAAGCCGAAGCTCACATGGAACAAGGTTGACGGCGCCGAGAAGTATTACATTTATCGCAGCACCGACGGCAAGAATTACAAGCAGTACACAAGCACGACAAAAACTAGCTACACCAACACAAGTACCACTATCGGCACGACATATTACTACAAGGTTAAGGCTGCAAAGGTCGTAAACGGCAAGAATGTGTACTCCGTGTACAGCAATGTCAATAGCGTGAAATGCGTACCGGCAGCACCGGTTGTAAGCATCAGCCGCTCAAACGGCAAGCCCAAGCTGACATGGAAAGCAGTCACCGGTGCAAGCAAGTACTACATCTATCGCTCGACTGACGGTACGAACTTCAGCTACCTGACCAATACCTCCAAGACCAGCTACATAAACAGCGGCGCATCATCCGGCACAAAGTACTACTACAAGGTCAAGGCAGTTGCGGTAGTGAACAAGAAGAATGTTTTCTCCGCATACAGCGCGGCGAAGAACATGATGACGACGATTGCAACGCCTTCCGTTAGCATCACGACCGCAAACGGCAAGCCGAAGCTGACATGGAAAGCAGTCACCGGCGCGGATAAGTACTACGTCTACCGCAGCACCGACGGCAAGACTTACAAGCAGCTCAGCACCACTACCAAGACCAGCCTTACCAATACGGGCGCTAAGAAAAACACCAAGTATTACTACAAAGTCAAAGCGGTCTGCAGTGTAAATTCAAACGCAAACTCCACTTTCAGCAACATCGTGAGCATCAAAGCGACGAAATAAAAATAATTTTGAAAAAAATAAAAAAATTTTCAAAACCATGTCCCCTTTTGTGCCTTTATGGACATAGGTGGAATAGAGCCGCATAAACAGGCTTTGTGCTCTGTCCTCAAGGCTCACAATATACAATATCACGGAAACAGCGGCAGGTGAACCCTACCGCTGTTTTCCGTTTGCAGAGAAAAGCCTCGGTCGGAGACCGAGGCTTTGTGTGCATATTAAATTACAGATTATCGAGACCCTGCTTGAGGTCGGCGATAATGTCCTCATAGTTTTCGAGGCCGACGCTGAGACGGATAAGGCCGGCTGCGATGCCGGAGGCCTTGAGTTCGTCCTCGGTGTATGTCGAGTGAGTCATAGAAGCTGGGTGCTCGATGAGAGTTTCTGCATCGCCAAGAGAAACGGCAACGGTCACGAGCTTGAGAGAGTTAACGAGCTTTGCGCCTGCTGCGCGACCACCCTTGACCTCAAATGAGATCATACCGCCGAAGTCCTTCATCTGCTTTACAGCTATATCGTGGCTGACATGCGTCGCAAGACCGGGGTAGTATACCTTCTCGACTGCGGGATGACTGTCGAGGAACTCAGCAACCTTCTTTGCATTGAGGCAATGCTTCTGCATGCGGATCTCGAGAGTCTTGAGGCCGCGGAGGATGAGGAAGGCGCAGAACGGATCCATAACGGCACCGGTCATATCCTTGAGGCCGAACATGCGAACCTCGGTGCAGAATTCTGCTGAGCCGATGACAAAGCCCGCTATGACATCGCCATGGCCGTTGAGGTACTTGGTGGCTGAATGCACAACCACGTCAGCGCCCAGCTTCAGAGGATTTTGCAGGTAGGGGGACGCAAATGTGTTATCGCAGACGACCTTGATGTCCTTGCTATATGCATGTGCGACCTCGGCAATGGCTGCGATATCTGTTATCTTGAGGTTGGGATTTGCGGGAGTTTCGAGGTAGACGCAGCAGGTATTGGGCTTAAGGTGAGCCTTAACGGCCTCAAGGTCAGAGGTGTCAATGAAATCGACCTCAACGCCGTAGCGAGTCATGCCGTGGTTGAGCAGTGCGAAGGTGCAGCCGTAGAGAGTGCCGTCTGCGATGATATGCTTGCCCGCACCGGCGATCGTCCACAGAGCCGAGGAGATAGCGCCCATGCCGGAACCGGTCGCGACGCATGCCTCGCCGCCCTCGAGAGCGGCTATCTTGCTTTCGAGCACGGATGTGGTGGGGTTGCCGAGACGGGTGTAGATATAACCTTCCTCCTCACCGGCGAAGCGGTGGCCGCCCTGCTCGCAGCTGTCGAACACGAAGGTCGAGGTCTGGAAAATGGGCGTGGTAAGAGCGCCGTACTGAGTGTCCTTAACATTACCGGCATGGATGGCTTTAGTGCCAAAGCCGAAGCTATCGTTATTCATTTGGTTTCCTCCTAAAATTATTTCTTCTATATCTAGACTTTAACATAAATTCAGTCCAGCACGGTAATTCTCATTATCTAACACTTGGTATAAACCTTAGTTATATCAAAAAATAAAAACCTGCCCGAGCGACGCGCAAAAACACAGGCTCGAGCAGGTTAAGCTTGGTTAGACTGACAAAAGTAGAAAAGAAAATTAACGAAATTATTTGCGAATATACACAAAATGATTATAGCAAATTTTGATATCAAACATTGCTGAGAATACGGCGGAGAATATCGATAAACTGCTGCTCAAGCTCTGTGAGCGGCAGTCCGCGCGGGTGGATGTATCCAATGCGCATGTCGTGCTCGGCATCCGACAGCGGCACGCTTATAAGCCTGTCATCGCCGTATCCGACGGGCAGCACTCCGCTGCCGGTGGAGACGCAGTCGGTGTGCGCCATGATGTTATAAATGGTCGCACGGTCACTAACATAGACGACTCGGCTGAAATCCGATGCCTTGCCTGCAATTGCCTCCTCGGCGTAGTTCATGTTGGCCTCGGCCTGAGTGAACATGACATAGGGAAAGTCAAAAAGCTGCTCAATGCGCACCGAGCGTTCCTTTGCAAGCGGGTGCTCCTTGCGCATATACACCTGCGGCTTAATGGTCGACAGCTCGAAAAACTCAAGATGCTTCTCGTCGAGGATGCGATGGATAAAATGCTCGGTCATGTTCGAAACAAACATGATGCCAAGGTCACTCTGGCGGGTGCTGACCTCACTTATGACGCTGGACATCTCCATTTCCTTGAGACTGACATCGACTCTCGGCTCGTCTATCAGGTGCAGGAACTCAACGAACGCCTGCGCGCAGAAGGGATAGCGTTGCGACGAAATGGACAGACGCACGCGATCCTCGGCGTTCTGCTCGCTGTAATACAGGCTTATCTTTCGGCTGCCTTCGACGAGCGGGGTGATCATTGTTATAAGGCTGCGGCCGTCGTCTGTGAGCGACACGCCGCGGTTCGTGCGGTGGAACACAGTTATACCGAGCTCCTTTTCAACCTCGGCTATCGCAGTTGAAAGCGCCGATTGCGATATAAAAAGGCTCTGAGCGGCGCGGTTTATCGACCCGCAGCGTTCCACCTCGATAATATAGCTCATTTGCAGTAATGTCACAGTTATACCCTCCTTGACAAACACCCGATGTTCAGAGAACATCGGGTGTTTCACTATGCGTTTTTACTCCTGCTCATCGTCCTTGCCGAGATAGTTTATAAGCAGTTCATGCATAAGCTCATCACGGTCGATGCGGCAGATAAGGCTTCGGGCGTTGTTATAGTTGGTTATATAGGTCGGATCCTCCGACAGGATATAACCAACAAGCTGATTGATAGGATTGTAGCCCTTCACTTTAAGAGAGTTGTATACGGACGACAAAATCTCACGCATTTCGGTCTTGCTGTCGATAACTGTAAATCTTCTGGTTATGTCCTCCATAACTTGTCCCTCCTTACGGTCAAATATACTTAAGCTGATTATAACCACTTCGGCCGCAAAAGTAAAGAGATTTAGCTGTATAAATTCCCTCTGAAGCCAAAATTAGCGCCAATCAGCGCATCTTTGCGCCAAATTTGCTCTCCAAGGCAGCCAAAACGGCGTTCATTGTCTCCTCGGCGTGCTCATCAGTGAGGGTCTGGTCGTCGGCACGCATTGTCAGCGAGAAGGCAACGGACTTCATGCCGTCGGCAATATGGCTGCCGGTGTAGATATCAAACAGGGTGCAGTTTTTAAGATACTCACCGCCGTTTTTCATGATGCAGTCGATAAGGTGTGCAACGGGTATTTTCTTATCACACACGACTGCAATATCGCGGGAGACTGCCGGGAAGCGGGGCAGCGGAGTGTAGACTGGGTCGGCACCGCGAGACTTCATCAGAGCGTCAAGCGAAAGCTCTGCGCAGTAAAGCTCGGCGTCGATGCCGTAGTTCTGGGCGACCAGCGGGTGTATCTGACCGAACACGCCGATATACTCATCACCGCAGTAGACCTTGGCGCAGCGGCCGGGATGGTACGACGGGTTATCGGTGCAGGCCTCATAGCGAACGCCCTCGGCACGGATATCCGTGAGCACAGCCTCTATAACGCCCTTGAGCGTGAAGAAGGTCGTGCCGGCACCATAGGTGCCGAGAGTGAGGAACTTGGACTCTATCGCAAGACCGTCCTTGCCGCCGAGACCGTAGGTGCGGCCTATCTCATAGAGCTTGACTGCCTTGTTGCGGAAGTTGTAGTTGCGGGTGAGAATCTCGAGCATCGAGGGCAGCGTGGTTGTACGCATGATGGAGGTGTCCTCACCGAGAGGGTTGAGGATCTTGAAGCTCTCTCTTCTCGGGTCGTCGGTTGCCCAGCGGATCTTGTCATAGTAGGTGGGGGAGATGAACGAGTAGGTGATTATTTCATCATAACCGACCGCACGGCAAAGGCTGCCCAGCTGCTGTTCAAGAAGCTGCTCGGCATTATAGCCGCCGCGGGTCGTCTCGCCGCGCACGAGCGTGCAGGGAATGTTGTTGTAGCCGAAGAAGCGCGCGACCTCCTCGGAAAGATCGGAGTAGTGTACAACATCGCCGCGCCACGAGGGAACGGTGATAGTCTCGCCGTCAACGCCGAACTGCAGGGACTTGAGTATGCGCAGCATCTCCGCAGTCTCGACATTCGTGCCGAGAAGTGCGTTTATCTTGTCAGGGCGCAGGTCAAGCACCGTGGGCTCGGGCAGGTGGTTTACGACATCGATAACGCCGTCGACTACCTCGCCGGCACCGAGAAGCTCAACAAGCTCACAGGCGCGGTCAACTGCGGGCAGGGTGTTGTATGCGTCAAGACCCTTTTCAAACTTTGCCGAAGCCTCAGTTCTCATGCCGAGTGCGAGAGCTCCCTTTCTGATGCAGGTGCCGTCAAAGTTTGCAGACTCGAAAACGACATCGACCGTGTCGTCGACTATCTCGCTGTTTTCGCCTCCCATGATGCCTGCAAGACCAACAGCGCGGGTGTCGTCTGCAATGACGAGCATGCTGGAATTGAGCTTGCGCAGGTTGCCGTCGAGCGTGGTGAGCGTTTCGCCATCCTCGGCACGGCGGACGATGATCTTGCCGCCCTTGACATAGCGGTAGTCAAAAGCGTGCATCGGCTGGCCGTATTCCATCATGACATAGTTTGTGATATCAACGATGTTGTTTATCGGGCGCACGCCCATTGCGCGCAGACGCTCGCGCATCCACTTGGGCGAGGGAGCTATCTTAACATTGCGCACCATGCGCGCGGTGTAGCGCGGGCACAGGTCGGCCGCGGGGACTTCAACTTTGAGAAGGTCATCCAGCTTGCCGTCAGCGCTGCCCTTAACAACGGGTGTGTGCAGCTTGAGCTCCTTACCGAAGGTCGCGGCGGCCTCTCTTGCAAGACCGATGACCGACAGGCAGTCGGGGCGGTTCGGTGTTATCTCGAACTCAACGACATGGTCGTCGGCACCGATGATGGGCTTAATGTCGTCGCCGGGCTTGATGCCGTCCTCGTGCAGGATAAAAATGCCGTCGGGAATGCAGTTGGGGAACTCCGCCTGCTCGGCATGCAGGTCTGCAAGCGTGCAGACGGTGCCGGACTTGGTGTTGTACGCGAGCATGTCGCCCTCATGGATGTTGTGGCAATCGGTGTGGCAGCTGACCTCGCTGCCGCCGAGATCGAGAACGCAGTCATACTCGTTTACGCCGGCAACAGCAACGCTCACGACCTTTGCGGCGACGACGGGTCCGAATACCTTATCACCGGCCTGAATGTCTGCGGGGATGGAGGGCTTGTTCTTATCCAGCGGGTGGTAGTTGCCCAAAATTGCGGCAGCCTTGATGGCGGCATAGGGGAAGTCACGCTCGTCAAGGCCGAGCTCATACAGGCCGCAGAGCATACCGTCGGACACCTCCCCGCGCAGTGTGCCCTTGGTTATCGTCTTGCCGCCGGGGAGAGTGGAGTTATCCAGCGCAACGGGGACAAGGTCGCCCACATGCACGTTCCATGCGCCGGTTACTATCTGCACAGGCTCTGCCTGACCGACATCGACCATGCACAGCCACATATGATCGGAGTTTGGGTGCTTTGACATCGACAGCACCTTGCCGACGACGATATTGCTTATTTCCTTGCCCAGATCCTCGAAGGTCTCGACCTTGGAGCCGGAAAGGGTCATAGCCTCGGCAAATTCGCGGTCATTTATATCGCTGACGGAAACGTCGTCAACAAACTCGTTAAGCCATTTTCTGCTAAGATTCATATCATAAACCTACCTTTCTCAGAACTGCTCCAGGAAGCGGACATCGTTTTCGAATATCAGGCGCAGATCGGAGATCTTGAAGCGGCGCATTGCAAGTCTTTCAAGACCCATACCAAATGCCCAACCGGTGTATTCCTCACTGTCGATGCCGCTCATTTCAAGCACACGGGGGTGTATCATGCCGGCACCGAGCACCTCAATCCAGCCCTCGCCCTTGCAGGTGGGGCAGCCCTTGCCGCCGCACTTGTGGCACTGGACGTCCATCTCGCAGCTGGGCTCGGTGAACGGGAAGTGGTGGGGGCGGAAGCGAGTGACCGTGCCCTTGCCGAACAGCTCCTCCATAACGGCGTTGAGCGTGCCCTTGAGGTCAGCCATGGTAACGCCCTTGTCGATGACCATGCCCTCGACCTGATGGAACATGGGGGAGTGCGTTGCGTCGACCTCGTCCTTGCGGTAGACCCTGCCCGGGGCGATGATGCGGATGGGAAGCTCCATGGTCTCCATCGCACGCACCTGCATGGGGCTCGTCTGCGAGCGGAGCATCACGCGGCTGTCGGTGTCAAAATAGAAGGTGTCCGACCAGTCGCGGGAGGGGTGACCCTCCTCGGCGTTGAGCTTATCGAAGTTATAGGTCGCAAGCTCGACCTCGGGGCCGTCGAGCACTGTAAAGCCCATACCCACGAATATATCCTTAATTTCGTCGAGCGCCTTGTACATCGGGTGCTTGTGGCCGAGCCTGATATCCTCGCCCGGGATGGTGACATCGACGGCCTCAAGCTCAAGCTTTGCCTCCAGGGCTGCGGCCTCAAGTCTTGCGCGGGCGCTTTCGATGTTCTTCTCGAGCTCTGCTCTGAGCTGGTTTGCAAGCTGACCCATAACGGGGCGCTCCTCTGCCGAGAGCTTGCCCATCTGCTTCAAAATAGCGGTCAGCTCACCCTTTTTACCAAGATACTTGACTCTGAGAGCTTCGAGAGCTTCAATGCTGTCAGCGCCGGTGATGGACTTAACAGCGTTTTCTCTCAACTCCTGCATAAGTGCTTTCATAAGTTCTCTCCTTAGAAAAATATTATAAACTGAAATAAAAAATAGCCTCCCGCCCCACAAAGGGACGAAAGACCAACTTCCGCGGTACCACCCAAATTCGATGCAAAAATCGCGCTTTGTGCCGTAACGGGGCATACCGCCGATGATTAGTCGGAGCTCACGGGCGAACTAAACGCCAATGCCACGGGCGGCTTCCAGCCGATGACCGCCGTTCTCTGTCTGGCAACAGGACATTATCTTCCCGATCGTCGCAATACCATATAATATTAACATTAAAGCTCACATTTGAATAAATGTCAAGAGAAAAATTGACTAATGAAAGCCGAACGATTATAATAGAATGAACCGTAGGAGGGAAGCGGTATGCGAAAACTGATTTTACCGCTAATGATAAGCCTCGTCATCCTCTGCGGCTGCTCAGATAACGGCGAGGAAAGCTTTTTGAAGTTCATGCAGCAGGTGTATACTGCCGATCAGGTAAGCTTCAACGCCGTCGTTCGGGCAGAATACAGCGACAAAACGGCAGAGTTTAAGCTCGGCTATTTGCAGGACGAAAACGGAGCTGTCGTGGAGATATTGGAGCCTGAGCTTGTTGCCGGTATAAAAGCCAGAGTGTCCAAGGACTCGACGCAGCTTGAGTACGAGAACGTGATTTTGGACATAGGGACGCTTTCGGATAATGGCTTAAGCCCCATGTCGGCGCTTCCCGTACTCATAAAGGCGATGCGTGAGGGGCACCTTGACATTGTCTGGACCGAGGACAATATGCTGGCGGCGAGGATAATCCCCACGGACGATACCACCGTGACGCTGTGGCTTTCAAAGGAGCTCGTCCCGCTGAATGCTGAGATAAGCTGTGACGAGAAAACAGTCGTATTCATTGAGATAACAGATTGGAGTGTGAGCTAAACAATGAAGGATCTGCAAAAGAGAACATGGGCTGAGGTCAGTCTTGAGAATATTGAGCATAATTACCGTGCCATAAGAGCGAGACTGCCCGAGGGCTGCCGCTTCCTCGGCATCGTCAAGGCCGACGCATACGGTCATGGTGCGGTAGAGGTGGCAAAGCGTCTTGAAAAGTGCGGTGCGGACTATCTCGCCATTGCCTGCCTTGACGAAGCGTTGGAGCTAAGGCGCAGCGGCGTTAAAATGCCGATACTCATACTCGGCCACACCCCGCCGGAGTATATAAAGGAACTTTTGGACAACGACCTTACGCAGACCGTGAGCTGCGAGGCAAAGGGTGTTGAGTACTCCGAGGCTGCCTTAAAGCTCGGCGGCACGCTTAAAATTCACATAAAGCTCGACACCGGCATGTCACGCCTCGGCTTCCTGTGCGCAGGCGGCTACTTTGACGAGGGCGTGCAGAGTGTTATCCGTACCTGCAAGCTGCCGGGCATCTACGCCGAGGGCATATACACGCATTTTGCCGTGTCAGACTATACTGACTGTGAGAGTGTTGACTACACCAAAAAGCAGTTTGAGCTTTTTATACACGTCATTAACGATGCCGAGCACCTTGGCGGCATAAAGTTCAAGATCCGCCACTGCGCAAACAGTGGAGCTGTTGTCAACCATCCCGAGATGATGCTCGACATGGTACGCCCGGGCTTCCTGCTCTACGGCTATGGCGACGGCGGCAAGCTTGGCCTTAAGCCCGCCATGCGCATGGTGAGTACCGTCAGCACCATAAAATACTACGAGCCCGGCACCTGCGTCAGCTACGGCAGACACTACGTCACCGATAAGCGCACAAGGATGGGTGTCGTTGCCGCGGGCTATGCCGACGGTATCCCCTGGGCAGCAGCAGGTAAGTGCAGCTACTTTACCGAGGGCAAACTCGTTCCTCAGTGCGGCAACATCTGTATGGATATGAGCATGGTAGACCTTACCGACTGCCCTGATGCCAATGTCGGCAGCGAGGTCGAGATTTTCGGCGAAAACGCGCCGGTGGAAAAGCTCGCCGAGGCCGCCGGCACGATAGCATACGAGCTTCTTTGCGCCGTGTCGAAGCGTGTTCCGAGAGTTTATAAATAAACGATTGTATAAAATTTAGTTCACCGTGGGAGAATGTAAACAGCACACTACATAAGATGTAGCGGGCGACTATCATTCGGAGTGTGAATTAAATTGAGTATAGTCAAGCGCGGAGATATATATTATGCCGACCTGAGCCCGGTTGTGGGCTCGGAGCAGGGCGGGATGAGACCCGTTTTAATAGTTCAGAACGACACCGGCAATAAACACAGCCCAACGGTTATTGCCGCTGCGATAACGAGCCAGACCGGCAAGGCGAGACTGCCGACCCACATTGAGCTTGATGCGCAGAGTGTAGGGCTGTCTCGCAACAGCGTCATACTGCTTGAGCAGATACGCACCATCGATAAATCCCGACTGCGCGAACGAATGGGAAAATTGGACGATACGACGATGACCAAGGTCGACAATGCAATTGCCGTAAGCTTTGGTTTGTAAGACAAAACCCCGAGGGAGACCTCGGGGTTTTTGTATAGGAGGGACTATGGAAAAATACCCTGTTTACATCGACGGTACACAGTGCGGCAGTCTGCGGGTATACCACGACGGACTGATGACCGTATTTGACGCAGAGTGCCGCTGCGGCGAACGGCTCGTGCGCCTAAGCATATATGGCGGCTGCAAAAGTGCAGCCATAGGAGTAATGCAGCCGGAAAAGGGGAGACTGCGCCTTGTGAAAAGGTTCAGCCGAGCGCAAATGCGCACCCTGCCGCAGACAATAGAATACGCGGCGGATAAGCCTCTTAAGCCCGCAAAAGAGCACGAACAGTCTGAGAATGACGGCTTGCTGTGGTTTTCAACGCCGCAGGGCTTTCTCACCTGCTTTGACGGGAGACAGAGCCTTATTGCCATTCCGTCGGTCATGTGCGCGTCAACCCGCACAAAGCCGATACTGCGCACGATAAACGGTCGTGAATACGCCGTTTTCCCCGGGAAAAGAAATTTTCCGAGTAAGTAGAAATCTTAACATATATGTGATATACTGCAAAGCATAGATAAGAATACACTGGAGGTATGCAATATGCTGATGACAGATGTGATCGTAAAAAAGCGCGACGGTCTGAAGCTTTCCGCCGAGGAGATAGAATTCGTCGTAAACGGTTACACCAAGGGCGAGATACCCGACTATCAGATGTCGGCGCTTCTCATGGCCATTTTGCTGCGCGGCATGGACAGCGAAGAAACGCTGGAGCTCACTATGGCGATGATGCACAGCGGCGAGACGCTTGATCTCAGCAAGATAAACGGCGTCAAGGCCGACAAACATTCCACCGGCGGTGTCGGCGACAAGACCTCGCTCATACTCTGCCCGATGGTCGCAGCGGCAGGCGTGAAGATCGCCAAAATGTCCGGCCGCGGCTTGGGTCACACCGGCGGCACGATAGACAAGCTCGAAAGCTTCCCGGGCTTCAACACCGGTATTTCCGAGGAAAAGTTCATTTCAAATGTTAATAATTTCGGCATCGCCATCGCCGGTCAGACCGCTGATCTCGACCCTGCCGACAAGAAAATGTACGCTTTGCGTGATGTCACCGGCACAGTGCCGAGCATCCCACTTATCGTCAGCAGCATCATGTCCAAAAAGCTCGCCGCCGGAGCGGATGTCATCGTGTTGGATGTAAAGTCCGGCAGCGGATCATTCATGGAGACCGAGGACAAGGCCAGGGAGCTTGCGACTGAGCTCGTCAGGGTCGGCAAGCTTGCGGGCAAAAAGACTGTCGGCGTAATAACCGACATGGATGAGCCTCTCGGCAATGCCATCGGCAACGCGCTTGAGGTCAAGGAAGCCATTGAAGTTCTAAAAGGCGAAAAGAAGGGCGAGCTTCTTGAGCTGTGTCTGACGCTCGGCTCGTGCATCCTCACTCAGGCAGGTATCGCCGAGACCGAGAACGAAGCCCGCACCATGCTGCAAAAGGGAATCGACGACGGCAGCGCACTTAAAAAGCTTGCAGAGCTCGTCGAAGGTCAGGACGGTGACCCCAAGGCAGTTTATAACACCGGACTTCTGCCCAAAGCGCCCGTGCAGCTTGAAGTTAAGAGCGACAAGGCGGGCTTCGTAAGGCACATTTCCGCAAAGGACGTCGGCCTTGTGTCGATGCACCTTGGCGGCGGCAGAGTCACCAAGGAGAGCGTCATCGACCTTTCCGTCGGCGTGATACTCGATAAAAAGGTCGCAGACCGTGTCGAACTTGACGAGGCCTTAGGTGTTATCCATGCGCAGACAATGGAAAAAGCGCAGGAGGCAGCGCAGCTTCTCAAAAACTGCTACACGATCGTAGACACACCTGTCGAGAAGTCCAAATTCATAAAAGGCATAGTAAAGTAAAGAACAAGGCTGAAAGGATAGTCCTTTCAGCCTTGTTTTTTACCCTACAAAAGCGATTATTACGGATATTAGCGAGACGGCAGTCGCTATCGCGATCTCGCCCGCCCAGACCTTTCTCACGGTCGCCTCGGAAACCTCAAAGCTTGCAAGAACGGACTCACTCTTTTCCGCAACCTCCTGCTTCTTCGGTTTTTCTGCTTTAGTTTGCTTTTCCGGCTTTTTGATATTGATTTTAGGAATTTTCATAGCGTTTTAAAGAAACGGCGGGTAAAGACCCGCCGTTAGTTGTTTTAATTACTCAGCCTCGGCAAGTGCCTTTGCTTCCTCGATGACCTTCTGCTGAATGTTGCCGGGAGCTTCCTCGTAGCGAACAAACTTCAGAGTGAACGAGCCACGACCCTGGGTCATGGAGCGCAGGTCGATGGTGTAAGAACTCATCTCAGCCATCGGGACCTCAGCTTCGACTATCTGCATGCCGTCCACAGCGTTCATGCCGAGCACTGTGCCGCGACGCTTGGAGGAGATATCGGACATGATATCACCGAGATTGGAGTCGGGGATGGTTACCTGCAGCAGGCCGATAGGCTCGAGGATGGTGGGCTTTGCCTTGGGGATGCCATCCTGATATGCAAGGCGGGCAGCGGTCTGGAAAGCCATATCGTTTGAGTCAACGGGGTGGTAGGAGCCGTCGTACAGGGTGGCCTTCAGGCCGACCAGCGGGTAGCCTGCGAGAACGCCCTTGGTGACGGAGTTGCGCAGACCCTTCTCGACGGAGGGGAAGAAATTCTTGGGAACGGAGCCGCCGAAGACCTCTTCTGCGAAGATCATGTCGTCGGACTCATCCTGCGGCTCAAAGCGGATCCAAACATCACCGAACTGGCCGGAACCGCCGGACTGCTTCTTATGACGGCCGTGAGCCTCAACACGACCCTTGATCTTCTCACGGTATGCAACGCGTGCGGGCTTGAGCTCGGTCTCAACGCCGAAGCGGGACTTGAGCTTTGCACACAGAACGTCGACCTGAATGTCGCCTGCGCCGGAGATGACCATCTGATGGGTCTCGGCGTTGTTGACGAGTGTGAAGGAGACATCCTCCTCATTCAAGCGGGAAAGACCGCCTGCGACCTTGTCGTCCTGACCCTTGGTCTTGGGGGAGATAGCCATGGAGTAGCAGGGATCGGGCATCTCGAGAGCGGGAAGTTCAACTTCGTTCTTGGGATCGCAAACGGTGTCGCCGGTCTTCCAATCCATCTTGCCGACGGCAACGATATCGCCGCAGCAGGCTTCCTTGACCTCGGTGGTCTTTTTGCCGCAGATGGTGTACAGACGGCCGAGCTTGTCGGTGCTGGAGGCACGGACGTTGCGCAGGGACATGTCAGCGGTGATCTTGCCGCCCATGACCTTGACGAAGCTGTACTTGCCGAACTGGTCGGAAACAGTCTTGAAAACGAATGCAAGAGTGGGTGCTGCGGGATCTACATCGGGAGCGGGGACATAGTCGCACACTGCCTGCAGAACTGCCTCGGTGCCGATGTTGGCCATTGCTGCGCCGCAGACAACGGGAACGACGCTGCGGTCGACCATGCCAAGCTTGATGCCGGTCACGATATCGGCCTCGCAAAGCTCCATCTCCTCAAAGTACTTCTCCATGAGCTCCTCGGATGCGCCTGCGGCGGTCTCCATAAGAGCCTCACGAAGCTCAGCTACCTTATCAGCGTCAGCTGCGGGAACGGGAACCTTTGCGGTCTTGCCGCCATTGGTCTGGTATGCAACATTGTGTACCAGATCTATAACACCGGTGCCGTCGGACATGGGGGCAACGACGGGGCAGACGATGCTGCCGTACTTTGCCTGAAGATCGCCGAGGACCTTGTAGAAATCACCATGCTCCTCATCGAGCTTGGAGATGTAGAACATTGCGGGAACATTGGCAGCCTTCAGATACTTCCAGCTGCGCTCTGCGCCGACGGAGATGCCGTCCTTTGCAGAGCAGAAGATAACGCCGGTATCAGCGACACGGATGGCGGCGAGGACATCGCCGACAAAGTCGAAGTATCCCGGGCAGTCAAGTACGTTGATCTTGCAGCCGCCGAAGTTGACGGGTGCAACTGCAGTAGAGATAGTAATCTGACGCTTGATCTCTTCTGCGTCGTAGTCACAGACGGTGTTGCCGTC
>JALFUQ010000037.1 GCA_022784505.1 Bacillota bacterium
TACTCAGATCACAACCCCGTTAAGCTCAATGTAACACTTAAATACTCTTAAACAGAAAAATCTCCCGTCAGGTGACGGGAGATTTTTCTGTTTAGGTATCAGTGGCAGCCGCAGCCACAGCCGCCCTCGTCTGCACCGCTGCCGCAGCCGCAGGCACCGCCATCATCGTGACCGTGGCAACCGCTGCATCCGCCGCCGCAGCCGCCCTCATCGGAGATAAAGGGAAGCTGGCCGTGCATCATGAGCTCTGCCGCGTCGTCTGCATTGCCGCAGAAGCCTGCGTATGCGATGATGCCGTACTCTGCAAGAGCCTGTCTTGCGTTGGAGCCGATGTTGCCGACGATGACGACCTCGACACCGTTTTGCTGCATGAGGTCTGCAACTGCCTGATGGCCGGTCTCCTTGACCTCGATGACCTTCTTGCCGGTGATCTCGGAATTGTCGTTAGCGGTGGTGTAAATTGCGAAGTACTCGGCGTGGCCGAAGTGCTCGTAGATCTCGCCGTCTTTGTAAGATACTGCTATGATCATGGTTTATTCTCCTTTTTCTATGAAGTCCGCAAGCTCGGTTAAGGCTGCGGTGTCAACACTTTCTATCTCGCCTGCATCGACCATAGTCGCAATGGCGGGGTCGATGGGCATGCGGGCATAGTGGGCTATGCCAAACTCCGCGGCGACCTTTGCGACCTTGCTTGCGCCGAAGATCTCGTGCTCCTTGCCGCAGTCGGGGCACTTATAATAAGACATGTTCTCGACGATGCCGAGGACGGGAATGTTCATCATTTTTGCCATGTTAACGGCCTTGGCAACTATCATCGAGACAAGCTCCTGCGGGGAGGTGACAATAATTATACCGTCAACGGGCAGGGACTGGAACACAGTCAGGGGCACATCGCCCGTTCCGGGAGGCATATCGACAAACATGTAGTCGACATTATCCCACAAAACATCGCTCCAGAACTGGGTGACGACACCTGCAATGACGGGGCCGCGCCACACAACGGGGTCTGTCTCATTATCGAGGATGAGGTTAATGGACATTATCTGCGTGCCCTTGTTCGAGTAGCATGGTATGAGCATTTCCTCTGTACCTCTTGCATGCTCATGGATGCCAAAGGCTTTGGGGATAGATGGGCCGGTAACATCAGCGTCCAACACGGCAGCCTGATGGCCGCGGCGCTGCATTTCGGTAGCCATCATGCTGGTGACGAGGGATTTGCCCACGCCGCCCTTGCCGCTGACAACGGCGATGACCTTTTTAACGCTTGCAGCGGGATTGAGTTTTGCGGTCAGATCCTGCTGCTGTCTCTCGGTGCAGCTTTCGCCGCAGGTCGAGCAATCATGTGTACACTCACTCATTGGTTTAATCTCCTCAAAAAAATATTTTATAACATTATAATACTGCTCTCAGTTTTTGTCCAGCTTCTGAAGCATAAGTGGAGTATCCAAATCCGCCTCTGCCATAGGTTTTTCAGATTTTTAAGCGAGAGAGGACTGTCGCAGACAAGGCTTTGGGAACGAGGAAGGCTGTCGCCTTGTGATTGAGCAAAACGAAGCTTGCGGCGCTCAAATCCGCTTAAAAACGGTTTTGGTTACTCCCCTTATGCTTAAGCGCACGAACAATAAACATCGCTCCGAGGCCGGTGAAGACACCGGTTATTATGCCCGAGGCGATGAGCACCGGCGCATACACTAAAATAGACGGCGTGCCGGTAACGAACACGGAAACGGTAAGCTGGCCGACATTGTGTGCTATCGCGCCGAGGATACTGACGACCCACAGGAGCTTTTCGGGAAAGAGCTTCACCGTCAGGCACATGACGGCATACGCCAAAACGCCGCCTGCTATGCTGAACATAAAACCGGAAAAGCCGCCTGCGTACATGCTTCCCATGATAATGCGCATCAAGAGTATCGCTCCGGCCTCCTTGCGGCCCAGGATGAGCATCGCAACGAGCGTTATCATGTTCGCTAGGCCGAGCTTCACGCCCTGGATGGGGACTAACGGCGGTATCTGCGCTTCGATGATGAACACGATGAGAGACGCTGCCGTCAGCATCGCCATGAGGGCAAGCTTTCTCGTTTTAGGCATCGATCTTGTCCCCCTCAATCTCAATTGTCACTCTGTGAGGCATACAAATGATCGGCACGCCGTCATCAGTTATCTCACCCTGCTTTACGCAGATCTGATCTTGGCAGTCAGACTCGGCTACGCAAATGCTGCCTTTGTCTACATGTATCTTATTATATCCATATTCGTTCTTTATCTCTATGTCATATGCAACAGTGACCGTGTCGAGGTCAATTTTTTTATACACCTCGCCGTCGACACGAATAATCGCAACCGTGCCGATGCTGCCGTTAGAGAGCAGCAAAAATGCGCCGATGCATATAATGAACACAGCGGCGAAAAACAGTATCCAGCTTTTATTATTACCCTTAAACATACTTATATTTTAATTGACAGCGCCTTGCTTGTCAATGAGCATAAATAATGATATAATACAAAATTGTATAACTATGAAAAGAGGTGAATTCGGTTGACCGATATGATCGTAAGAGCCATATCGTTCATTCTGCCGCTGTTTGCGTTTATCGTGCTGATAAGAACGGTGCGCTCTATGTTCAACGGTAAATCCCAGACGGAGATCTGGGGATATATTCAGACCGATGATAAGGTGCTGCGTATAACGCACTGGGAAAACATCATCGGTAGGACACGCTCGGCCGATATCCATCTTTCTAACCCCAAGGTCAGCCGCGTTCACGCCGTTTTGATCCGTAGCGCCAAGGGACAGTGGCGGATATTCGACATATTCTCAAAGGGCGGTGTTCGCGTAAACGGGCAATCGGTCGGAGTGAGCGGATACCCGCTTACAGACGGCGACGTTTTGAATCTCTCGGAGGTCAGCGTCAGGTTTCGTGAAATAAACGAGCGCCAGCGCAGCGAGATCGAAGCTCGCAGGGTCGTCACATGGAAGAATGTCCATCCGGCAATAACACTGCTGTACCTGTCGGTCTTTCAGGTGTTTTTGCTTTTGGAACACTGCTTCAGCGCTTCGCAGGAGGCGCTGCCGAGCATTGCCCTGGGCTTTGCGCTGCTTATTTTGCTCGAGTGGTTTTGCTACTTTGCCATGCGCAGCATAAGGCGCACGGGCTTTGAGGTCGAGACCATTGCGTTTTTCCTCTCCACCATCGGTCTATCGGTCATTGCGACCTCCGTTCCGTCGGAGATGTTTCGCCAGATGATAATCGTTTTTGCGGGCGTTGTGTCATTCTTCCTTTTGGGCGCGTGGCTGCGTGACCTTGACAGGACAAAGACGATGCGTCTGCCCGCCGCCGTGGGTGCGGTGCTGCTTCTTGCCGCAGTTTTGGTGCTGGGCCGCGAGAAGTACGGTGCGAAAAACTGGATCTTTATAGGGAATATGTCACTTCAGCCGTCGGAATTCGTAAAGGTTGCATACATCTATGTCGGCGCTGCGACGCTCGACAGGCTGTTCAGCACCAAGAACCTTATTGTTTTTATAGGCTTTTCCGCAGTCTGCGTCATGGCGCTTGCGCTCATGAGCGACTTCGGTACGGCGCTTATATTCTTCGTGACCTTCCTTGTTATATCATTCATGCGCTCGGGCTCTATCGCAACTGTTGCGCTGGCCGTCACCGGTGCGGGCATGGCGGGCTTTTTGATGCTCAGGATGAAGGCTCATGTCGCACGGCGCTTTGCTGCCTGGGGGCATGTGTGGGAGGATGTTTACGACACGGGATATCAGCAGACGCACGCACTGTCTGCCGGTGCATCCGGCGGACTTTTCGGCAAGGGTGCGGGTAACGGCTGGCTCAAGGACGGTTTTGCCGCGAACACCGATACGGTGTTCAGTCTCGTGTGCGAGGAGCTGGGTCTTCTTATCGCCATCTGCGCCGTTTTGGCCATAGTCTCGCTTGCATTCTTCGCCGTCAGAAACGCTGCTCAGGGCAGAAGCGCGTACTACTCCATTGCCGCCTGTGCAACAGCGAGCATGTTTCTTGTCCAGCTTGCGCTGAATGTTTTCGGTTCTGTTGACATTCTGCCGTTTACGGGTGTTACATTCCCCTTCGTTTCAAGGGGCGGCACCTCGGTTTTATCGTGTTGGATGCTGCTTGCATTTATCAAAGCCGGCGACACACGAAAGGGAGCAAGCTTTGTTGTCAAGGCTCCCGACGCTAAGCAAAAGGAGGCAAAGGCATGAAAAAAGTCTCCCTAAGAGCATCTTTTGCAATTATAATGGCACTTTTGGTCATCGTTGGCCTTGTTATCTATGTTTTCAGGTTCGTAAGGGACGGCGAAAAATGGGCGCTGTACTTTGACGAATCGACCTCTAACTGCACATACACGCTCTACGATCGAAACGATACGGTTCTTGCCAAGATGGGTAACGGCAGCAGGACATATGCCGAGAACGCCAATGTGCGTGCCGCCTGCTATCAGCTAGTCGGCGACTTTGGCGGCAATATCGGCACGGGCGCGCTGCAAAGCTTTTCGCGCCAGCTGTCCGGCTACAACATCTTAACCGGCGTTGAGGAGCGCGAGGATGTTGACCTCAAGCTCACTGTTGACGCTGACCTCAACGTCAAGGCATATGAGGCGCTGAACGGCAGAAGTGGTGCAGTTTTAGTCGCGAACTACAAGACCGGCGAGATACTTTGCATGGTGTCATCACCGTCCATCGACCCCGCCAAGCCGCCAACCACCCTGCCCGACGGCGTATATATCAACCGCTGCATCAGCTCAAGCTTCACCCCGGGCTCGATATTCAAGCTCGTCACGCTCTCGGCTGCAATAGACAACATCGACAATCTTTTTCAGCGCACTTTCACCTGCAACGGCAGCATCGATGTTAAGGGCGTTACCGTCACCTGCACGGGCTACCACGGCAATCAGACCATCGAGCAGGCGCTTGCAAACTCCTGTAACTGCGTTTTCGGCACTCTGGCGCTGGAGCTCGGTGCGGACACGCTCGGCGAATACGCAGATAAGCTCGGGCTCACGAGTGAGCACAAGCTTGACAATATCACCACCGCAGCGGGCAAGTATGACAAGGACGAATCCGGCAGTGCATCGCTTGCATGGTCCGGCATCGGCCAGTACAACGACCTTGTCTGCCCGTACTCGATGCTCAGAGTCGTGAGCGCCATCGCAAACGACGGCACGCTGTATGAGCCCTCCCTGCTCGGTGTTTCCGATAACAAAACGACGCTTCTAAGCTCCTCGACGGCAACTAAGATAGCGTCGATGATGAACTACAATGTTACCTACAAATACGGCAAGTCCACCTTCTCCGGCCTCGACATTTCCGGCAAGACCGGCACGGCGGAGGTCGGCAACGGTCAGCAGAGCCACGGCTGGTTCGTCGGATTTTTAAACGACGATGAGCATCCCTACGCCTTTGTCGTGCTCGTTGAGCACGGCGGCAGCGGCCTCGGTGCGGCGGGAGCCGTGGCGAACACCGTGCTCAATTACGCAGTAAAAAAATAGACCTTGGAGAACACCTATGACAGACATATCCGTCAACGGACTGGTAAAGTCCTTTGAATTGGGTAAAAACATACTCGACGGGCTCAGCTTCGACATTACCGAGGGTGAGCGTGTCGGCATACTCGGGCACAACGGCTGCGG
>JALFUQ010000006.1 GCA_022784505.1 Bacillota bacterium
ATGGCGTGAGGCGCTGCGCTCAAACGAGCTGCGCTGCTACCTCGGCATATTCGCCGCTGCCACCGTCATCGTGTGCATAAACATCTATCCCATGTACGGCAGCGTGTCCGATGTCATAAGGCTCTCGTCGTTCCAGACGGCGTCGATCATTACAACCACCGGCTACGCCACGGCAGATTTCAACGCATGGCCGCAGCTTTCAAAGGCGGTGCTGTTTATCCTTATGTTCTGCGGCGGCTGCATGGGCTCAACGGCGGGCGGACTTAAAATTTCCCGTATTACGGTGCTTGCACAGGTCTGTGCAAACGAGCTGCGCCGCAGCATAAATCCGAGATCGGTAAACTCCGTCAAGCTCAACGGCAGTGTGCTGACGAGCGAACAGGAGCAGAGAGTTTTGAGCTACCTTGCGCTGTACATTGCGGTCATCGCCGTGACATTTATCCTCATCAGCATAAACGGTCTGGGCCTCGAGGAGGATATTAGCGCGGTGGTGGCGTGCGTAAACAACATCGGACCCGGCTTCGGACTTATCGGCCCTGCGGGAAGCTATGCGGCCTACTCGGGTTTTGCAAAGATGGTTTTATCAGTCGCAATGCTCATTGGCAGGCTTGAGATATATCCGCTGCTTGCACTATTGATGCTTGGCTCAAGGAGGTAATATAATGGAAGACTTAATGCTTATAATAGGTCTTGCCATCATGTTTGCCGGCGGCTTTGTGGGAATATGCCTGCTTGTACCCTCAAAAGCAAAGCGCCGCAAATAATATACTTTATACGAAATACGAAAACGGAGCGGTTTTGACCACTCCGTTTTCGTATATTAACGCTCAAGGTATTAGTACAAATTTCTGTTGTTAATATGCACAAAAATACCTCTTTCAAATGGACAAAACGGCGAAAATGTGCAAACTAATTGAAGTAGTATATTATTGGTGCTAAAATGTTAACATCTTGACTAGCGAGCTGATGGGAGCCGAACCCCTATCGTCTGTCGGTGCGTTCGTTCGGTACTTCTCAACTTTTCAAGAAAAGCCGAAATTTCTTGCAATCCCACCGATAGATGCCTTGCAGTTCTGAGGGAGCAGATTTTCGTTCAGGCAAAGATAAAGCCCGACGGCCATAATGGACATATATGGGTTAGGGATTTAGCGAAGCATGGACGGAAAGCTGCCCGTCAAAACCGATAGGTGCTCGGCTACCGTCAGCTTAAGTTACGGAAATAAACGGGGGAAAACTAATGAGAGATCTAAAGCATCTGATTTATTTCGAAAGCCTCCTCCAGGAGGCAAACAACGAGCTCGTGAAGAAAGCGTGCTCGGAGGGCAAGCTTGCGCTTGCTTACAACTGCTCGTACATACCCGAGCCGCTTTTGGACATCGAGGGCTGCTTCGGCGTGAGACTGAGAGCACCCGGCTGCGTTAATCCCGACCTTGCGACTTATTACATGACAAACCGCTCCTGCCCTTACTCAAAGAGCATTCTCGAGCGCGCGTTTGAAGGCGGCTACAACTTCGTTTCCGCCCTCATCGGTCAGGAATGCTGCACCACAATGAACCGCATGGAACAGTATTTTGAGTATTGCAAGCTCATCCCGAACGACAAGTTCTTTGTCTGCTGCATCGACATGCCCACCAAAAAGGGCGAGTGGTACGCAGGCTACTTCCGCCGCCAGATCGAAAAGAAGATCATTGCTCCCATGAAAGAGGTCTACGGCGTGGACTTTTCCGACGAGAAGATACTCGATGCAATCGAGCGCCACAATGAGCTTTGCCGCATCATAACCGAGATCGGCGACCTGCGTAAGCTCGATAACCCGCCCATCACCGGCTACGAGTTCCATGTGATCCAGCTCGTGTCCGAGGTTTGCCCGAAGTACCTCATTATTGACAAGCTGCGCGAAACGCTCGAGGAGCTCAAGACCCGCAAGCCGGATGAGAAACCGCCATACCGCACAAGGGTCATGCTCGCGGGCTCGGAGATAGACGATCCGGAGTTTACGAGACTTATCGAGATGTGCGGAGCACTCGTTGTTGCCGACCGCTACTGCTTCGGCTCGCTGCCCGGCAGAGAGCAGATAGTTGTCGCCGATGGGCAGGATCCCCTCGACGCTCTTGCCGAGCACTACATGAAGATTAACGAGTGCCCCCGCACCATGGGCACCGAGAGCATCATCTCCCGCAAGAACTACCTGTACGATGTAGCCAGGGACTACAAGGCCGAGGGCATCATTCTCCAGAACATGAAGTTCTGCGAATACTGGGGCTACGAAAGAGCGATAGCTGCCAAGTGGCTGGCTGAGGGACTTAATGTTCCCTCGGCGATACCGACCTGTCAGATAGAGCGAGACTATGCAAACGCTGCGACCGGTCAGCTGCGCACGAGATTCCAGGCATTTGTCGAGTCGCTTGAGATCAAGAGACTCCAGGCGGAATAAGGAGGGGAAAGCTATGTGGAAAAGAAAGATCAGCATTAAGCAGCAGTACGGTACCCTTGAGCATTTCCTCAAAGGCGACGAGCCCTGCCATTACATAGGTCAGAGATATATTGAGGGCACCAACTTCTATGCCCGCCGTGAGTGGCGCGGCGTGAAGGACACGGCATTCGCGTTTTACAAGTGGCTGTGCACTTGGGGCAAGATGGCGATATTCGTCATGCACGACCCCATTCGCATAGCAAAGGCGTTTTGGAAATACCGCTGGCTGTCGGCGTATCTGGCAGCCCCGATGATGGTCGACAAGTGGATAGAGGGCGACCGCGGCGAGGCGCTGAGGGCTGACCTGTATGCTCTCGACTGCATGATATCCGACTCTATCGACACGCTGTGGAAGAGTCTGAGAGCCGACCGCAAGCTGGGCGAGACGAAGTGGTCTGATGTCACCGTCGCGTTTGACTACACCCTGCCCAAGCACATAATCTTCGGCTTCCCCGGACATTATGCCATCAATATGCAGCAGCACGCGGCGTTCATGCTGCCGCTCATGAGAAAGCAGCTGGGCTGCTACTATGTCGATCAGGCCGTTGCCTGCGGCATCCCGGGCGATATGTGCACGCTGCCACTGGTCGAGGTCGGTGTCGCCGTAGACCGTGAGTACCCCGATATCGGCAACTGCTGGCTGACGACGAATAACCCTTGCGACGCAAATATGATGGATAACACCGCCATGTGGCGTGCTCTGTCAAACGACGGCAAGAAGGCCGTGCATCCGTTTGTATCACCGCTCATGTACGACGATCCCACCACTAAGGAGCTCGGCGTGCACGAGATATACTCGGCGATAGAATTTCTCGAACAGCAGTTCGGCGTTCCGTTTGACTGGAATGCGTTTATAAAGCATATTGAAGACACCAACGAGTTTAACCGCGGCTCGCTCAACCGCTGGGATGTCTACGCCAAGAGCGATAACGGCGCACTCAACTCCGTTGTGCAGGGCCTGTTCCGCATCTATTTCTATCAGCAGGGCGGCACGAAGTACTTCCTCAAGGCAAACAAGAAGATAAACCGTGTCTTTGAAAAGTGCGTGCGCAAGAATATCCACCCGTTCCCGCTTGCCCGCCACCGTGCGCTGGCATGGTCGTGCGGCTCGACATACTATGCCCACGGCGTTCAGTGGCTGTATAACTGCTGGGGCATCATGACCGTTATCAATATGGACTCGCTGACCGGCCATAATATCGTCGACACCACCGACCGCGACACCATGATGAGCGATATTGCCGACTGGCACGCAAGAACTCCCATGCGCACCCACACCGTCGGCGGCAACCGCCACCTCATGCAGATGTGGGAAACTGCCGAGAAATTTAACTGCGACATGATAATCATGTATGACGATATCGGCTGCAAGGGCATGGCCGGCGCTCAGGGCCTGCTTGAGGAGGAGTTCCACAAGCACCGCGATAAGTTCGACATCGTCTGGATGCCGCATTCGCTGATGGACTGCCGCATCGTGCCGACGAACGAGGCACGCAAGGTCGTCAACCAGTACATGCAGTCGGTTCTGCACGAAGAGCCCGTTGACCCGACCCTCGTCGACTTTGACGACGAACTGGGTTGGTAAGAAAGGAGCAGCAGTATGAAAGTTTTTGCTAAGATCATGGGCATAAGCACGGCCACGCTCGCTGCGCTGTTTGCCGTTTACTATTACAATCTCGATATGCGTCTCATGCGCAGCATCGTTGTGCCCATTTTGGATAAGCACTACGACAGCGTCAAGCGTGAGCATCTGATATAAGGAGGGTGGATCATGAGCTATAAAAATCCGAACATTCTCCCGAGAGCGCTCTCATACGAGGAAAAGGAAAACCGCAAAAAGGGCATATACGACAGCTTTGCAAACTATCTTGTCTACTGCCAGAAGTGCAAGTATGTCGCAAAGAGCAATATGTACATCCAGCGCGCTGAGGCATACATCGACGAGCTGCACGAGCGCGGCACTGTCTGCCCCAAGTGCGGCGAGAACGACTGGACGCTCGGCTATCCGCTCGGCACTTTAACCGGCTTCGTAAAGTTTTAAATAATGCAAAAACGCACCGCAATTGCGGTGCGTTTTGTTATCTCAATGTTCCTAAATAGCCCTCTAGTATCAGGCTTGCGGCGACGGCATCGACGGTCTTGCGGTGCTTTTTCTCCTTCTTGCCGTTGGCGTGTAAAATTGCGTGAGCCTCGATGCTTGAGCGGCGCTCGTCCCACATGACAAGCTCGATATCCGTCTTGCTGCGCAGAAGCTCGGCAAAACTGCGGCATTTTTCCGCTCTCGGTCCTTCGCTGCCGTCCATGTTCTTGGGAAGTCCCAGCACAAGGCGGCGTACATTGCGCTTTTGCGCCTCCTGCGCTATCACATCGGCGACGCGCTCGGGGTTCCACTCATTTACTGTCCATGCCTCGCCGACGAGTATATTCATTTCGTCCGAAACGGCAAGCCCCGTGCGGGCGTCGCCGTAGTCAATTCCCATTATCCTCATGCTTCACCTCAAACCAAAGCAGGCTCTTATATCGCCGCAAATGTACAGCGAGCCGCAGGCGCAGACCATGCCCTCAAGCTCGTCTGCGATGTCCATCGCCGTGCGCACGCCCTCCTGTATCGAGGAGCACACCTGCACCTCCTTGCCGGTCTCGGCAAAGAGCTCCGCAAGCTCCTCAGCCGGCAGCGCCCGCGGCGTGTCGGGCGTGACAGTGACGAACGCGTCAAACAGCGGGGCGAGCGTTTTCACGATGCCTTTATAGTCCTTGTCGCGCAGAACGCCCATTAAAAGCACACGCTTGTCATCGGGGAAATACTCCAATAGGCTCGCCCTGAGTGCCTGCGCACACTGCGGATTGTGCCCGCCGTCAACGACGAACCACGGCTCGGAGTGCACTATCTCAAAGCGAGCCGGCCAGCTCACGGCGTATAGTCCCGCCTCGACCGCTTCATGCTCTATCTGCCAGCCCTGCCTGCGCAGGACATCGATCACCTCCAGCACCGTTGCGGCGTTTTTAAGCTGATGCTCGCCCAGGAGCGGGAGAGCGTAGGCCTCGCCGCCGTAGGAAAACACCTGCCCGTCACGGCTGTCAAACTCGGGGTGGATGTCGTCAAAATCGGGCACGGTCAGCTCGGCATTGCGCTCGGCGCACACATCCCTCACGACCTCCATGACCTCGCCGTACTGCTGATACATGACCACGGGGCAGCCCTCTTTTATGATGCCCGCCTTTTCAAAGGCGATCTGCTCGAGCGTGTTGCCGAGTATGGCGGTGTGGTCAAGGCCGATGTTTGCAATGACGCAGCAGTCGGGGCAGGCGATGACGTTAGTTGCATCGAGCCTTCCGCCCATGCCCACCTCGAGCACGACAATGCTGCACTTACGGCGGTAAAACCACAAAAATGCCACGGCGGTCATCATCTCAAACTCCGTCGGGTGGTCGTCCATTGCGTCGGCGTGGGTCTTTATCTCAGAAACCAGCTCGGCGACCTCGTTATCCTCAATGCTCTTGCCGTTTATCTGCATGCGCTCGTTAAAGCGGGTTACATACGGCGAGGTGTAAAGTCCCACGGTGAGCCCTGCCTTTTTGAGCACCGACGCGAGCATCGCCGAAATGCTGCCCTTGCCGTTTGTTCCGGCGACATGCACATACCGAAGCTCCGCCTGCGGGTTTCCCAGACGGCGCAGAAGCTCCGTTACTCGCTCGAGCCCGGGCTTTGTTGTGCGCCACGAAACGCCGTTTATATATTCAAGTGCCTGTTTATAATCCATTGTTTCTCTCCAAATGCTTGATAGCAGAATAATACCACTATCTGCCCTTATTCGCAAGCAAAAGCCGGTGCAAAGCACCGGCTTTCAAATTTTCAATATTTATGCTTCCGATTTCTCTTCGGCGGCGGCACGCTTGGCGGCCTCCTCCTCTTCGAGCTTGCGATAGGCGACCTTGCCTACAAGCGTCTTGGGAAGCTCGGCTCTGAACTCGATGTCATACGGCATCGCGTACTTTGCAATGTTCTTACGGCAGTAGGCCAAAATGGCCTCCTTGGTGTCGTCATTTGCCGGAATGCCGGGCTTGAGCATGACGAAGGCCTTGACCTTCTGCATCTTGTACGGGTCGGGAACGCCGATGACGCAGCTCATGTGCACAAATTCGTGCGCATCGATGATGTTCTCAAGCTGGCCGGGGTAGACATTGTAGCCGGAGGTGATTATCATGCGCTTTGCACGGCCGCGGAAGTAGATAAAGCCCTCGTCGTCCATCGTGCCGAGGTCGCCCGTGTATATCCAGGTCAGACCGTCATCGTGCTTGCGCAGGGTCTGCGCCGTCTCCTCAGGATGGCCGACATATTCCATCATGACCGTGGGGCCTGCGATAAGTATCTCGCCCTCGGTGCCGTAGGGTACTTCCTTGTCGGTGCCGGGCTCGACTATCTTGTAATAAGTGTCGGGGAAGGGAAGACCGATGCTGCCCTCCTTAGCCATGTGCGGCGGGGTGAGGCAGGATGCCGTGACGCACTCGGTCGTGCCGAAGCCCTCACGGATCTGTATCTTCGCGTTGTGGTCGTACAGGAACTTGTCGAACTTCTTTTTAAGCTCAATGGACAGACTGTCGCCGCCGGAGAACACGCCCTTGAGCGAGCTCAGGTCGGCATTTTCCATCGACGGCAGGCGCAGCAGCGCTTCGTACAGCGTGGGGACGCCTGCTATGAAGTTGCACTTATATTTAACTATCTGCTTTGCGTAGGTCTCGGCGGTGAACCTCGGGATGAGGATGCAGCGGCCGCCCTGCGAGAGCATCGTGTGTACGCAGACACCCAGACCGAAGCCATGGAACAGCGGCATTGCGGCGAGCATCTTGTCGCCGATGCGGAACATGGGGTTTGCGGCGATGACCTGCTGGCCGAGAGCGTTAAAGTTCTTATTTGAAAGCAGGATGCCCTTCGTCGTACCTGTCGTGCCGCCGGAGTAGAGGATGACTGCGGGGTCATCGCCCTTACGCTCGACCTTGTAGTTATAGAAGCAGTGGCGTGCCAGGTGCAGAAAGTCCTTCCAGCGGATGACGGGAGCGTCATCGGGGATCTTTTTGACCTTGCGGCCCTCGGTGAGCATGTAGCCTGCCTTGACGGGCTTTGAAAGCTCGTCCTTTATGCTTGCGATGATGATGTTTACGACCTTGGTGTTGTGACGAACGTTCTCAAACTTGTTGTAGAACTGATCGAGGGTTATCGCTGTGACCGACTCCGAGGCGTTGAGATAAAACTCTATCTCCTTTTCCGCCGACAGGGGGTGGATCATGTTGCAGATGCCGCCGACGAGGTTAACGGCGTAGAACATCTGGATAGCCTGCGGGCAGTTGGGCATTGCTATGGTGACCCTGTCGCCCTCGCGCACGCCGATGGTTTTTAACGCTTTGGCGCACTGCTCGACCTCTTTGACGAGCGTTTTGTAGGTCGTTGACCTTCCCATGAAGTCGAAGGCAACGTTGTTGGGGTACTTTTCGGCTATTGCGGCCACGGCCTCGAACATCGAGCCTTCAAAATAGTCGAGGTGGAAGGGAACCTCACCGAGGTGATCCTTCCAAGGGGTCTTGGCGGTTATATTTTCCATACACTCTATCCTTTTTGCGCAAAAATTCACATAAGGGTATAATATACCTCTGAACAAACTTTGTCAATTTATATATTTACCGATTGAAAAAAGGCAGATAAACAAATCTGCCTTTTTGTAAAATTCACTTCAAATTATCCATGTAATACGCAATCATATAGCCCTTTTCGGACTTATATGCGTTAAAGATTTTATCTGCGTATTCCTCGGGGTAGCCCTCTTTTTCGAGCAGCTCCCGGACACCGTCAACAACATCCTGCACGGCATTGTCGCACATTTTCTCAAGATTGAAAAACTGCTTACGCTCGGAGTAGGCATACCTGAGAAGGCTCGGACGGCTGCTTTCGGGCAGAGCGTCGTACTCGGCCTTTATATCGGCTATCAGGATTTCACAGCGGTCGGAGTAATATTGCTTCGTGACCGCGATCTCGGCTGCTGCCAGCGAGCGGCGGTATTCGATTGTGCCCGGCTCAAACGAGTCGCCGACAATCGCCTTTGCGACCTCCTTTATCGTGGTCTTTTCACTCAGGATATCCTCGGTGCAGTTATCGAGGATATCTGTGTTCCAGCCGGAGATGTCGACGCCCAAAAGTTCGTTTTCCTCGTCCCTGTATTCGTCAACGACCTGCATTATCTGCTCGGAGCTCGAGTCGCGGGCGATGAAATACGCGCTGAACAGGTCGTGCTGCGACCAGTAGAAGATGCCGCCGACCACGAACAGCAGCAAAAACAGGTACACCATCACCTCGCCGAATATCTTGCCCTTTGATTTGGCCATCTTATTCGTCGGGTTTGCCTCGGTGGCCTTTAAAGACTCGGTCTCGGGGAG
>JALFUQ010000036.1 GCA_022784505.1 Bacillota bacterium
GCTGACGCTGCTTTCAAGCTTCACACGCAGGGCAGGCACCGTGGTGTCGAAATTTGACGAAAGGCCGCCTATCTGCGGCGTGACCCGCGACAAGGCGGCAAATAAGCTCAGCGTTGTCGGGGCGGCGGTCGATGCGCAGACCCTTGCCGAGACCGTTGCGCTGCTCGCCGACAGCGGCATTGTCGTCGGCGAAGGCGAGCTAAGCGACGGCGTGTGCGCCGTGACCGTCTCTGCGGAAAATGTTCTGCCGTCGCTGGAGCTTATACACCGACACTTCTTTAATTAAACTCAACGGGCAGTCTTGGGCGAATTATCCTTATCTGAATTCGCCCTTGACTGCCCGTTTAGCGGCAAATGCTAAATCGAAACGGAGATTTTATTATACCGCCTTTGTTGACAACATTCGACATGTATCTTAAAATGGACACATCAAAAATAAAGGGGTCAAGACTATGTATTGCAAATATTGCGGAAAGCCCGTTCCCGAGGGCGCCGTCTATTGCCTGAGCTGCGGCAAATATCTCAACGGCAGCGAGCCTAACGAAAACGACAGCTCCAGCTTCGGCTTTGCGCTGCTGGGCTTCCTGTTTCCGCTGATCGGCCTGATTCTCTACTTCGTCTACGACGACAAGCGCCCGAAAAGGGCAAAGTCGGTCGGCAAGGGCGCACTGGTCGGCGTGATAACGAGGATCGTCATCTCGATAGTCATCGCCGTTGCGGCCTTCTTCTTTTCGTTTTCCGTGTTTAACGCCGTTGCGACCGGCGAGGTATCGGATATCCCCATCATCGGGTCGGTGATAGACGAGATGATCGAGGAGCTCGACGACGACGGCTCGGATAAGTGCGAGATCAACGTGGGCAAGTTCAGTACAGTCGAGCGCAGCGGCTACGACGCAACGACGCTTGAGCTTACCGTGAGGAACATCACCGATGAGCCGTACTCCTACGGCATAACGGTCGACGCTTACGATGCCGACGGCACGCGCATCGGCACGGAATATGTGGTCGTCGAAAACCTCGAGCCCGGGCAGACGGCAAAGGCCGCGGCGTTTGAGGACATCAACTCCACGCAGGTGGAAGCTTTCGAAAACGCCCGCTTCGAGGTAAGCGCCATCCACGCCTTCTGCGAATATTAACTTGCGTGATCTGACCGACCGACTAAACTTTAGTACGCACTCACCGGTCGGGCTGACGCAGTAAAGAATAACAGAAGTCTAAATGCGTATTGAAAAGACTTTTCTTTGTTTCGCCAAAGAAAAGTTACAAAAGAAACGCGACCAAAGGCGCTTAACCGCCCTTTGGAATCCAGGTCCAGGACAATTGCCGACATTCTGAGTGACTGCGGTGACCATATCGGTGCAAGCTGCTTAAAGTACGAGAGTTTAACGGCAAGCGCCGATTAGTCGTGCGCAAAAATCTTGCACTGCACCGATAGGTTGATGTACAGACTAAACTTTAGTATGCACCCACCGGTCGGGCTGACGCAAAAAAGAACAGCAGAAGCGTTGATGCGTATTGAAAAACTGGTCGGGCTGACGCAAAAACGATTACTAAAAGCCTAAATACGTATTGAAAAGGCAGCGCATTTGCGCTGCCTTTGGCTTATTTTTTCTCTTTTACCCACTTTATTATATAGTCGGCGAATTTGCGTGTAGCGGGGCTTTGACTGCTCGTCTCGCCGATGGCAAGGCCGATGGTGCGCTTTGACGGCGGGACAAGCTCCTTGACCGCAACATTGTCGTGCCGGCCTCGCAGCAGCAGCTCCGGCATTATCGAGATGCCCAGACCCTGCTCGACCATGGCGATTATCGCGTAGTCGTCCTTTGTCGAAAACTTGATGTTCGGCTTTATTCCCGCGGCGCTCAGCGCCTTGTTGGCATCGTGATTTGAGGTCTCCAGCAGCGTTATGAACGCCTCGGTCTCACACTCGACGAGCGGGAACTTCGGGTACGAAGCAAACTTGTGGTCCGGCGGCAGGATGGCAAGCAGCCTGTCCTCCATAAGCGCGATGCACTCGCAGTTGAGCTTTGTCGGCAGGTTCACGAAGCCCAGATCGACGCTGCCCTCGGTGAGCCACTTTTCAACATCGTGGTAGTCGCCGTTTAAAAGCTTTATATCCACATTCGGATAGTCGCGCTGAAACTCCTTTATAACGCCCGGCAGCCAGTGGACGGCGACGGAGGTGAACGCGCCGATGCGCACCGTGCCGAAGTCGAGCCCTCGGATGGCGGACACGGTCTGATTAAGCTGCTCGTAGTAGTTGAGCATACCGCGCACCGACGGCATTATCCGCTGCCCGTTGTCCGTTAATTTTACGCCCGCCCTCGACCGCGTGAGAATTGCAAAGCCGAACTGCTCCTCAAGCGAATTAATCGTATGGCTGACCGCCGACTGCGTGATTTCGAGCGCTTCCGCCGCCTTTGTGAGGCTGCCAAGCTCGCACACCTTGGCCAGCGTTTCGTATTTTGATATGCTCATGAGCGCTCCTTTCTGCGACACATGAATTTTATTCATGTTTACATGAACAATATTAAGCACGATAATAATATACCGCAAAAAATCAAAAATTCAAGGAAAAATCGAAATATTCACTCTTGCAGGGGCAAATTTGCGTCTGTATAATGCAAATATATTTTTCGAGAGAGGTCCACAACATGAACGCAGAAATTATTGTATTCCTCGGATACTTCGTTATCCTGTTTTTCGTCGGTCTGATTTTCTTCTTCAACGGCAGCAATAAAAACCAGAGCGACTACTTCCTCGGCGGCCGCTCCATGGGACCGTGGGTCACCGCAATGAGCGCGCAGGCGTCGGATATGTCGGCTTGGCTGCTCATGGGTCTGCCCGGCTCGATACTCGCCTTCGGCTTCGGCCAGATCTGGATAGGCATCGGCCTTGCACTGGGCACCGCGGCCAACTGGATCTTCTGCGCAAAGAGACTGCGCAAGCTGTCCGTTGCCGCAAACGACGCGATCACCGTTCCCCAGTACCTGACCAATCGCTTTGCCTCGCAGAAAAAGACCCTGCAGGTCATCTGCGCTATCATATTCCTCATTGCCTTCACCGTGTATGTCGCCTCGGCACTGGTCGCGGGCACCTCCGTATTCGTGAGCCTGTTCCCCAGCATCTCGCAGAGCACAGCGATGCTCATCTACACGCTCATTATCATCGGCTACACCTTCCTCGGCGGCTTCAAGGCCGTCTGCTGGACTGACTTCTTCCAGGGCATTTTAATGCTCATCGCTCTGCTGGCTGTCCCCATCATCATAAGAGCCACGCAGACGCTTGATGTCAGCGCACTCCAGACCGTTTACCAGTACACCGATGCTTCCGGCGCAGTCGTGACCTGCGACTTCGGTGAGGGTCTGTTCTCGGCGTCTTGGAAGGACATCGTCTCCGGCCTCGGCTGGGGTCTCGGCTACTTCGGCATGCCCCACATCATCGTGCGCTTCATGTCCATCGAGAAGCCCTCAATGATAAAGAAGAGCTCCGTCGTCGCCATCATTTGGGTCGTGCTGTCGATCGGCGCTGCCTGCCTCATGGCCTACTACGCAAGAATGATCGTTGCCGAAGAGCTGCTTACCGTCGGCGCACAGAAGAATGTGTTCATCGTGCTGGCACGCCGCCTCTTCCCCGCGGGCATCGCAGGTCTGCTGCTTGCCGCCATCATGGCAGCGTCCATCTCCACGGCAGACTCCCAGCTGCTCGTTGCGTCCAGCTCCTTTACCTCCGACCTGTACCAGCCCCTCATCCGCAAGAACGCAAGCGACCGTGAGGTTCTTTGGGTCGGCAGGATCGCCGTCGTCGTCATCTCCGTCGTCGCCTACTTCAT
>JALFUQ010000040.1 GCA_022784505.1 Bacillota bacterium
CATGTAAGAGCCGTAGGTGATCATAGCGCCCATACCAAGCGACAGTGAGAAGAACATCTGACCAGCCGCAGTCTTCAGAACCTTAAGGAAGTCTTTCTCCAGAGGCTCGAAGTTGACGCCGAACATGAACTGGTAGCCGCCCATTGCACCGGGCTGAACGGCAACATAAACGATAACGATGATGAGGATAACGAACAGGCAGGGCATGCCGACATTGCAGAACTTCTCAATGCCGCCGCCGACGCCGCCGCAGACAATAGCGGTGTTGATTGCGATGAAGATGAGTGTCCAGATGACCATTGACGCACCGTCGGTGGCGAAGGCTCCGAAGAAGGTGGAGATGTCGGAGACACCCCAGGTGTCAACGCCGAACATTGCCAGCAGGTAGCCGCATGCATAACGCATGACCATGCCGCCGAGGACCATGTAGAACAGCAGGATGAGGAACGGTGCTGCGATAGCCATGTAGCCCAGGAATGTGAACTTCTTGCTCAGCTTGCGGTAAGCTGCGATGGGGCTCAGGCCGGTCTTACGACCGATGACATGCTCGCCGACCATAACTGCAAGACCGACGAAAGCTGCAAGGACGAGGTAAACGACGAGGAATGCGAAGCCGCCGTTCTGACCCATTTTGTACGGGAAGCCCCAAATGTTGCCCAGACCGACCGCAGAACCGACAGCGGCCATGATAAAAGCAAAGCTGGAGCCAAATCCGTCACGATTTGTTTTTTCCATATACTTTCTCTCCTTTTATGATTTGCGTTTTATGCTGAGGCGTGTGCCTTAGTGTTTTCATTGTAATTGTTAAAAAATTGATTACAATACCTTATGCGCGAAATTAACTTCATCTTAACGCCGAGAGCTATCGTCTTTACAGAAACTTATATGATTCCTATATATTTTGGAAATAATCTGTTCATAAAGACCGTAAAAATCCGCTGTTTCATGCCTATACAGGTCGATTTTCATTAACAGCTTGGCTATATTTGCGTTAATTGTCTTAACGGTTTGTTATTTTCTTGTCATAGTGCGTTACTGCTTGCGATATACACCTTTCAATATTATAATGTTGGCATTAAGGAGGTTATGCTATGAAATACGCATTTGTAAACGCCGTTGTCCTGGACGGCAGCGAAAATATGCAGCCCATGCCGAACACGGCCGTTTTGGTCGAGGACGGCGTAATTAAAGCGATAAGCCCGTCTGCCGACAGCTTCGGCGATGTTAAGATAATTGACCTTGAGGGCCGCTATCTCATGCCCGGGCTTATTAATCTCCATGTTCATCTTCCCGGCTCGGGTATGCCCAGCTACACTAAAAAGCAGAACGCCAAGACCGTTAACTTCCTAATGTCAAATATAGTGACGAGGTCGGTGGTTTATTCCCTTTGTTATAAATTTGCCCGCACGCAGCTCTTGTCGGGTGTTACGACCATCCGCACGGTCGGCGGCCTGGGCAATATAGATTCAAGCATTCGCAACGATATAAATAAGGGTAAGCGCGTGGGTCCCAGGATGCTCGTTTCGGATATGGCAGTCTCTGTGCCCGAGGGGCATATGGCGGGGCTGCTCGCTTATGAGGCGAAAACCGAGGACGACTGCATCAAGTATGTCCGCAAGATCGCAGAGAACAAACCCGACCTTATTAAGATAATGATCACCGGAGGCGTTCTCGACGCAAAGGTCAAGGGCGAACCCGGGGTGCTCAAAATGCCGCCCGAGCTTATCCGAGCATGCTGTGATGAGGCGCACAGGCTCGGCTACAAGGTGGCGGCGCATATAGAGTCCCCCGCCGGACTGCGTGCTGCGCTTGAAAACGGCGTAGACACCGTCGAGCACGGCGCTGACCCTGACGAGGACATGATAAGGCTGTTTAGGGAAACGGGCGCCGTGCAGGTCTGTACGATATCTCCCGCCATCCCGGGTGCGTACTTCCCTACCGAGGTCACGCACATGAGCGAGATGGGCAAGTTCAACAGCAACATCGTCATGGAGGGCATGATCGCCTGCGCAAAGAAAGCTCTTGCAAACGGCATCACCGTGGGTCTGGGCACAGACACCGCCTGCCCCTTCGTCACGCACTACGACATGTGGCGTGAGCTTGTGTACTTCAAGAAGTTTGTCGGCGTTTCAAACGCCTTTGCCCTTCACACGGCAACGCAGGTCAACGCAAAGATTGCCGGTATTGAGGCCGAGACCGGCTCTGTCGAAGTCGGCAAGTCAGCAGACCTCCTCATCACCGACGCATCCCCGCTCGACGATCTGACCGCCCTGCGCACGCCGTATATGGTCGTCATGAAGGGCAAGACAATTAAGCAGCCCAAGGTCAAAAAATTCGACTATGTCGAAACAGAGCTTGATAAGCTGCTGTAAACACGCAAACACCCCGGCGGTACAGTGTACCGTCGGGGTGTTTGGCTGTCTGCCCTTTTCGGATGCAACTGCTTCGATGCCGGAGGAGCAATCCTTGTAGTTATAGTACTCAAGGTCGAGCCCCATTGCCTGAATGACTCTCTTGTAAACGCCGGGGCCGAATGCGCCGAGGGCACATCGGAGATCTGCCGGATAGTCATTTCCGGTGGTCTTACAAATCCTAATAAGGCATAAATTAAGCAGCGGCTCACCCGCTGCTTTTTGTTTGTGTAAAGATAAACAGTCTCGTATAAATTTCTTAACACGGAATTAATGCTTTGTATGGTATACTCATAGTGGTGATCAAATGAAGAAAAACACAAACTTCACAAAAGCCGATGTGAAAGTATTCCGTCTGCTCAAAAACTGGGCGATAACCATTGCGGCGGTCTCCGTGGCGTGCATACTCTGCTCGGCGATAAAGCACATAAGTTCTTCGGATCTGTATGTACCGATGATATTCGTCCTTGCGGTGCTTATCATATCGCTGCTTACCGACGGATATTTTTACGGCGTACTCACATCATTTGTCAGCGTCATCGTCGTTAACTGGGCATTTACATACCCGTACATGAAATTAGACTTTTCAATT
>JALFUQ010000033.1 GCA_022784505.1 Bacillota bacterium
AGTTACTTTACCTGCAAGATTTTGATTCGATGGAACACTTCAAAGCAGAACTCATAGATTACCTCGACTACTATAACAACCGAAGGATCAAGCTAAAGCTAAAGGGCCTGACACCTGCTCAACACAGATACCAGACCCTTCTGGTCGCTTAATAAATATTTTGTCTAACTTTTGGGGTTCACTTCACTTGCGGGGCGCACATCTTATGTGAGGTATTTAAAAGGAGAATCACAAATCGTTTTTAAGCCTTCATGCCGAGCATTCTTGCTTCCTCAATAAGGGAGCCCACGAACACTGCGCCGCTGACGAGTGCTGCAACACCGAACACGATGTGTGCGGAAACGGTTGCTGCCGTGCCCATGAAGCAGGCAAACACTGCTGCTGCAAAGAAGCATACGATTGCAAGTTCTACAAAAAAGCTCTTTTTCATTTCATTTTCCTCCATTCAAGATCTTATATATCTAACTTCTGATTGGCTTTGTAAGTCAGGCTGTGAAGCCAAATTGTTTTGCGTCTGCGATCAGAGAAACTACGAACACAACGCTGCTGACGAGTGCTGCCAAACCGAATACGAGGTGTGCTACCGGAGTTGCTGCCATGCCCATGAAGCATGCGAAAACTGCTGCTGCAAAGAAGCACACGATTGCAAGTTCAGAAAGAATGTTTTTCATTTTATTTACCTCCGTCAAGATGTTTCATCTTTATTTTCACTTGTTTGTTTTCCCTTTGTGACTATAATATAGTACCAAGTTTGTTAAATGTCAAACAAGATATTGTGAAGTTTGTTTTAAGTATCACTTAATAGCAAAATGGATCAAATGATGCAAAAAGCACGGCAACCCAACGGTTACCGTACTTTCCGGATTGTTTTATTGTATATGTGAAAAATGCCGCTAAGCTGTCCCGGCTTCTAATTATCTCCGGCTCATCACTATTTTTGCGATATCGCATAAAAGGCCGGTGCAGCCTTCCAGAACATCCTGCCATGTTGCCTCAAAGTCTCGCGTGTACCACGGGTCGGCGACGCTGCCGGGTCTTGCGGTGTAGTCCATGAGCAGGCTGAGCTTGCCCTCGGGGTCACCGTGGAACAGTCTGTGCAGGTTATACATATTCTCCTCGTCCATGCCGATGATTAGATCAAACTTATCGTAGTCTGCTTGACTCACCTGCCGTGCGGTCTTGCCGTCGCAGGCTATGCCGTGCTCTTGCAGCTTGCGTCTTGCGGGTGGGTACACAGGGTTTCCTATCTCCTCCGTGCTTGTCGCCGCAGACTCTATCAAAAATTCATCCGAAAGCCCCGCCTTTGCCGTTATATCCTTCATTACGAATTCCGCCATCGGACTTCTGCAAATATTGCCGTGGCAGACAAAAAGTATTTTGGTCATAGTGTCACTCCTGTTCTCCTGCTCAGTTTACCACATGGACTGGATATTGGCAAGAAGGTCCGCTGCTTGCACGGTGGACTTTTACTTATTTAGTGTCTTTAGGCGCGGGAAATAAACCTCCGGTTTAACCGGAGGAAGAAAAATAGCTTTAGCATGAGAAAAACCTCCTATTGTGTAGTATAGTGGTAAATAGTTTGACGACCGCATTACCACAAACAATAGGAGGTTTTTAACAAATGAAAAAAGAGCACCGCACATTCGAGATACAGATGCCAGTATCACATAGTGTTTGCACCCCCTTATCTGAATTTTTCCCGTATTACGGCGTTTTTTCAATAGAAAAACAGAAAAGTACGGTAGCCCACTGTATCGTGGACTACCGTAACACATGGCGGAGAGTGTGGGATTCGAACCCACGTGGGCGTGAGCCCAAACGGTTTTCAAGACCGCCTCGTTATGACCACTTCGATAACTCTCCATATTAAAAAAGTACCCCAATGGGTACTTTTTTGGCGCAGAAGGAGGGATTTGAACCCTCGCGCGCTTTTTACACGCCTACTCCCTTAGCAGGGGAGCCCCTTCGGCCTCTTGGGTACTTCTGCACATAGCCGCTAAAACATAATAGCATAGCCCAAAGTCGTTGTCAAGATTTTTCCTATCAAATGCGCTCTTGACAAATCAAAAACCTGCTGTAAAGTATTATTATGAACATTATTTATTACGACAACAGCATCATCGTATGCATAAAGCCCGCCGGAGTTATCTCCACCGACGAGGAGGGGGGCATGCCCCAGCTTCTGCGTGAGGCGCTCGGCGACGAAAACGCCGATATCCGCGCGGTGCACAGGCTCGACCAGGTCGTCAGCGGACTCATGGTCTACGCCCAGAGCAACGCCGCCGCATCCGAGCTTTCGCGGCAAATACGCTGCGGCGAGTTTCACAAATCATATCTTGCGGTCGTCCACGGTGTTCCCGAAGAGCGTAAGGGCAGATTTGAGGATATTTTGCTGCGCTCAAAGGAAAAGCGCAAGACCTTCGTCATCAATAAGCTCGCCCGTGGTGCGCAGAACGCCATCCTCGACTATGAGCTGCTCGGCTCAAACGGTGAGCGCTCGCTGGTTGCAATTGAGCTTATAACCGGCCGCACGCATCAGATAAGAGCGCAGTTTTCGCACCGTCGGCTTCCCCTGCTCGGTGACCGCAAATACGGTGCGAGCGAGGACAACTGCCGCATCGCGCTTTGGTCGTACTCGCTGAGCTTCCTCAACCCCGAGACCGGCAAGCGCATGAGCTTCAGGGTCAAGCCGCCGAGAGAATACCCGTGGTCGGACTTTGACACTTCCCTGTTTCCTAAATAACTAAGAGAGAGCCGAAAGGCTCTCTCTTAGTTATCTTTCTATTTCGTCGCCTTAATGCTGACAACGGCGCTGTACGCGGAGTTTGCTTTGGTGTTTGCCGAGCAAATTGCCTTTACCTTGTAATAATACTTGGTACCCTTCTTTGCGCCGGTGTTGGTCACGCTCGTCTTTGTTGTTTTGACCAGAAGCGTGTAATCCTTGCCGTTGGTCGAACGGTAGACATAGTACTTATCCGCGCCCGTGACCTTGCTCCAGCTAAGCTTCGGCTTGCCGTTCAAGGTCGTGATCTTCACGGCCGGCTTTGCCAGCGTCGTCATGATGCTCTTCACGGCGCTGAAAGCTGAGCCGACGTTCGTTTTGTTCACGACCGCAACGGCCATGACTTTGTAATAGTACTTCGTGCCGGACTTGGACTTGCTGTCGGTGTAGCTAAGCTTCGTGGTGGAGATAACGCGAGTATATTTCTTGCCGTCGGTCGAGCGGTACACCCAATACTTAGTTGCGCCCGAGACTGCCTTCCAACTGAGCTTTGCCTTACCGCCGGAGCGGCTGATGGTCACGGTCGGTGCTGCCGGTCTGCACTTGATGCTCTTGATAGCGCTGTAATCGGTGGTGATATTCTCTCCATCTATTACCGTAACAGCTTTGACCTTGTAGTAATAGGTAGTTCCGATTGTTGTGCTATTATTTGTATAGCTGGTTTTTGTAGTGCTGTCATAATACTTGAAGTTTTTGCCGTCAGTGCTACGGTAGATCCAATACTTAGATGCACCGGGAACCGCATTCCAGCTAAGCTTGGGATGACCTGCCGAGGTGGTTATCTTGAGTGTGGGTGCTTTTTCTATCGTGTAGAGAAGTATCGGAATCAAGGACATGGAGATTATCTCCTCCGACGACTGTCCATTGAAATCCATATACCCGCTTTCTCCATTGCGGAAAGTTATATTCGCCCTTACGGTTGAAGCGTACTGATATGACGGATCTATAACCTGAATATTGTAAAGAGCATAGCTATAGCCACTCTCAAAAGTTGCACCGAAGGCCTGACGCATTTCGGCAATGTCTTTGCTGGTGTATTCGGTCAGAATTTTAAGTGCAGTTGCCTCTTGATTTTTTGCAATATACATTCCGACGATTTCGTCGTTCTTATCCAGTTTCGTAAGATACCAGAAGTAGGTTCCGGTTTTTCCGTCATCTTTAAGCTTTGCAGGAGTAAAAGCATCTACACGCTCGCCAACAGCACAGCGATACGGCATGTTTGTGTAGCTTATAGCGCTGATAGTATGTGCTTTGTCATATCCAAGTCCAAAGTTGAGCTGTATACGAACAGCATTGCCATCGAGCAGCTCGGTTTCAATATCTCCCGCTGTCTGGCCAAGCAGGTCTCCGTTAAGCCAGTAATTTGTACTTTTGTCAAAACCGCAATGCTCAGCAGGATACATAGTAATATACAATCTGTAGCTGCGAGAATTGCATATGTAGTTAGGAGCAGTTATAGGCTCATACTCTCCGGTATAGTCGTTATAGGCATACCACTCATAAACCGGAGCCTTATCACCATCAGCAATCATATTTGCATTTGGTGATGTGGACAAAGTGATATCATAATCAAGCTTATGGCCTATTTGAGGTAAAGTCAAGTCCTTGATGTATACATCTGAAATATAATCTACACGCACGGGAATAACGCTCTGTTTAACCAGTGTTGCTCCGCATTCAGAGCATATCTTTCCATCAGAAAGTCCCTCTTTTTCATATGTTGCAGGATAACCCGGTACTACTACTTCTGTATGACCTTTCGCCTTAACATAGTTTTCACGCTTAAACTCGCCATTTGCACATACATACTTATCGTAACCCTTTTCTGTACATGTAGGTGCTACTGTTTCCACGGAAGTATAGTTGTGAGTATGGTTGTAGTGTACTGTGGCTTCAGGGAATGTACCGGCGGTGACTATTGCATTATATTCAGCTTCTGTCCCTGAAAAATATACATCCTTTATATGAGTAACATTAAACGCCATTTTATCGATGGTTTTGACAGTTTTACCAAACGACACAGTCTCCATCTCGTAACAGCTATCAAATGCGTTGTCGCCTATCGTTTGAATAGATTCAGGAATAGTTAGGTTGATTATTCCCTGACAGCCACCAAAGACATATTTGCCAAGTGATGTAACGGTGTTGGGAATAGGCAGTTCAGTAATGCTGTCACATGAATAAAAGGCATATCTTTCAATAGTCGTAACACCCGGCTTCATGTCAATTCGTGACATTTTATTACAGCTACGGAATGCATCACTGCCAATACTTTTTACACTGCTAGGAACAGTCAACGATTCAATGCCAAAAGCAAAAAAAGATCGACTTCCAATCCTTGTAACGCCTTCTTCGACGACTACATTCTTGATTTTGTAGTAGTAATCCCATGATGGCCACGGTACAGTTCTGCTGTCACCAAAATCCCACATTGCCCCCTTACCGCTGATGGTCAGGGTGCCGTCGTCGGAAAGCGTCCATGTGACATTGTCGCCGCATTTTCCGCTTGTCGCTGCCGTATCTGCGAGGGCGGCTGCGGGGAGCAGCGAGATAGCCATGCAGATGACCAGCAGCCATGCAATTAGTTTCTTTTTCATTTTCTCCTCCTGTGTTTTATTATCTTGCGCAAGTTGTCATCTTACTTGCCTTTTCACTTTATACATGTCCGCAATATACGGTTTGGTGACACAAAAAACAAAAAATTATAATTCTATAAAAAAGAGCTGCATTCGCAGCTCTTTTTCAATATTAAACTCAGATGAGTATGCCTCTCTTTTTTGCCTCGAAGGTCAGCTCATCACGGAAGTCGGGATGTGCGATGGCGATAAGCTGCTTTGTGCGCTCGCCGAGGCTTCTGCCGCGCAGGTGGGCAATGCCGTACTCAGTGACGATGTAGTCAACATCGTTCTTGCTGGTGGTGCAGATAGCGCCCGGGGTGAGTATTGGCTTTATCTTGCTTATCGTGCCGCCCTTTGCGGTGGATGTAAAGGCGATGAAGCTCTTGCCGCCCTTGGACTGGCATGCGCCTCTGACATAGTCGATCTGGCCGCCGGAACCGGACATGTGCTTGGTGCCGACAGACTCTGCGCAGACCTGGCCGAAGAAGTCGACCTCAAGAGCCGCATTGATGGAGATCATGTTGTCGTTCTTGCAGATGACTGCGGGGTCGTTGACATAGTCGACGGGCAGTATCTCGATTGCGGGGTTATCGTCTATGTAATCGTAAATGCGCTTGGAGCCAAATGCGAAGGTGGTGACGCTCTTGCCGCGGTGGATCTGCTTCTTGGAGTTGTTGACAGCGCCGCACTCGATGAGCTCGACCATGGAGTCGGTGAACATCTCGGTGTGGATGCCGAGGTCATGCTTTGCCTTGAGCGCCATACCGGTGGCATCGGGGATAGCACCGATACCGAGCTGGATGCATGCGCCGTCGGGGATCTGCTCGGCGATGAGGTTGCCGATGGTGCGGCTGGTCTCGTCGATGACTACGGGAGGCAGGACGGGCAGCTCGTGGTTAAACTCAACGATCGCGTCGACCTGAGAAACATGGATCTGAGTGCCGCACAAGCAGCGGGGCTGCTGGTCGTTGACCTCAACAAAGATACGCTTTGCCTTGGCCATCATCGCCTCGGCGTAGGAGCCGTTGTTGGCAAGAGAGAAATAGCCGTGGCTGTCCATGGGAGAAACGGAAACGCAGAATGCATCGTACTCGTACTCAACACGGATGTGGCGGGGAACATCACGGTAGTAAGCCGGCAGAATGTCGGCATAGCCGGCGTTGACTGCCTTTCTGGCACCGCCCGAGGAGAACCAGCTAACACCGGTCATCTTGCCCTTGAGGCTGTCGTCAGCGTAGAACTCGAAAGGGTAAACATCAAGAAGGGTCTGCACCTTCACGCCGGTGATATCGCTGTTTCTTATTTTGTTTGCAACAGCGGTCATGATAGCCGGAGTCTGGGACGGGCCGGTGTCCATGCCAAAGAGCCAGTTACTGCGTACCTGCTCGGCAACTGCGTCGGCAGTCGTAAGCTTTTGTGCATACAATGCTTTATAATCGGTCATATTTTTCTCTCCTATTTTGTTTTTGTACTCAAACTAGTTATTTATTATATAATAGTCATTAATATATTTCAAGTGGGGCTTTACTAAAATGGGCGATATTGATATAATCTATTTTATAACAAAATCACTCGGAGGACGATATGAAGTTTACTAAAATGCATGGGGCGGGAAACGACTTCGTTATCATAAACCTGCTTGAGGAAACGCTTGACCCAGCATGCGCTCCTGAGCTTGCGCAAAAGCTCTGCGCAAGGAGAACGGGCATCGGTGCAGACGGCCTGATGCTCACGGCAAAGGCCGAGATCAGCGGCGACTTCAGGCTGCTTTTCTATAACTCAGACGGCTCGTTGGGCGAAATGTGCGGCAACGGCGCGAGATGCATCGCGCGATATGGCTTTGAGCACGGTCTTGCGGGTAAGACGCAGCGCATCGAGACGACCGCAGGCTTAGTCACGGGCGAGCGGATAAGCGACACGCTATATCGTATTCGTCTAAATGACCCGAGCGTAATTGACCTTGAGCGAGACGCCGAGGGATACGCTTGCTCGTACATAGAGCTCGGCGATCCCGGGATACCGCATGCGGTTGTGGTCATGGATGCTTGGGACGAGGTTCCGCATGATGAGCTGTTTGACCTCGGCAAGAGGCTCCGCTTCTCACCTGCCTTCCCCAAGGGTGCGAATGTGAGCTTTGTAAAGCTTATCGGCAAAGACCATATAAAAGCCGTGACATTCGAGCGCGGGGTCGAGGACTTTACCCTCGCCTGCGGCACGGGCAGCGGCTCGATAGTTACGTTGCTCATGTTAAAGGGCTTGGTGAGCGGTGAAAACGTCACAGTTTCCATGCCCGGCGGCGATCTGTTCGTTTCGCTCAAAGCAGACGGCAGCGCCGCTCACGATATATACCTCACGGGTCCGACCTGCAAGGTCTGCGAGGGTGAAATTTGCTTTTTATAAAAAAATTTTATTTTCCATGCAATAAAATGCTCACCCCATGCATTAATAGGGTGAAGAAAGGAAAGCAAAATGCTTATATTCATGACCTTATCTATTGAACACAGCGCAAGCGAAGCGACCGAGCTTGAAGCGCTTCTGACTCGGATCGCACAAGGCGAAAAGGATGCCCTGGCTTCGCTCTACGAACGGACACATTCGGCAGTATACGGCTTTGCAATGAGCTTGTCTCACTGCCCTGCTGACGCGGAGGATGTCTTGCAGGAAACATACATTAATGTATATTCCGCAGCTGAGCGATACGTTCCCAAGGGCAAACCCATGGCGTGGATCATGACCATTGCCAAGAACCTTGCAAGGATGCGCCTGAGAGAGGTCAAAAAAGACTGTGAGCTTCCTGAGGAGGACTGGTCAGGTTATCTGGCCGACAATCCCTCGGTCAGCTCGGATGAGAGGATACTGTTGCAAACGGCGCTTAATATCCTATCCGATGAGCAGAAGCAGATCGTCATGCTGCATGCAGTCGCCGGTATAAAGCACAGAGAAATTGCAAAGCTGCTTGATATGCCGATCGCCACAGTGCTTTCCAAATACTCACGAGCCGTAAACAAATTAAGACATGCGATGGAGGCGGAATGAAATGAAAAAAGACGAGGTCACGACGATGCTTAGATCTGCCGTTTCCAACGCGGCGCCTGATGTGCTGGACAATGTCCTGCATGCTTGCGACCATGAGAAAGGAAAGGTAATCTACATGGAAAAGAAGAAAAACAGAGGCTTTACCGCTTTTGCTGCCGTTGCGGCAGTGTTCGTCCTGCTTATTGCGGGTATATTCATAGCTAAAAACAATGGCTTGGGCACTTCAAGCAACGCCCTTGCCGCCGTAGTTTCCCTCGATGTTAACCCCAGCATCGAGCTGAAAGTCGACAAGGATGAGGATGTCATCTCCGCAACCGGACTTAACGCCGACGGCAAAAAGGTTCTTGAGGGCATGGATCTTGAGGACACCGACCTTGATGTCGCCGTAAACGCCATCATCGGTTCTATGCTCAAGCACGGCTATATCAACGAGCTGCAGAACTCCATTCTGCTGTCGGTCTCCGGCGTTGATGGCTATGACGCAAACGCACTTGAGACCAAGCTTGCAAGCGAGGTCAACGCACTGCTCAAGAACGGCGCAGTACTCAGCCAGAATGTCACCGACGCAGACGATAAGCTCGTCAAATTGGCAGACGAGTACGGCATCACCGTAGGCAAGGCAGCGCTCATCAATGAGATTGTCAAGAACAGCAAGACCCACACCTTTGAGCAGCTCGCAGGACTTACCATCAACGAGCTCAACCTCATCAGCGAAAACATCAAGCTCGGCGGCATCAAGTCCGAGGGCAAGGCAAGTGCAAAGTCCTACATTGGAAAGGACGCAGCTCTCTCGGCAGCACTCAAGGCCGCAGGTCTTACCAAGGATCAGGTCAAGAATATCGAGATCGAGCTCGACTACGAGCACGGTGTCATGGTATACGAGGTCGAGTTTGACCGCAGCTTCGACGAGTACGAGTACGATATCGACGCTAAGACCGGTGCAATCGTTGCGTACGACAACGAGATAAACGGCAAAGAAGTCAAGTTTGAAAGCAGCACAAAAAATGACGATGCAGCCTCAAAGTCCTACATCGGCAAGGACGCTGCTCTTTCGGCCGCACTCAAGGCTGCTGGCCTTACCAAGGATCAGGTCAAGAACATTGAGGTCAAGCTTGACAACGAAAACGGCATCATGGTATACGAGGTCGAGTTTGACCGTGGTTATGACGAGTATGATTACGACATCAACGCCAAGACCGGTGCAGTCGTTGCATACGACAATGAGATTAGCGGCAAGGACGTAAAGTCTGACAGCAGCACCAAAAAGGACAACGACAAGGTCACAAGCACCAAGGAAAATGTTATCGGCAAGGCAGCAGCAAAGAGCGCAGCGCTCAAGCACGCCGGTATCACTGAGGCTCAGGCAACTCAGCTCAGGGTCGAGCTCGACCGCGATGACGGCAAGCTCGTGTACGATGTAGAGTTTAAGTCCGCAGGCTACGAGTACGACTACGAGATAGACGCAGTCAAGGGCACCATCCTCCAGTCCGACAAGGAGCTTGACGACTGATAACTCAGCACAGTAAAAAGGGAGTCCCTCTCGGGACTTCCTTTTTTCAGCGTGTCAAGCGTATTATGTAAACTCATCTCACCTGCTTTAGTTAGGCAATTTCTGCCGAAATGTAAAAATTTCAGCAACAATTTTGTCACAATTTGTTGACAACGCGTTTTAAAAATGGTAATATATTCACACAAGTAAAAATCAAATTCTATGAAAGGAGAAAAACACAATGTACGAAAAGCTTAAAGAATTCGTTTTGGGCATCGATCCCAGCGCAGGGAATGTTTTCGAGGTTCTCGATAAGATCTTTTTCTGGGCATAATAATCGAACATAAGGCAACTTAAAAAAATCCGGTAATACACGAGGTATTACCGGATTTTTTATCGCTCAGACATAGAAGTTGGGCTTTCTCATATCGTATATCTTCAGCAGGATAGGCTCAACGCAGTAGGACATGAACTTCATGTCGAGATTGAAAAAGTATATCGTGAACAGCACGGCAAATACCGATGCGCCGCCGCCGAGCATCATAAGAGGGATCTTAGCAAATTTATTCATAGTCTTATCTCCTTTACCACGCATTCTCGTCGGGCATGAACTCGAGCGTCGGGTCGAGCGGCTCTTCACGCATGACGGTACGCATATACTCGCTGAACTGGTCACGGATGGCCTGACGGGTGAAAACTCTCGGGTCGCAAAGGTCATGGCAGACCCAGACGAGGTGGATACCGCGCTCTCTCGCCTGCTCCTCAAACTGGCCGTGCAGACCGTTGAGTGCCTTGCAGGACATGTGCTCCCACATCATGACCATGTCGGCATTCAGTCTCTCGACAAACTCCCAGAGCTCGTCAACAAGGCACTCATAGCCGCCGTGGGTCTTGTTGCGCATGATCATGTTCATGTTAAGGTAGGCCATGTCCTTATACGCCTGCTCGTAGTTCTCGGGCTTGTTTTCCTCGCAGAATTCCTTCTCGACGACCATTGAGAGCATGTCGGTCAGAGGAACAACGCCCCAGCAGTTGACCATCCAGTAAAGCTGGTCGATGCAGTACTGCGGCTGAACGCCCCAGACTATGCAGCGGTGGCGGTACTCGGGAGCCATCATGGTCTTGTTCTTGTAGCCCTGGCGGACGAGCTTCATTATCTTGTCGTTAATCGGCGGGAAGTCCTTGGAGCGGCCGCAGTTACCCATGTAGTTTGTGTCGTTATATAGCGAGAACACGGCACCGAAGAACTGCGGGTACTGGGTGGCGTTGACCTCGAGCCATTCCCAACGGTCACGGGTAGTCTGATTGACGCGCTTTATGCACTCAAAATAGGTGTCCCAATCCCACTTTACACCCATCTTCTCCTCGACCCAGGCGATGCACTTTTTCATATCCTCGGCTGCGTAGTCGAGAACATCGGGGTTTTCGTGGCGCATTGGGGCTGCCAGCTGGAAGGTCGGGATGCCGTACTCCCGCTCGAGGCGCTTTGCAATGATGCCGTTGCCCATGAGCGAGCCGTCGCAGGTCGTGTTGACCTGAACTGCACATTTACCTAAAACGGCAAAGTCGTCACATATCGAAGCGCCGGCCTCAGCCTCGGGCATGGGGCAGACATCGCCGGGAATACCGAACTGCTGGGCGATATCAAGATAGTATGTCGAGGAATACTGCGTCATGATATTTGCCGAGAACATCGTGGGTATCTCACGCAGGATCGCCTTTATCTGCGGGAAGCCCATCATGAACACAGTCATTGCATTCTCGTCCGAAAGAACGCACTTATTGCTGAACTCAACATCGTTTCCGGTGCGGCGGTCGCCGCGCAGGGTGTCCTTGATGCACAGGGCAACATCCTTTACGACAAAGTCCATTGCCGTGTGGGTGATACGCAGGGTCTCGTCGCGCATGCCTATGGTAAACTTGTCTATCGCATGGGGTACGGCGAGATAGTTTGCCATCCAGCGATAGCGGATCATGCCCTTCATGCCGCCGCGGGAGAGCGTTACGCCTATCATGATGCTCCACAGGTACAGCCAGCGGGAAAAATCATAAAGCGTGTCCTTTATGCCACGCCACTCACGGCGCTTTCTGACCTTGCCGTTATTAAAAAGCACGCCGTATTGCTTGTCACCTTTTTTCTTTTTGGTATTGTATACTATCTCAGCGGTTTTCATTTTTTCGCACCTCCCTGGAGATTTTTGATCTCAATGCTTTCGATGAACGCCTGGACGCGTGTCCTCATCTGACCGACGGAGGCACTGATATTATAGGGTCTATCGATACTCAGCACCGGATATCCGTAGTCATCGCGCAGCATCGTCGAGCCTAGAAGCCTTTCATACGCCCACGGGTCGCAGAACTTGACCTGCTGATAGATAACGCCGTCGGCTCTGTACTCCTTGCACAAGTCATTGACATATGCCTTGCGGCCGTAGACTTTCTCCATATTCATAGTGCGGGGGCACTGCCCCATGTAGACATAGTGGCGGCAGACCTGAGTGAACGCGTCCTCCTCATCGTTGAGCTCAATGGGAACTCTGCCCGGAAACGATCCGAAGCAGTAGCGGTCAACGCAGACATATGCACCGCACTCCTCGATAAGCTTAATTACGCCGCTGTCGTCTATTTCCGAGCCGACAAGCGCAAGCCGTGCACGGTAGGACTTATCGTCGGGTGTCCTCGTCTTTATCTCCTCAAGCGTTTCACGAAGCTTGTCAACGATGAGATACTTCGGTGCAACATAGGTCGCCAGCGTCAGAACATGGAACTCATACGCTGTGACTCTCGGCTTATCGTCCTTTCTGAACCGGCCTATCGCCTGAATTATCTCGCATATCTCGTTATGCTCCTTGACGGCCGCCCTGATTGCAGCGTCGGAGGTGTCGATACCGTACTTTTCCGCAAGCGGAGTGAGAATGTGATTTTGGCACTGAACCTTCATAAGCTCAACGCCGTTATCGTCGGCCTTGAGCGGTATCTCCATATACTCATAAAAGAACTTGCTGTCGCCGCCGTCCATGGTGTGCAGCAGCTCCATATTCTCGCCGCAGCGATTCATCATCGTGCAGCCGTCGGGCGTAATGAGGCAATCGGCAAAGTTATATCCGCCCTCTATCGCCCTTTCGAGTAAGGCTCTGCTGGTCTCGCACAGGAAGCTTGTCATGTAGTATGTAGCAATATCCATAGAGCCTGTATTGGGCGCAAACAGGCGAATACCGAATGCGTTGCCAAGATTGAGTAGTGGCTCCGGGATATTCTCACACAAGAATGCCGCGCAGACCTTGCCCTCCTCCTTAGCCTTGGCGATCAACTCGTTGTTCGCCGTCTGAAGGAGGTCTTCAAAGTAGCCTAAATGTTTCAGATCTCTCATCAATTTTCCCCCGTTTCGTTTTTATACAAGCATATTAATACTGCGTAAGAATATTGCTTGTTAATATTTTACCATTGCCGTCATTTATATTCAATTAGTTTATGCATTTTCTCTAATATGTCTAGTCTTTTTGAAATTTTTTGTGCAGTTTGACGACATAATTTTAATTTTGTATAAATAAAAACCGCCGAGAGTTTAAACTCGGCGGTTCAAAATGACGACAATATTGCTTTTTCGGCAAACGGGGGAGACTTTTTTCTTACTCCTTGCCGGGGATGGTGAAGATGCCGGACTCGACAAGCTCCTTAAGGCCCTTGTGGGACTCGTACATAACGAGCAGGCGGCTTTCGATAACTGCCCACTTCTCGTCGATCTCAACATCGGCAGCGGCAAGGCGCTTCTGAGCGACTGCTTCGGCCTCACTGATGATACCATCGGCCTGCTTCTGGACATCGGCCAGTATCTCCTCGGACTTCTCGGCGCGCTTTTTCATGTTTTCGATATAGGTCTCTACAGTAGCCTGAGCGGCCTCAAAAAGATTGTTTATCTGTGCCGAAGCCTCAGCAAGCGTGCCTGCCTCCTCGACCTTGATCTCGTAATTGTCAATGGTAGCCTGAAGCTCGCTGACCTTGGCCTTAAGTCTTTCTATCTCCTGCTCCTGGTCATGCATGACCATCATCATTTCATTTTTGGAAAGATTCAATGAATCGTTTTTCATTCGTTAAAGCTCCTTAACCATTCAGATTGGCTACATTCTATCATCATTGAACAAGTTTTGCAAGTAAATATGTAAATAAGCGAAAAAGGGAGTCAATTACTCCCTTTTTCGTCTAAAAAACTATTTTGCTTTGATTGAGACTACGCTTGAATAAGCGGAGTTTGCGCCGGTGCTCAGATTCGAGACAGCGACTACCTTATAGTAATAGGTTCTTCCCGACTTGGCGTTGGAATTTATATAACTTCTGCCGGTGGTCGTGGTTATCTTCGTATATGTGCCTGTCTTGCTGGTCGCACGGTAGACTATATACTTATCAGCGCCGGTGACGGCTGCCCATGTGAGCTTGGGGTGGCCGTTTGAAAGCGTGATCTTGACATTCGGCCTTGCACAGTCACAGGTGCGGTAAGCAACAGCGCTGAAAGCAGAGTCTGCTTTGCTCGTTCTCGCTGATATTGCTATGATTTTGTAGTAGTAGGTCTTGCCCGGAGTGGTCGAGGTGTTGGTCAGGCTCGTGCCGGTGGTGGTGTATATCTTGGTGTAGGTGCCGGTTTTGCTGGTCGCACGGTGGATCTCGTACTTGGCTGCGCCGGTGACATCGCTCCATGTGAGCTTTATCTTGCCGGTGGAAGCCACATTCGTTGCTTTAACAACGGGTGCTGCGCAGTCGCAGGTGCGGCCGACTATTTTGCTGGAGTCGCTCTTGACACCGTTTTTGTCAATTGCTCTGACCTTGTAGTAGTAGGAATATCCGGGATTTGCGGAGGTGTTGGTCATGCTCGTGCCGGTGGTCGTATAGAGCTTGTTATAGGTGCCGGTTTTGCTGGTCGCGCGATAGACCTCGTACTTGGAAGCACCCTTAACTGCCTTCCACTTGAGCGTTATCTTGCCGGTGGAGGCGTTGTTGCCGGCAGTCACGACAGGTGCTGCGCACTTTGCCTTTGCAGCCTTTTCATAGCTGAACTTACCGTAGCTGCCGTTGGTGCCAATAGCTCTTACCTTATAGTAATACTTCGTGCCGACGACTGCGGAGGTATCTTTATATGTCGTGCCTGTGACAGTGGCGATCTTGTCAAAATCGGTGTTGCTGCCGGTTGTGCGGTAGACCTGATAGCTGGCCGCACCCTCGACGGCATTCCAGGAAAGAACAACGCCGTTGCTGGTGCTGATGGTAAGGGTTGGTGCTTCGCATGCGGCAAGGGTGTTTCCGCATTCGGTGCAGACATTGTCATCATTGTATCTGTGGTCTGCCAGAGAACCGTAAGCGTCGCCGCATTCGGTGCAGACTGCTTTCTGCTTGCAGGTGGCAGTGCCGCCGGAATGATCCTGCTTTGCGCTGATATCATACCATGTCTGGCTTATGATGATGCCCTTGCCCTCGAGCTCTGGTCTGATGTCGGCAAGGGTCTTGCCGCAGCGCTGGCAGCCGAGCCAGTGATGCTCATCATCGCTGCAATGGTCAATGTCCTTGATGTGGACATACTTGAGGATGTTATCAACATTTACCGTGCCGCCGTTTGCGACGATATCACTTACTATCTTGGCATAGTCCAAATCCCCGAGTATATTCTTTAGTGATGAAATGGATACATCACTCAGGACATCGAGCGTCGGGTGCAGGTCGTGTCCCGTGCACTTGTCGACGATCCTCTCGTCGGTCGCAGCATCGGTGGCCTTCTCGTCCATGTAGTAGTTATGGCACTTGGTGCACTCATAATAGGTTTTTGTGCCGTCCTCGGTGCAGGTGGCCGGAGTGCCCTCAATCTTCTTAAGGTTCTTGCAGCCGCCGGAGCAGGGGCTGTAATACTCATGGCCGGAGGCTAGCTTTTCGCCGCAGCCAAGGCAGTAGGTATCGCCTGTGTAGCCGGGCTTCAACAGCGTAGGCTCGGTGGCGTATCTCACCTCGGTGCCGCCATCGTGGTTATTCGGATCAAGCTGGCGATCGTCATAGCCGCAGACGAGGCAGGTGTCGCCGGAGTGGCAGGTGTGTGTCTTCTCGACCATGTTGTGTAAGGCCTTTGTATCGCTGTACACATGGCCGCAATACTTGCATTCATTCCAGTGGTAATTGACATCGCTGCCCCACCGCTGAAGATTAGCATTGGCAACGTTGCTACCAAAAATATTCGTATAGTGCTGCTGATATTCAAGGACTATATCGTCCTTTGTAACTTCCTGTGTAAGCTCGCTGTCAGTCCAGCACTTGCCGCACTCGGTGCATTCCCAATACTCGATATTACCCTGATGTTTGTCGGCAGCTTCAACGCAGGTCGCCTCGACAGCGTCGTGGTGGATAACAACATTGTAGCCGGAGTCGGTGTGCTTGCACAGCTTGTCGGTCTTGTGGCCGGTCTCAATGAGAACGTCGCAGTCTTTGCAGTAAATATCGCCGCTGTAGCCTTCGCTGTTGATGGTGGGTTCAACTGCGTTGCGGGTCTCACGATTTGCATGGTTGTTGGGGTCTTTTTCGCCATAGGCAAAGCGACAGGTGGAGCAGACAGCCGGAGACTGACAGTTTGCCGTGCCGCCGGAGTGCGTGCCGGTATTGGTGCGTTCTCTACATCTCGAACACTCCTGAGCATGATAGACAGTGTTACCTTCGGTGAATTCTATCCATGCATAGTCGTGTTTGAGCGCAGCAATGGTCACGTCGCTTTTCTTGCTGTACTCGCCCGTGCCGTCGGAGTTTGCAAAATATTTGCCGCAGTCGGTGCATTTGTAGTAAGGCAGATTGCCGTCTTCTTCGCAGGTTGGTGCTTTATAGGGATGCTCTTCCAACTTGGTATGATTGCTTGCATCCTTTTCAATCTCGGTATCGCTCTGCTTTGCATACTCTTCGGTAAGCTCGGCATTCTTGAAATATGTTTTGCACTCAACGCAGTACCAGTATTCAAAATTGCCCTTCGCGGTGCAGGTAGGCTTGGTGTATTCCTTGTGAGTCACCTTGTCGGCAGGGTGATTGTTGGGATCTTTTTCGCCCGCACGCTTGAGAGCGATCAGAGTGGTTGTCTTAGTGCCTGCCTCATCCTCGAAAAGCTGGTCGCATTCCTCGCATGACCAATACTCCGCAATGCTTTCCTCACCACAGGTGCCTGCGGTAGGCTCATGATATGCAAGCGGCATTTTATGGGTCGTAAGCTTTGCGAGCTTACAGGCATCCTCAGTCGTGATATTGCTGCCGTTGGCATCGGAATAGCAATAGCCGCAGGTATTGCACTTGTAGTACCTGATATTGCCCTCATGTGCACAGGTAGGCTCGACCGCCGGAATCTCCTTCAGGTTATCGCCAAGCACATGGCTCGGGCACGCAGGCTTTATTGTGAGCGTAACTGTATTGCTCTTAGCAACGTCTCTTACGATATAGTTGCCCTCCCAGTAAACAACACAGCGGATGCTGATCGTTTCCTGAGCATTTGTGATGGTCAGCTTACTGCCGGTGCCAAGCTTTGCGCCGTCAAACAGAGCAAGGAACTCGTCAATGCTCTTGGTGTACAAAAGCTTTTTATCATCGACCTTGCTATTGTCGTACCAAATGTACTGCAGCGGGGCCTCAGCCTTTGTGTTGATTGCCGTGATTGAAAACTCGGCAGTCTCTCCAGCTTGGACCGTGACGCTTCTCGGCTGGCCTATGATTGATGTGTTGCCGAGCGCAAATGCGTTCACAGGCATAAGCGAGAACACCATAACAAGCACCAGTGCCAGACTTAACAGTCTTTTCTTCATGATATTCCTCCTACGGTGTGTGTTAAAATTAATACATAGTTATTATATATTTTTTACCTGCTGACTTCAAGTTTTTTTGGTTTTGACGCAAAATACCGTCATAGTATACATATTCGCAGAAAACTTTTTGTGCATTTATTAAAATTCGGTGTTGACAACAGTGCTTTAAAGTGCTATACTGCGTCCATCAAAACCGATGATTAAGAGTAGTAAGCTTTTCGGAAACTCACAGAGAGCCGTTGGTGCTGGGAATACGGCAGTGAAAGAAACGCTGAATGGACTTATGAGGGCAACCGAAAGCGGATGTATCCGTTAGTAGTAGTTGACGGGGCGTGCCCGTTACAGTCACGAGCTGCATGGTAGTGCAGGTTAAGCGGATGAGTTTTCATCAATTTGGGTGGCACCGCAGAATTTGTTTATTCTGTCCCATACTTCTTTGGAAGTATGGGACTTTTTGTTTTGGAGGGTGTAATGTTTATACTGAAAAGACGATGGCGTGTCCGGCACACTTTCGACATGACACACTAAACCATTTAACAAAAATTAAGGAGATTTTATCATGAAAAAGTTTGTTGCTATAATTCTTGCTGTTGTTCTTTGCCTTTCCGTCTGCGCATGCGGCGCTAAGGAGGCTTCTGTCCCCGTCATCGGTATCTGCCAGTACGGCGAGCACGGCTCGCTCGACAATTGCCGCGAGGGCTTTATCCAGGGCCTCAAGGACGCAGGCCTCGTTGAGGGCACCGACTTCGTCATCGACTACCAGAACGCAAGCTTCGATGACAATATAAATAATCAGATAGCTCAGAGCTTTGCAGCTAAGGACGTCGCTCTCATGTGCGCTATCGCAACCCCCTCCGCAGTCGTCTGCTACGCAGCCGCCGAGGAGAAGGATATCCCCGTTATCTACACCGCAATAAGCGATCCCGAGCAGGCTAAGCTCACTAGCGGCAACATCACCGGCACCTCCGACAAGCTCCCTGTTGACGCTCAGCTCGAGCTCATCCGTGCTATCCAGCCCGATGCCAAGACTATCGGCATTGTCTACACCACCAGCGAAGCGAACTCCATTTCCACCATCGCAGAGTACAAGGATAAGGCTCCCAACTACGGCTTCACCATCGAGGCTATCGGCGTTACCGCAGGTGCCGAGGTCACTCAGGCTGTCGACACCCTCATCAGCAAGAAGGTAGATTGCCTCAACAACCTCACCGACAACAATGTCGTCGGCGTTCTCTCCTCGGTTCTTGAAAAGACCAACGCAGCAGGCATCCCCGTTTACGGCAGCGAGATCGAGCAGGTCAAGCTCGGCTGTGTTGCTTCCGCCGGTATCGACTATGTCGAGCTTGGCAAGATGACCGGCGAGATGGCTGCAAAGATCCTCAAAGGCGAGGCTACCGCAGACTCCATGCCATACAAGTCCGTAACCGACTTTTCCTACTATGTAAATTCCGCTGCACTTAATGAAATGGGTCTGACTCTCCCCTCCTCCATCGCTGATACCGCGATCGAGGCAAACTGACATCGGAGCTTTTGAAAAATGCTTGATATGATAATCGGCACGGTGACGCAGGGCTTAATATATGCCCTGCTGTCATACGGCATATACATTACCTATAAAATACTCGACTTCCCCGACCTTACGGTCGACGGCTCGTTCCCGCTCGGTGCTGCGGTGACTGCAGTGTTTCTGGTAAAGGGCTTTGACCCCTACCTCACGCTGCTGATCGCGATGGCAGCCGGTGCGCTTGCCGGTCTTGCGACGGGACTTATCCATGTCCGCCTCAAGGTAAGAGACCTGCTCGCAGGCATTATTACGATGACCGCTCTGTTCTCGATAAACCTTCAGATCGGCGGCTCGAACCTCTCGGTCGAGCGCGGCATCGACACCATCTTCACAGCCCCGCCCACGATGCTGCTGTTCGGCTCGATGCCTCTTATGTACCGAAAGCTCATCGTTGCGTTTATCCTCGCTCTTATCTTCAAGCTTCTGCTTGATGCGTACCTCAAAACCAAGAGCGGCATGCTGCTGCGCGCCGTCGGCGATAACTCCGCCCTCGTCACGAGTCTTGCAAAGGATAACGGGCGCGTGAAGATACTGGGCCTTGTGCTTGCAAATGCGCTCGTTGCGCTCGCCGGTGCAATTGTTTGCCAGGAGCAGCGCAGCTTCTCGGCCACCATGGGCACCGGTCAGATGATATTCGGCCTTGCAACGGTCATCATCGGCACAACGCTGTTCAGAAAGCTCGACTTTGTCAAGGGCACCACCGCCGTTGTCATAGGCAGCATTCTTTATAAAGCCTGCATCCAGATCGCTATCATCGCCGGTCTGCCTGCAAACCTCCTAAAGCTCGTTACCGCCGTGCTGTTCCTCATTATTTTGGTGCTCGGCGGCATGAAAGGCAAGGTGAAGCAAAGTGCTTGAGCTTAAAAACATCACAAAGACATATAACCCGGGCACGGTCACCGAAATGTGCCTATTTAAGGACTTTGAGCTTTCCGTCAAGGACGGCGAGTTTGTCTCCGTCGTCGGCAGCAACGGCAGCGGCAAGACCTCTATGCTCAATATAATCTGCGGCTCTATCCCCATTGACAGCGGCGACTGCCTTATCGGCGGCGAGAGCATCAACAAGCAGAAGGATTTTGTGCGCTATAAAAAAATAGGCCGCGTTTACCAAAACCCCTCCATGGGCACCTGCCCTAACATGACCATTTTGGAAAACCTCTCACTTGCCGACAACAAGGGCAAGCACTTCGGTCTCGGAAAGGGCGTTTCCAAAAAGCGCATTGACGATTATAAGGCAATGCTCTCGACCCTCGGCCTAGGGCTTGAGGATAAGCTCAATGTCAAGATGGGCTCGCTGTCCGGCGGTCAGCGTCAGGCAGTCGCACTGCTTATGGCGACGATGACCCCGCTCGACTTTCTCATTCTCGATGAGCACACGGCAGCGCTCGACCCGCACACAGCGGATATCATCATGGAGCTTACAGATAAGATAGTGCGTGAGAAGAAGCTCACCGCGATCATGGTCACGCACAACCTGCGTTACGCCGTTGAGTACGGCTCAAGGCTCATTATGATGGATAAAGGTCACATCGTCCTCGATGTCGACGGAGAGAAAAAGAAAAACACCAAAGTCGAGGATATCCTCGACCTGTTCACCAGCATCTCCATCGAGTGCGGTAACTGACGCTTTCATATCTGTTCCCCTTGGTACATATACATTGAGTATGTGAGCCAAGGGGAGTGGTGTATGTGCATACAAATATTGAGGAACGCGCCTGCGATCTGGCGGTGTACATTATTGAAAACAAGGCTACCGTCCGCGCAGCGGCAAAGCAGTTCGGAATCTCCAAAAGCACTGTACACAAGGATCTCACAGAGAGACTGAAAACAGTTAACCCGGCGCTGTATCATCAGGTGCGGGAGCTGCTTGATATCAACAAAGCCGAGCGCCACATTCGCGGCGGCATGGCGACAAGAAAAAAATATAAAGGCAAATAGGCAGGTGAAAACCTGCCTATTTTTCGTATTATTTATCTTAAATCGCGCATACTAAGGCCGGTGATATTATGACTAAAAAACTAGGCAGGCAGACCCTGAAGCTTCAGTATCCGCCGACCATAGCGGCGACCGCTGCGGTCGTCGGGCAGAAAGAGGGGCAGGGACCGCTCAAGCGATATTTTGATTATATCTCGTACGACTCGTACTTTGGTGAGAAGACCTGGGAAAAAGCCGAGACGGCTATGCTCAAGCAGTGCTTTTCGCTGTGCTGCGATAAGTGTAAGCTCTCGGCCGAGGAGTTGGACTTCGTTTTCTCCGGCGACCTGCTAAATCAGTGCGTGGGCTCGGCGTTTGCAATGAAGGACAGCAATATCCCCTACTTTGGGCTTTACGGCGCTTGCTCTACTATGGGCGAGGCGCTCACACTCGGCGCAATGACCATTGACGGAGGCTTTGCGGACACGGTCTGTGCCCTTACAAGCTCGCACTTTTGCTCGTCCGAGCGGCAGTACCGCTTCCCTCTTGAGTACGGCGGCCAGCGTACACCAACGGCACAGTGGACGGTCACGGGCTCGGGCGCTGCGATACTCAAAAGCAACGGAAACGGGCCGTTCATTACGCATGTGACCCCGGGAAAGATAGTCGACGCGGGCATAAAGGATGCAAACAACATGGGCAGTGCCATGGCTCCCTCGGCATACGAAACGCTCAAGGCACACTTTGAGGACACTGGCAGGACACCCGACTACTACGACCTTATCGTCACGGGCGACCTCGGCGTTCTCGGTCACGATACGCTTGAGGATCTGTTCCGCCGTGACGGCATGACCCTCGGCAAGCACTACAACGACTGCGGCATTTTGATATTCGACATTCAAAAGCAGGATGTCCACGCAGGCGGCTCGGGCTGTGGCTGCTCTGCCTCGGTTTTCGCCTCGTATATCATGCAGGGCTTTGCCGACGGCTACTGGAGCAAGGTGCTTTTTGCGCCGACGGGTGCGCTCATGTCACCGACGAGCTCGCAGCAGGGTGACAGCATTCCGGGCATCTGCCACGCCGTGGCGATAGAAAAAACGCTGTAAGGTGATAAAATGGACACATTTTTAGATTATCTCAAAGCATTTGCCGTCGGCGGCGTTTTATGCGTCATCGGCCAGCTTTTGATTGACAAAACAAAGCTCACGCCCGCAAGGATACTGACGGCCTATGTCGTTAGCGGTGTCATCCTCGGTGCGGTGGGGCTGTATCAGCCGCTCGCCGACTGGGCGGGCGCGGGCGCGACCGTTCCGCTTACGGGCTTCGGCAACACGCTTGCCATGGGTGTTAAAAAAGCCGTTGAAACTGACGGTCTTCTCGGCGTGTTTACCGGCGGCTTCACCGCCTCGGCAGCCGGCATCTGCGCCGCCGTCTTTTTCGGCATCATCATTGCACTGATATTCAAACCCAAGGATAAGAAATAACAGGCTTATCAACTGATAAGCCTGTTTCAGCGTGTCAAAAAAGTCTGCAAGACTTTTTTGCACGCTTCAAAACACGCCACATTTTTTGTGAAGCGCAGCTTCACAAAAAACCTCGCTATGCTCGTCAAAAAGTCTGATAACTCAGGCGTTTTTGATGGCTATTTATCGAATTTGAGGCGGGACCTTTCTCGCTGCGGCTCGGTCACGGTGCGGCTCTGACATGCCCCCGGCATGTCATTCACTACCGCACCGACACTTCGTTACCCCCTCACACTCCCCCTGCTGCGCATTAGATTATACCCGTTGCGTCTATCTTTCCTAGTTCTTTGACAGTCTAAGCTCATGCTTTGGTTTGTCCAAAGCATGAGCTTTTGTATATCAAGTTATCTTGCGATAAAGATGTTGTCTGCGGTTATGTCCTTGAGGGTGGGCGTGCCGCACATGGTCATCGTGCCCTTGAGCTCGGAGACTATCTTGTCCATGTAGACCTTGAAGCCATCCTTGCCCTCAGCGTAGACGAAGGGAACAATAGGTCTGCCTATCAGAACACCGTCAGCGCCCAGTGCCAGAGCCTTGAACACATCGACGCCCGAACGGATGCCGCCGTCGACGAAGACCTTTATCTTGCCGTCAACTGCCTTTGCGATATCGGGCAGTACCTCGGCAGTTGCGGGGGTGTTGCCCTGAACTCTGCCGCCGTGGTTTGATACGACGATAGCGTCGGCACCGGCCTCAATGGCCTTCATTGCGCCCTTGACGGTCATGATGCCCTTGATGATAAACGGCATCTTTGCGTAGGAAATTATCTCACGCATCTCCTCAACGGACTTTGAGCCTGCGTTGGGGTTCATTGCCTTGAGGAAGGGAAGCCCCGCACCGTCAACATCCATTGCAACGGCAAAGGTGCCGACCTCGTTGAGCAGATCTATCTTTTCAAAAACAAACTCCTTGTTCCACGGCTTTATCGTCGGGATGCCGATGCCGCCGACCTTTGCCATATCCTTTGCGGCGTTTTTCATAACCTCGGGGTCAACGCCGTCGCCTGTCAGGGCGCAGATGCCGTATTCGGCAGCAGCGGGGACAAGAATGCTGTTGTAGCTTATATCGTTGTGCTTATCGCCGTAGTGCATGTTAACGGCACCGAGGGGGGCAATGAAAATGGGGGCAGCAAACTTTTTCCCGAACAGCTCGAAGGAGGTATCCACCTCGGCGTTGGGGCATAGAGTATCCATATTGACGAAAATTTCCTGCCACTTGTCATAGTTGCGGGCAGCGCCGTTTCCGGGCACCTTGCTGCCGGGACCGGGCATTGCATTTGCGCAGGCTCGTCCGTTGCACACGGGGCAAGCCTTGCAGTAGGGACCGACCTGAGTTCTTGCAGAAGCTAAAATTTCATTGTAATTCATAACGAACCTCCTATGAATTTTCACTATGATCAAATTCCGGTTAAATCAAAATTGGGTATCATCTCGTCCGTTGCCGAATCCGGCTCCTGCCAGAAGCCGTATTCGATACCGCACTCGGCCATATAATCGCACAGCCTGTCGTTCAAATCCTTAGACACCGTACCTTGAAGCTCGGGGAAACGCTCCGTGTTCGGCATGGGCGTAAACTGACACATGAGCGAAAACAGCACGCTGTCACCCGGGAAATGCTCGGCGACATATCTTATAACCGCCCTTGAATTTCCTTCGTTCCCGGGCAAAATGAGATGCCGGATAAGCACACCGCTTTTCAGTATATCATCCTCGTCAAGTACAAATTTGCCGACCTGCCTAAACATCTCGTCAATGGCAGCCTCGGCGACCTCGGGGTAGTCCGGCGCAGCGGAGTAGCGTTTGGCAGTCTCGGAGGATAGATACTTTAGATCGGGCATGTAGATCTGCACGAGCCCGTTTAGCCTGCGCAGCATCTCCACACTGTCATAGCCGGACGAGTTCCACACGACGGGGATACTGAGCTTTGCCTTTTCGAGTGCCGATGCTATCTCCGGCACATAGTGCGAGCCGGTGACGAGATTAATGTTGTGGACTTCCTTGTCCTGAAGCTCGAGAAAAATGTCGCTCAATCTGTCGACCGAAACGGTTTTGCCGATCTTTCCGCGGCTTATCTCATGGTTCTGACAGAACACACAGCGCAGGTTGCAGCCGGAGAAGAACACCGTTCCCGAGCCGCGCTCGCCGCTTATGCAGGGCTCCTCACCGTAGTGCGGGGCGGCTCTGGCGATTCGGGGCAGCCTCGGCGAGCGGCACACACCGGCAGCCGCAGTATCGTCTCTAATTTGTCCGCAATGCCTCGGACAGTCGTTGCAAATCATAACAGACCTTCTTTGAATGTGCAGTTTGCTGTTTGTTAAGCACTTTACAGCTTTAAATATATCAAAAAATTGTCGAAAATGCAACAAATATAATAATTCATAAAAAAGTGCATCTTTTTTAAAGAAAATGTGCTAAAATGCAGTTAACAACAGTTAAAATGATACGAATTGGGTAAAGCTAATGTTGAACATAGTACTGGTCGAGCCGGAGATACCGCATAATACCGGCGCAATTGCGAGAACCTGTGCCGTCACCGGCGCAAGGCTGCATCTTATAAAGCCCCTGGGCTTTGATATATCCGATAAAGCCGTCAAGCGCTCGGGACTTGATTACTGGTGGCTCGTGGATATAAATGTCTACGAAAACCTTGACGATTACTTTGCAAAAAACGGTGACGAGAACATTTGGCTTGCGACCACAAAGGCTCCCCGGTCGTATGCCGAAGCCGATTTCACGACTGAGAGCGTGACCATCATGCTCGGCAAGGAAACTGCCGGACTGCCCGAATGGCTGCGCGAAAGATATCGTGATCGCTGCATAAGGATACCCATGAGAAGCGAGGCGCGAAGCCTCAATTTATCAAACTCCGCCGCGATACTCGCCTATGAGGCACTGCGGCAGCAGGGCTTCCCGGGATTGAACGGAGAGGGCTCTATGAGTGCCGACTGAGCCGACCTACGGCTTATCAAATAAATTCAGATCACTTGACGGAAGGGAGATCAAAATATGAATTACAACAAAAAAAGCGTTCTCGATGCCGATGTTCGGGGGAAGAAGGTGCTGCTGCGCTGTGACTTCAATGTCCCTCAGAACAAGGAAACAGGTGCGATAACCAGCGATAAGCGCATCGTTGCCGCACTGCCTACGATCAAGTATCTGCTTGAAAACGGCGCAGCCGTGATCGCCTGCTCTCACCTTGGCAAACCCAAGGGCGAGTGGAAGCCGAAGCTGACGCTTGCTCCCGTTGCCGAGCGCCTTTCCGAGCTTCTCGGTCAGAAGGTCATTTTTGCAAGCGATATCATCGGAGACGATGCCAAGGCCAAGGCCGCGGCATTAAAGCCGGGCGAGATAATGCTGCTTGAGAACCTGCGCTTTGATATCCGCGAAGAGAAAAACGGCGCTGACTTTGCAAAGGCGCTTGCCGACATGGCCGAGGTCTATGTCTCCGATGCATTCGGCACGGTGCACCGTGCCCACGCATCCACCGCAGGCGTTGCGGCATATCTTCCCGCATACGCAGGTCTGCTCGTTGAAAAGGAGCTGTCTGTCATGGGCAAGGCTCTCGACGACCCGAAGCGCCCCTTCGTCGCAGTCCTCGGCGGGGCAAAGGTCTCAGATAAAATCGGCGTTATAAACAATCTGCTTGAAAAGGCAGACACCGTCATCATCGGCGGCGGCATGGCCTATACCTTCGTTAAAGCAATGGGCTACGAGATAGGCAACTCCCTGCTCGAGGCCGATAAGCTCAACTATGCCCTCGAGATGATCGAAAAGGCAAAGCGCAACGGAGTTTCGCTGCTGCTGCCTGTTGACACTGCCGTCGGCAATGAGTTCAAGGCCGACTGCGACAGCGAGATCGTCGATATAAAGGCTATGCCCGCCGGTTGGATGGGCATGGACATTGGTCCAAAGACCATAAAGCTGTTCTCCGATGCTATCAAAAACGCAGGTACGGTCGTCTGGAACGGCCCTATGGGCGTATTTGAGTTTGACGCATTTGCAAAGGGCACCAAGGCAATGGCACAGGCGCTTGCCGACTCCGGCGCTATCACCATCGTCGGCGGCGGCGACTCGGCTGCGGCTGTTGAAAAGCTCGGCTTTGCCGATAAGATGACACACATATCCACAGGCGGCGGCGCATCTCTGGAATTTCTGGAAGGACTGGAGCTGCCGGGTGTTGCCTGCCTGCTGGACAAATAAGAAAGGGAGGCACTCCATGAATACCAAGTACAGAAAGACAATAATAGCTGGAAACTGGAAGATGAATATGCTCGTCAGCGACATTAAGCCCTTTATCGAGGAGCTCAAGCCCCTGCTTCCCAAGGTAAAGACCTGCGACACGGTGCTGTGCGTTCCGGCGGTCAATGTTCCTGCCATGATAAGAGCGGGCAAGGAGGCCAAGATCGCCTGCGGTACGCAGGATGTCTCCTGCCACGACAAGGGCGCATATACGGGCGAAATCTCCGCGGCGCAGATCGCCGATGTCGGTGCAAAGTTCTGCATTGTCGGCCACTCCGAGCGCAGAGCATATCACAATGAAACCGACCTCGATGTAAACTGCAAGGCCAAGAAGCTTCTCGAGCACGGTGTGAGCCCCATCATTTGCGTGGGCGAGTCGCTCGAGCAGCGCGAGGCCGGACTTACCATGTCCCACATAAACTATCAGGTGCGTGCGGCACTCGCCGGCATTGATGCGGCCGGACTTCGCCGCTGTGTCATAGCCTACGAGCCCATTTGGGCAATAGGCACCGGCAAGACCGCTACCGCCGAGCAGGCCGAGGAGGTCTGCGGCGAGATTCGCTCGATCGTAAGAGAAATTTACGGTGCCCGCCCCGCAAGAAGCATCAGCATTCTATACGGCGGCAGCATGAACGCAAAGAACGCAGCAGAGCTTCTCGCCATGCCGGATATCGACGGCGGCCTTATAGGCGGCGCATCGCTCAAGCCTGCCGATTTTGCGACGATAATTGCCGCCACGGGGGCTGAAAATGAGTAAAGCCGTACTTGTTATAATGGACGGCTTCGGCATCGCCCCGGCCTCCGAGTACAATGCGATATCCGTTGCAAAAACACCGAATCTCGACAAACTCTTTGCCGAGAATGCATACACGCAGCTTTCCGCCGCCGGCCTTGATGTCGGTCTTCCCGAGGGACAGATGGGCAACTCAGAGGTTGGCCACACGAATATCGGCGCGGGCCGCGTCGTATTTCAGGATCTGCCGAAGATAACGAAGTCCATAAAAGACGGCGATTTCTTTGAAAACCCCGCATATGTAAGCGCCATGGATGCCGCAAAAAATGGCGGCAAGGCACTGCACATCATGGGGCTTTTGTCCGACGGCGGCGTGCACAGTCATATAAGTCACGTTTTTGCGGCTCTGGATATGGCAAAGCGCCGCGGTTTGGACAAGGTCTATGTCCACTGCTTCCTTGACGGACGCGATGTGCCGCCCAGAAGCGGTGAATGCTATGTAAGGCAGCTTGCCGATAAGTGCGCCGAGCTTGGAAACACCAAGATCGCCACCGTGCAGGGCAGATTCTACGCCATGGATCGTGACAGGCGCTGGGACAGGGTAGAGAAGGCGTATAACGCCATCGTCTGCGGTGAGGGTAAATTTGAGCCCGATGCCGTGAAGGCGGTCGAGGAAAGCTACGCCGCCGATGTCAGCGACGAGTTTGTCGAGCCCGTTATCTGCTGCCGCGGCGGTGCTGTAAATGAGGGCGACAGCGTCATTTTCATGAATTTCCGCCCCGATCGCGCGAGAGAAATTACATGGGCACTCAACCTGCCCGACTTTGACGGCTTTGAGCGCAAAAAGACCGTGTATCCGCTAAATTACGTCTGCACGGCGCAGTACGATGAAAACCTCGATATCCCCATCGCATTCCCGCCCGAGAGCATCGAAAACACCCTCGGCACGGTCGTGAGCGCAAAGGGATACAAGCAGTTTCGCGTCGCCGAGACCGAGAAATATGCCCATGTGACATTTTTCTTTAACGGCGGTGTAGAAAAGCCCGAGGCGGGCGAGGAGCGCTGCCTTGTGCCGTCGCCCAAGCAGTTCCCGACATATGACCTCATCCCCGAGATGAGCGCCGTTGAGGTCGCCGATAAGCTGATAGCGGCGATAGAAAGCGGAGAGTACGAGCTGATAGTCTGCAATTTCGCTAACTGTGACATGGTCGGCCACACCGGCGTGATGGAAGCGGCGGTAAAAGCCGTGGAAACTGTTGACGAGTGCATGGGCAGGGTGTATGATGCCGTTAAAGCGCACAGCGATACCGTGCTTCTGGTCACCGCTGACCACGGCAACGCCGACTGCATGTTCAAAGACGGCAAGGTCAACACCGCACATACCACAAATCCCGTGCCCTTTGCAGTCTGCAAGGCCGGCGTTACACTCAGGTCGGGCGGCAGACTTGCCGATATCGCCCCGACGATACTAGAGATAATGGGCATTGAAAAGCCGTTTGAGATGAACGGCGTAAGTCTTATAAAATAACTTGTAAGGAGATACGATAATGAAGCAGTATTTTGAAATCGTCGACGTGATGGCAAGAGAGATACTTGACTCACGAGGTAATCCCACCGTTGAGGTCGAGGTCACCCTCGATGACGGCACCGTCGGCCGTGCGGCAGTTCCTTCGGGTGCTTCCACCGGCATGTACGAGGCATGCGAGCTGCGCGACGGCGACAAGAGCCGTTACGGCGGCAAGGGCGTAACCAAGGCAGTCGAGAATGTTAACGGCGAGATAGCCGAGGCCATGGTCGGACTGAATGTCCTTGACCAGACCGGCATCGACAAAATGCTCATCGAGATAGACGGCACCCCCAACAAGACCCGTCTCGGCGCAAATGCCATCCTCGGCGTATCTCTTGCATGCGCCCGTGCAGCAGCCGAGGTCACCGGCCAGAGCCTGTATAACTACATCGGCGGCGTTAACGCAAAGACCCTGCCTTGCCCGATGATGAATGTCTTAAACGGCGGTGCACACGCTACCGGCTCCAATGTAGACATTCAGGAGTTTATGATCATGCCCGTCGGCGCAAGCAGCTGGAAGGAAGCTCTTCGCATGTGCGCAGAGGTTTTCCACACCCTCAAGAAGGTAGTTCCCGCATCCGGCGTTGGCGATGAGGGCGGCTACGCACCGAACCTCGACTCCGACGAGGACGCGCTCAAGGCTCTTGTCACTGCGATCGAAAAGTCCGGCTACAAGCCCGGCGAGGACTTCATGATAGCCATCGACGGCGCTGTTTCCGACTGGTACAGCGAGGAAGATAAGTGCTACCACCTGCCCAAGAGAGGCACCGTCATGACCAGCCGGCAGATGGTCGACATGTGGGCTGACTTCGTTGAGAAGTACCCCATCATCTCCATCGAGGACGGCATGGGCGAGAATGACTGGGAGGGCTGGCAGCTCATGACCAAGACCCTCGGCCATAAGATACAGATCGTCGGCGACGACCTGTTCGTCACCAACACCGAGCGTATCAAGAAGGGCATCGAGCTCGGCGCAGCAAACTCCGTGCTCATCAAGCTCAACCAGATCGGCACTCTGACCGAGACCCTCGACGCGATCCAGATGGCACATCGCGCAGGCTGGACGGCGGTCGTTTCCCATCGCTCCGGCGAGACCGAGGACACCACCATTGCCGATATCTCCGTCGGCGTGAACGCAGGCCAGATAAAGACCGGTGCACCGTCCCGCACCGACCGTGTCTGCAAGTACAACCAGCTTCTGCGCATCGAGGAGGAGCTCTTCGACGCAGCTCAGTACCCCGGCAAGGACGCATTCTTCTCCATCAAGTAAGTGATAAAAACGAGACAGGCGCTGCCTGTCTCGTTTTACTTAAAATTTGTACTTGAAATAATTAAACGGTGATGTTATAATCAACTAGCTGCGGAGAATTAGCTCAGCTGGTTAGAGCGCTCGCCTCACACGCGAGAGGTCAGCAGTTCGAGTCTGCTATTCTCCACCAAACAAGAACTCCCGTTGGTTAGCCAACAGGAGTTCTTGTTTTATTATTTTATTCATTAAGAATCGTCGGCGCTCACTCTCCGGTATACTCGATAACCACCTTTTTGCACTCGGGGCAGTTGTATGCATACACCGCCGACGAGTTATCCGCAGCACCGTTTTCGAGACTGACTGCACCCTTACCGAGGAACGACAGGGAAGGGAGGAACTGCTTTTTCGGCGTCCATGTGACACCGTCACGGCACTGGATGAAGCCTGTTTCCATTTCCTTTCCGCAATACGGACAGACCATTTTTGTCACTCCTTTTTCATGGTTTTGTCTAAATGATACCATAGCCGATGACCCATGTAAAGTAAACTTGTGCATGTTTTTGGACACGAAAGCGGAGAAAGCTTAAAATTACCAATTATGCCTGCATTTACGGTCTAAACAGCAATAAAAGCGAAAAATGCACCTAAATCGATGCAAAAATGTGTGAAAAATATGTCCATTGACTAAATATACAAAAAAACAGAGCTATTTTTGGCGATTTTTGAGGTAGAATATTTGCAAAAATACGATTTATATTATTGACGGAAAAATTGCATGATGTTAAAATATATTCGTTCCAGTAGGTTCATATACTGGTTTAGAAGGGGCATGTCCAATGAAAAAAGTAAAAGTCCTTATAGGAAACTACGGCAGCGGCAAGAGTGAGCTGGCGCTGAACTTCGCGATGCAGGCGGCTGCACGCGGTGACCGCACCGAGCTTATCGACCTTGATATGGTCAACACCTATTTCCGCCTGACCGAGCGCGGCAAGATGGTCGAGCAGAAGGAGATACGTCTCGTTTCTCCGAACTACGCCTGCTCGGGTATTGAGACGCTTTCGCTTCCTGCTGAGGTCGCTTCGGCCTTCGTTCTTGATTGGGATACCGTCATCTTCGATGTCGGCGGCGACGATGTCGGCGCAACGGCGCTCGGCAGATACAAGGCCGACTTTGACGATATGACCGAGGATCAGCTCGAGGTGCTGAATGTCGTCAATATCCGCAGACCGCTCTCGGGCACGGTCGAGAAGCTCATCAGGCTTCAGGATGGAATGGCCAAACACTCAAGACTCAAGATCACCGGCATGATAAACAACACCAACCTTGCGACCGAGACCACCGAGGAGGAGCTGCGCGACGGATACAAGATGCTCAAGGAGGTATCCGACCGCACCGGCATCCCCGTGGCGTACACCACCGGCAAAAAGGCACTGCTGGATAAGTTCCTTGCCGAGGGTCACGACCCGAAGTATATCGGCACTCCGATCTCCATCGACATGTACATGCACCGTGACTGGGATTCCTACATAAAGTACGGCCTGCATACCGTCGACCCGCAGAAGAATTTCAAGCATTAATATGCGCGACCCCGCTTTATGCGGTTTTTATATAGTTGGCAAAATAAAAGCAAAATAAAGAAAAGAGGTAGCAAAATGGTAAAGGTAACCATCAATGAAGACCTGTGCAAGGGCTGCGGTCTCTGTGCCAGAGCTTGCCCCAAGGGCTGCATTGAACTTTCCAAGGCAAAAATCAACGCAAAAGGCTATCACCCGGCAGAGGTTGTAAAACCCGAGGAGTGCATCGGCTGCGCATCCTGCGCACGCACTTGCCCCGACGTGGTGATCCGCATCGAGAAGGATTAAGGAGGAAAACAGAAAATGGCAAAACAGCTTATGAAGGGTAGCGAAGCTATCGCAGAGGCCGCCATCAGAGCCGGCGCTCGTTATTTCTTCGGCTATCCGATCACCCCGCAGACTGAGATCCCTGAGTACATGTCTGCTCGTATGTTCGATCCCGAAGTAAATGGCTGCTTCCTGCAGGCAGAGTCCGAAGTAGCAGCTATCAACATGATCTACGGCGCAGCCGGTACCGGCGCACGTGCGATCACTTCTTCCTCCAGCCCCGGCATCTCCCTGAAGCAGGAAGGTATCTCCTACTGCGCAGGCGCAATGCTTCCCTGTGTCATCCTCAATGTTATGCGCGGCGGCCCCGGCCTCGGCAACATTCAGGCATCCCAGGGCGACTACTTCCAGGCAGTTAAGGGCGGCGGCAACGGTGACTACCACCTGCTGACCTACGCACCCTCCTCCGTTCAGGAAGCAGTTGACATTATGATGTTTGCATACGACAAGGCAGAGAAGTACCGCATCCCCGTACTGTTCATCGCAGACGGCATCATCGCTCAGATGATGGAGCCTGTTGAAATGCCCGATTTTGTCGACTTCAAGATCGACCCCGAGAAGAAGCCTTGGGCTTGCACCGGCTGGAAGCCCGGCGACGATCCTGCAAAGCGCGGCGTTATCAACTCCATTTACATCGACACCGAGTCCCTGTCCGTACATAATGCTGATCTTCAGAAGATGTACGCAGAGGTCAAGGCAAACGAGCAGATGTGGGAAGAGTACAAGTGCGAGGACGCAGAGTATGTCATCACCGCTTTCGGTACTGTTGCCCGTATCGCAAAGTCCGCTATCGACCAGCTCAGAGAAGAAGGCATCAAGGTCGGTCTGGTTCGCCCGATCACCGTATGGCCTTTCCCGTACGATGCAGTCAAGAAGGTAGCTTGCGCAGACGGCGTAAAGGCAGTTCTCGATGTAGAGCTGAACGAAGGCCAGATGCTCGAGGATGTCAAGCTCGCAATCAACGGCGCAAAGCCTGTTGATTTCTTCGGTCACCTGGGCAGCGAGATGCCCACCACCGATGAGATCGTCGCAAAGATCAAGAGCATGAAGGAGGGTATGTAAAATGTCCGTAGTATTTGAGAAAACCAAACTCCTTACCGACAAGACTTTCCACTACTGCCCCGGCTGCAACCACGGCATTATCCACCGTCTGGTAGCTGAGTCCATTGATGAGCTCATCAAGGAAGGCGTTATCGAAGAAGGTAAGGTCATCGGCGTAGCACCTGTCGGCTGCTCCGTCTTTGCATATGATTACTTTAACTGCGATATGTACGAAGCCGCTCACGGCCGTGCACCCGCATGCGCAACCGGCGCAAAGCGTGTTGTCGGCAAGGACACCCTCGTATTCACCTACCAGGGCGACGGCGACCTTGCTTCCATCGGTACTGCTGAGATCGTTCACGCAGCACACCGCGGCGAGAAGTTCACCACTATCTTTGTTAACAACGCAATTTATGGCATGACCGGCGGCCAGATGGCTCCTACCACTCTCGTAGGTCAGAAGACCACCACATCTCCCAAGGGTCGTGACGAAGCATGGTGCGGTGCTCCTATCCGTATCGCAGAGATGCTCGCAACCATCCCCGGCTCTTACTACATTGAGCGTTGCGCAGTCAACAACAACATGAACATCAACAAGACCAAGAGAGCTATCAAGAAGGCTTTCACCTATCAGATGGAGGGCAAGGGCTTCACCCTGATCGAGGTTCTTTCCACCTGCCCGACCAACTGGGGTCTGTCCCCCGTTGAGGCAATGAAGTGGCTTGAAGAGAACATGATTCCTTACTATCCTCTCGGTGTAAAGAAAGACAAGGAGGCCGAATAATATGAAAAAAGAGTTTATATTCGCAGGCTTCGGCGGTCAGGGCATGCTCCTGATCGGTAAGTTCCTTGCAATGGCTTGCATGCTCGACGGCAAGCATGTCTCCTGGCTGCCTTCCTACGGCCCTGAGATGCGTGGCGGTACCGCTAACTGCTCCGTCATCGTAAGCGATGCTCCCGTTGCTTCTCCTCTGGTCGACAAGGCTGATGTCGTTGTCGCAATGAACCGTCCTTCTCTGGACAAGTTCGAGTCCCATGTCAAGCCCGGCGGCACCCTCGTTATCAACAGCTCCCTCATCGACCGCAAGGCAGAGCGTGACGACATCGATGTCGTTTACTGTGACGCAACCCGCATCGCTGAGGAAGTCGGCAACCCCAAGGGCGCAAACGTCGCTATCCTGGGCGCACTGCTTCAGAAGGCTCCTGTTTGCAGCGACGAGCTCATGGGCGAAGCAATTCGTATCGAGCTCGGCGAGCGCAAGGCAAAGTTCCTGCCCGGCAACATGAAGGCTCTCGAAGCCGGCAAGGCCGCTGCAGCAAAGCAGTAATTTTAGTTTCAAAAAATCAGCTCATCGTATGATGGGCTGATTTTTTTTAATATCAAATACCCTGCGACC
>JALFUQ010000045.1 GCA_022784505.1 Bacillota bacterium
GAGGGCATCCGCATCATGTTCTTCGTGTTCTTCCCGATGATCGCAGGCCCGCTGCTTGCAGACCCCATCTGCCGTGCGTTCGGCGAAAAGGTGTATCAGGTCGTCATCGACGGCAGCCTCAAGTTCGTCACCGACCCCGAGGCGCAGGCTTTGGGCTATGATATCACGCAGATCGCCGAGGGCTACCTGCCGGTAAACGAGCTGTTTATCGCCGCCGCCGTCGTCACACTGCTGTCGCTTATCCCCATGTACTTTGCGTCCAGGCTCTATAAGCAGCGCAACGGTTAAGTTTATAAGTATAAGCAGAGTATAAGCAAAAAACTGCCCCCATCAATTTGATGTGAGCAGTTTTTCTATCGTTATTGCAACGCCGTGTTCGTCGTTTGTCGGACAGATGTAGTCTGCGGCGGCAAGGCAGCGCTTGCTTGCGTTTTTGACCGCAATGCCCAGCCCCGCAAAGGCGAGCATGTCTGCGTCATTGTCGCCGTTTCCGAATGCGGCGATGTGCTGCGGCGGGATGTTCAGAATTTGTGCAAGTCTTTGCAATGCCGCACCCTTGCCTGCTTCGGCGGCGGATATCTCGATAAGTCTCGGCGAGGAGCTCGTGACATACACATCGGAAAGCCGCTTTGTTTTCTCCCAAAGCTCAGCCTTGTGCTCCAAGGTTCCGCACATGATATCCACGCTGTCAAGCTCGGCGATGTGCCGCCGCATGAAGCCCGGCATATCGTCAACGGGGATGCGGGTCGTTTTCACATAATCGACATACGCCGGAGAGCAGCCGAAGCGCAAGGGCTCCCGGTAATACTCGCCGTCGCAATACGGCTGACCGTCGACAAATGCCTCGAAGCGCTCGCCGCTAAAGGTCTCAAGGAGTCGCTCGACCACCTGCGGTCCGAGCGTGAAGCTCAAAAGCCGTGTGCGGCTGTGCATATCCTCGATGCATGCGCCATTTGAGCAAATGGCGTAGCGGATGCCGTCAATTTGCAGTACCGACTGCGGCAGGGACTTAAACGCCCTGCCCGAGGCTATGACCACCTGCGTGCCCGATTTTACGGCGTTTGCTATCGTCTGCGCCGTCTCGGGCGCTAAGCTTGCATCGGAGCGCAGCGTGGTGTCGTCAAGGTCGAGCGCAATGAGCTTTATCTTTTTATCAGTCATTTTCATCACCGTGACCATCATAGCACGAACGGCACAAATCGTAAAGTTGACGGAAGCGGCAAATAAATGTATAATCGGCATAAATCGAGCTAAGGAGTGAAAAAAATGTCCAAAAGCAAGAAAACCCTGATCGCCGTTATCGTGCTTATAGCCCTTTGTGCGGCAGCATTTTGTATATGGTACTTGTGCGGCCCGTCAAAGGACGCAAGCAGTGGAGAAAAGCAAATATGCGTCACCGTCGTTCATGCCGACGGAAGCCGGAAACAGCTTACCGTTTCCACGGATGAGCAATTTCTCCGTGGTGCGCTCGAAAAAGAGGAGCTCATCTCCGGCGATGAGAGCCAGTACGGTCTTTTCGTGACCACTGTTGATGGCGAATCTGCCGACAGCGCCAAGCAGGAGTGGTGGTGCTTTTCAAAGAACGGTGAAATGCTCAGCACCGGCGTTGACGACACTCCCATCGCCGACGGAGAAAGCTACGAAATCACTCTGACGGTGGGATATGACGGATAAGCTATCCCTGCGCGATATGTGTTTTCTTGCCCTCATGGGGGCGCTCATGCTCGCCTCTCAGGTCGCCATGGCGGCATTGCCGAACATACACATCGTCGCACTTTTGATAATCATAACAACGCTGTGCTTTTCGTGGCGTGCGCTGTTTTCCGTTGCGCTGTTTGTTCTGCTTGAGGGACTTATCTACGGCTTCGGCATATGGTGGATAAGCTATCTGTACGCTTGGCCGCTGCTTGTGCCGATAGTTATTTTCTTCCGCAAAAACGATTCGGCGCTTTTCTGGGCGGTCATCGCCGGAGCGCACGGGCTGTTTTTCGGTGCAATGACCGCTATCCCTTATCTGTTCATCGGCGGCCGGGAGGCGGCAGTATCGTACTGGATAAGCGGCATTCCCTTCGACCTGCTGCACTGTGCGGGAAACTTTGTCGTCACACTCATTCTATTAAATCCGCTTTTGAAGCTCACCCGCAAACTAATATAAAACTCGGACAGGCAGCTGTCCGAGTTTTTTGTCAAAACACTATCTTAATCCTGCGGCGCAGGCTCTTAAGCTCGTGATGGCTTCCGGCAACGCACTTTTCGCCGTCGAGCGCCCAAGTGAGCTTTTTAAGGCACTCTATCTCCACCTTGTCCGTGCGGCAGAAGGAGATAAGGTCGTTATTTAAGTTCTGGCTGCCGAGAGCATTTATCGTCGCCTGAAGCTCCATGGGCGAGGTCGGACGGCGGATTAACAGCACCTCGAACAGGCCGTCATCAGCCACGACCTTCTGCCCGAAGTAGTCGAGCGCACCGGCAAGGCCGCTTGAGGATGCAACGATGCCGAAAATGAAGTCGTTTTCCTCGGTCACGCCGTTTATCGTAACGCGCAGATGCTCGCTTTGAAGCTTATTGAGATCCTTTATGCCGTCAAGCACATAGGCATAGAAGCCGAGCTTATTTTTAAGCCGCTGGGGCGTTGTGTACGGAAGCCAAGTGAATGCACCGAAGTCGGCGGCATTTATGAAATACTTATCGCCGAGCTTGCCGACATCGACAAGATGCTCGCTGCCCTCGACGATGTTCCTTGCGGCCTTTTTAATGTCGCAGCTGATGCCGTGGAACTCCGCAAAATCGTTCGTTGAGCCCGAGGGCATGTAGCCGATGGGCAAGTCCAGCCCTGCTTCTATCATGCCGGCGGCCACCTCGTTCATCGTGCCGTCGCCGCCTGAGCAGCAGACCATATCAAAGTCCTTCGCGTAGGCCTTCACAAACTCCGTCGCGTCGCCTCGTCCCTTGGTCGGAAACAGGCTCACCGTATAGCCCGCGTCCATGAATATGCCGGTGACCTCGGCAATATTGCGCATCATCTCGCCCTTGCCCGCAACGGGGTTCACAATGAGCATCATGCGCTTATTAATCTCAGGCATCAAGCGTGCAGGTGTCTTCGCGGGCTCGGCCTTCGAGTCCGAGCGGATGCTGTCAAAGCGCTCAAAGTGGGCGCAGACGGTCTCGTATATCGTCTTTGTCGCGGTGAACGGAAAGTCCCTTTCGCGGTTGCGCACCATCACCATGGGGTCGACAGCACCGCTTAAGCAAGTGTCGACGAGATTCACCATGCCTGAGGAGGTGTCAGCCTCAAGCGCGTAGGAATTGCCGGTCATGAACTCTATATTGCGGCTTTCTACACCGGGTACGGCGTCGATATACAGTATCGGCAGGCGCTTCATGACCGCCTCTGTTGTGCTAAGGCCGCCGGCCTTTGTGATGATGAGGTCGGCCGCATCCATGTACAGGCTCATTTTGTCGGTAAAGCCGCAGATCTTTATGCGAATATCGTCTCCGGTCAAAAATTCCAGATCCTTTTCAAGCTGCTTGTTGCTGCCGCAGATGATGACAAGGTTGTCCCTCTCGCCGAGCACCTCACCGATCTTATAGGCGATGCTGCGAATAGGGCCGCAGCCCATGCTGCCGCAGCACATCAAAAGCACTCTGCCGTCCTCCGATAGGCCGAGGGCGCGCCTTGCCTGTGCTTTGTCGCTGCGGATCAAAAATTCCTCGCCCACGGGGATGCCGGACGCAACTATCCTGTCGGCTCGGATGCCCTGACTCACAAACTCGTCACGCAGCTTTTCATGCGGGATGAAGTAGCAGTCTGCGTCTATCTCCGACACGCCCGGGGAGCAGGTGTAGTCGGTCGCAACAAAGAAGCTGGGGATATCTATCTCGCGGTTTATGCGAAGCTCTGTCATCATCATAGCCGCAAAGATATGTACGCTTATTACGATATCGTACCCGCCGCTGAAGAGAACCTTGCACAGCCCGTCGGCGCCCTTGGCGTTCTGCTCATACAAGCCCTTTTGCGGCAGCATCTCGCTCATGCGGTAGCCCGCACCGTAGAGCTTGGGGGCGTATTTGTATGCAAGAACATGTCCCTTACTTATAAGCTCTGCCTTTGCCTTGGGCAGGAAATCAAGTGCGTTTACTATGTCGCACCGACTGCCGTTTTTCTCGAAATGATCTTTTATCGCAGCCGCTGCACTGTTGTGTCCGCCGCCGGTATTGCAGCTTAGTATAAGTACCTTCACGCCTTAGCAAGCCTCCTTTCTCTTCTCTCCTCGAGCATCACGAGCCTCGGTCTATTATATCTTTGGATGATTATAAACGGCACATTGCCGAGAATATTATATACAAGCCAGAAAAGCACAGCCCAGCCGCCCCGCCAAAACAGGAATATCCCGAGCGACAGCACGATGAGCGCCCAGTGGACGCATTCGGCAACGCAGGTCTCGGCAATGAGCACAGCCGTGCCCTGCTCCTTTGCGGCGGACATTTTCTTTTTGACCATGTCGGGCATTATCTTGCTCATGTCGGGAAGATAGTCTTTCCAGCGCTTTATGCCGAGCTTTTCGTACACCTTGCCGTTTTTCTCCCACTGGGCTGCGCGATACGGAAAGCATTTTGCGTCAAACTTATCTCTCGGTAAGGCCTGCCCGACAAAATGCGACAGCACGCCGAGCGCCGCTATATACAGTATACCGTACAAAAGCTTCATTTCTTCCCTCCGAGCAATTTAATATATCTCGCCGTGTAAACAACAAGGCTCAAAACTATAAGCCCCGCGCACACTGCGGCACTGGCCGCCGACACCGCCTGCGGTATAGTCGGCACGATGACATGCACCATCATGACAGCGTAGATAACGCCGGTGCACAGCTTGCCGCACCAAATGGCGCTGTTGACGGTGTCCGTCTTTTTAAGGACATACCAGCCCATGACTATCATAATAAGCTCTTTTACCACATGAAGCCCCAGCAGCCACCACATCGCCGGATAGCGCATGGCGACGCAGAACATCATGGCGCACTGCGTGAGCTTGTCGGCCACGGGGTCTAAGACCTTACCGAGGTCGGTCACCATATTGTACTTTCGTGCGACCCTTCCGTCGATGACGTCGCTCAGGCCGCTGGCGGCAAGGGTTATGAGCGCTTCGGTGAAGTTTTCGTTCATGTAAAGCTGAATGAACAGCGGTATCAAAAGCAGGCGAAAATAGCTCAGCAGATTGGGTATGGAAAACGCCTCCTGCTTCAGCTGCTTGCCGATATCTCTCGTTTTGGGTCCTTCGGACATTTTATCACCGTCCTTTTAATGTGTTTATATTTTACCCCAATTGTAATTAATCTTCAAGCCGCAGGCAATGAACACCCTGATACAAGTGTCCAATATTCAAGGGTTTTGTAAAGAAAATTTACAATTTGTTAATTACTATACCCCACATTATCACTATAATACACAGGGTCATTTTGGGCCTATATCAGAAACGGAAGTGATTCTTTTGAAAACCAATTACGATGTTGCCATAATCGGCTGCGGAACTGCCGGAATTTTCGCCGGCTATGAGCTTATTCGCCGTCACCCCGACCTCAAGATAGTCGTGCTTGAGCAGGGCGGCGATATCTATTCCCGTAACTGCCCCATCGTTGCGGGCAAGGTCAAGGAATGCGTCCACTGCGCAGTGTGCGACACAATGTGCGGCTTCGGCGGCGCAGGCGCATTTTCCGACGGCAAATATAATTTCACCACCGCTTTCGGCGGCTGGCTCACGGATTTCATGGATGACGACGAAGTCATGGAGCTTATAAACTATGTCGACACCGTCAACATGAAGTACGGCGCAACGGACAAGACCTTCTCAACCGACACGCCCGAGGCCAAGGCGCTGGAGCGCGAGGCTCTCAAATACGACCTGCACCTTTTGCAGGCAAAGGTAAAGCACCTGGGCACAGAGAATAATCTTCGCATTTTGCAGAACATGTACGATGACCTTAAAGAGGTCATCGAGTACCGCTTCCGCACCGCCGTTGAGTCCATCGACAGGCAGGGCGAGGGCTACACGCTGACGCTTAAAAACGGTGATGTCGTTGACTGCAAGTACCTCATCGCAGCCCCCGGCCGCAGCGGTGCAGAGTGGTTTGCAAACCAGTGCAAGAAGCTCGGCGTGCACCTTATAAACAATCAGGTCGATGTCGGCGTGCGTGTCGAGCTGCCTGCCACGGTTTTTGAGCACATCACCAATGTCGTGTATGAATCCAAGCTTATATACCGCACCAAGCAGTACGGCGACAAGGTGCGCACCTTCTGCATGAACCCCTACGGCCATGTCGTTGCGGAAAATGTCGAGGGCATCAACACCGTCAACGGCCACTCGTACTCCGACCCCGCTCTGCAAAGCGATAACACAAACTTTGCCCTTTTGGTCTCGAGCCGTTTTACAGAGCCGTTCGACGAGCCGTACCGCTACGGCAAGCACATCGCTTCGCTGAGCAATATGCTCTCCGGCGGCGTTCTCGTTCAGCGCTTCGGCGACCTTGTCAAGGGTGTGCGCACGAACGAGCACCGTCTTGCGCAATCGATGACCCGCCCCACTCTCTCGGCAGCGGTTCCGGGCGATCTGAGCCTTGCGCTTCCT
>JALFUQ010000066.1 GCA_022784505.1 Bacillota bacterium
TCGATGATTGCCTTGACTTCGGGGTTGGTGACATGCACGCCCATTGCGTGGCAGCTTATCTCGGAGATGTTCTCGTCTGCGAACGGAACCTTGTTACGGCCGTAGCCGGTACCTACGAGGTAGGAAAGCTCCTTGGAGCTCTTCAGGCCTGCCTTCTGGCTGACTTCGTCCATTGCTGCTACCGCAGATGCCTCGGAATTGATCTTGCTGCGGATGGTGGTGTCTGCGACCATCTTGCCGGTCTCATCAAGAATAACTGCCTTGGTGTAGGTAGAGCCTACATCACAGCCGCCAAAATATTTCATTAGTGTTGCCTCCATAAATGATTTACTGTCTTATCCGATAGCCAACCCTCCGAAAAAGGAGGGTTGGTTAATAAATTACAAACAATCAGACTTCGTCGTACTTGTAGTCGGGGAACTTGTTCATGTCGTAAGGCACCTGGGTCATATCTCTACGAGGCATGTTGTCGTAGTGGTTCTTAACGAACGGCTCGAAAACATGGAACAAGAACTTACCGTCAAGGTCAAAGAAGAATACTGCGAACAGTGCTGCATATGCGCCAACGCCTATGCCGAGCAGCTTAGCTATCTTTTTCATATTCATTTGCCTCCTATTACCATGTCATGTCGTCGTCGAGCTCGAGGAGGGACGGATCCAAAGGCTCTTCGTGCATGACGGTGGACATATAGTCGTTGATTATACGACGGATCTCAGCACGGGAAACGGTGCGGCTGTCGGGAAGTGCGTGAGGCATCCAGATTGCGGGAACATTTCTGTCACGGAACTCATCCTCGAACAGTCCGTGTACGCCCTGCATGCCCTTGCACTGCAGCTGGTCATACATCATAACAAAGTCGCAGTTGAAGCGCTTCATGTAATCCCACAGCTCGAAGATGTGGTGCATGCCGCCGACTGCCATGCGGCGCATGGGAGCCCACATATGGTACTGAGCGACATCTTCCAGCATGTTCTCGTAGGAGTCGGTACGGATGGTCATATCGAACATCAGGGAGTCCATGTTGATGATAACATTCAGACCCCAGCAGTTGTATGCCCAAGTGCACCAGTTGGAGTAGTACAGAGGTGCGCAGGACCAGGCAATAACTCTGTGACGGGTATTGGGGAAGGTGTTGATCTTCTTGGAGACGCACTTCTCCATGATGGGACGAACCTTGCTGTCGACCTCATGCCAGATGGGCAGATCGCCGAACTGGGACTGGTAGATACGGTACAGTGCCTGAGCAACGCCGTTGATGGGGTAGCTGTCGGTCTTTGCCGCAACTTCCCACTTCTCCCACTCGAACTTCATGAGCTCGTTCTGTCTCTCGATGCACTCGTACATGAGGTCGAGATTCATGGGAACGCCGGTCTGCTCCTCGATGAACTTCCAGCACTTCTCGATGTCCTTCTGGACGAACTTGTTTGCGAGAGGATCGTCGAACTGCATGGGCATCTGCAGAGCGTACATGGGCTTGTCGTTGAACCAGTCCTGAAGGATAGCGGTTGCAACGGAACCGTCGCAAGCTTCGTTACAGGTGATCATGAACGGGCTGTAATCGGGGATATCGTCGAGGACGAACAGGCCGGACTCAGCCTGGCACATCGGGCAGGGGTCGCCGGGCAGACCGATGGACTGAACTGCGTCGATGTAGTTATGTACGGTGTGGCTGTTAACATGGCAGGTGACGAAATAGGGGATCATCTCAAGAGAGACTGCCTTGAACTTGTCGCTCCAGCCATAGAACATGCCGCCCCAGGTGGTTTCCTTCATTGCCATGGTGTGATACCATGCGTCGTTCTTCTTGCCGCCGTGCAGTCTGGTGTCGGCATTGAACATGGTCATGAACTGATAGATGGTTGCATTGACCATTGCACGGTAGTGCCATGCGGAAGCTCTAAGAGCCTCGCCGCGCAGACCTTCGAGGCCGCGGTCGAACCAATGGAGAACGGGCAGGTAGGTCTGGCCGACCCAGCGGTATCTCCAAACGCCCTTGACGAAATTGACAATGCCGCCGTACTTAATGACATCCGTTACCATGTGCAGGTAATTGTACAGCCAAATGTTATGGAAGTAGTAGAAGGTGTCCTTTACACCGCGCCACTCTCTGTGCTTGTAAAGACCGGTCTTGGGCAGGTAGTTGTCGCCCAGGCGGCGGCCGCCTTCTTCTGCGGTATGGGGCTTGCCATACCAGAAATCTTTAATGAAACTCATATTACTTGCCCTCCTGAATCTTCTTGATTTCGACAGATTCAACAAATGCCTGGAAGCGGGTACGCAGCTGGCCGGAAGCGGTGTTTATGTACTCCTTCTCGATAGAGCATACGGGGATGCCGAAGTCACGATGGAGAATGAAGCTGTCGATAACACGCTCGTAGGACCAGTACTCGCAGAACTTGTTCGAGCAGATGATGATACCGTCTGCCTTGTATTCCTTAACGAGGTCTGCCAGTTTCTGCTTTCTTGCACGCATCTCGTTCTGCGGCATAAAGCGGGGGCAGTTGGAGGTCTCGAGGTAATGACGGGCAATTGCCTTAAGGGGAGTCTCGCCCTCACGGATCTCGATGGGCTGACGGGACTCGACTGCACCGTAGCAGTAACGGTCGCAAACGACCTCTGCGCCGCAGCTCTCGATGAGCTCGGTGAAGTAGGGGTCGTCGTTCTCGGAGCCGGCCAGAACGACCTTGCAGCGGAACGGCCACTTCTCGTCGGGCTTGCGGGTCTTGAGCTCCTTCAGGGTCTCCTTCAGGTACGGGAGAATAAGGTACTTCGGGCAAACCAGAGATACGAGCTGAATGACATGGAACTCATAGCCGGTAATAGTGGGATTATCGAGCTTGCGGTAATCGCCGATCTCGTTGATGATCTTGCAGACCTCGTTATGCTGCTTGATAGCTGCCTTGAGGGCCTTGTCGGAAACGTCAACGCCGAGGTTTTCCTTCAGCTTGCCGAGGACATGGTACTCGAGCTGATCATGATAGTACTGATAGTCGTTCTCGGTGTTCTTGAAGGGAACATCCATAAACTCGCAGAAGAACTTATCGTTGTCGATAACTCTCATATCCTTGACGGAATCGAGGTGCTTCTGCTGGATGTGCTCCTGGAAGCGGCAGGTGACGGTGCAGGTCTCGGTGGCCAGCTGCGCATCGAGGAAATTGAAGCCGCCTTCGAGAGCGCGCTCAAAGAGGCTGCGTCCGTAGTGGCAAACACGGGCGGACATGTAGTAGGTTGCGATGTCGGGTGAGCTGCAGTCGGGTGCTCTCAGACGAACGGAGAAGCAGCCAGGCAGGTCGAGAAGTACTTCGGGCATGAAGTAGCAGGTGTAGCCCAGTGCGAGCTTTCCCTCTTCTTTTGCCTTTTTGACCAATTCGTTATTGGCTTCCTTAAGCAAGTTCTCGAAATAAATCAGATGCTTGAGATCTCTCACGGATAACCCCCCATAATAAAAATTTTTGGTATGGTACTTCAAGGCGCAATGCGCACTTTATCTAGCTATACATTGTATCAAAATGTCATATTATTGTCAATCGGGTTTTGGCAAGAAAATTAACAATTTAGACGAAATTTATTCATCATCTGCTATACAATTTTGTGCTTGCTGTCTAGATATTGTATATGCTCAAAAATTTTTGAATATTTTCAGCACTTTCTTTGCAGCTTCCCTGTATCATTTCGCTGCTGCCGCCGCCACGACCGTTGATGCCGGAATTTATCTGCTTTGCGGCTGCGCGGAGGTCAATTTTCCGGCTGCCGATTATATACCTGTACCCTGCTTCATCGCTGCCGGAGAACACAGCCGCAAGGCCGCTGCACTTTGTCACTGCGCCGTTTATGAGCTCGCGCAAGGCAGGCTCGTCCAGAACCGAGTTGAAGATAACTATATTGCCGTCTGAGGGCTCGATGGTCTCGGCGCGCAGGTGCGCAAGAGCACGGCAAAGCTCGGCATTGCGCTGCTTTAGTCTCTCCTGCTCTGCCAGCACGCGCTCAACAGCAGCCGCCGTCTCCTCGCGCTTTGCCGACAGCAGCATCGATATTGCGGCGTTGTTGTCGTGGGTGCGGACAAAATTCTCATAAGCATCAAGGCCGCAGAGCATAGTTATGCGCACACCGTCACCGCCGCGGCGGCGGCGCCCGCTTGAAAGTATCTTCACCAAGCCGACCTCGGATGTGCTGTTTACATGCGGAGCGCAGCAGGCGCAGATATCGGTATTTTCTATCTCGACGATGCGCACATTTTCCGTGAGTTCAAGCTTGCTGCGGTACTCCAGCGTTTTGAGCACCTCGGGGTTTGGGAATGTCGCTGTCACCTTATAGTTTGCGGCAACGGCGTAATTTGCCTCGCGCTCTATCTCGGCGAGCTGCTCTGGCGTGAGAAAGCCGTCGAAGTCGATCGTCACAAAATCCGCGCCCATGTGGAAGCCGACATTTGAGTACCCATACTTTTTATGCACAAGCCCCGACACAATATGCTCGCCGGAGTGATTTTGCATCCTGCGAAAGCGCTTTTCCCAATCGATGCGGCAGTCTAAAACGCTGCCATCGGGGATAGGTTGGTTTACATAATGCACCACTTTGCCGTTTTTCTCGTGAGTATCGAACACCGCTATATCGCCGATAAAGCCGCTGTCGCCCGCTTGGCCGCCGCCCTCGGGGAAGAAGGCTGTGCGGTCGAGAACAACTTCAAATCTTTCCTTCACAGGCTCGCAAGCGAGCACCGTGGCGGTGAAGGTCTTCATGTGGCTGTCAATATAATAAAGCTTTTCTGTCATATCACACGCTCCAATAGTTTTTTTACATTATAACATTCCACAGTCGGCTCACGCAAGCTTGGCGTTGAGTGCAAAGTACACGGCGGCAAGCACCGCAAGCACCAGAACGCTCACGCCGATGTTCATTTTCAGCAAAGTGACCTTCGGAATGAAAACAAGCGCCGCAGCAAAGGCGACAATAATCACCGCAAGTCCGACAAAAAACAAAGTCTTTTTAGGTTTGAACGAGTTCTTGCAGATGTAATCGACAATATAAAACGAGGCGGCTATCACTGCAACGCCCTCGATTATGTCAACCGTTCCGATATTCACCATATACCAAACTCCGCCTTGGGTAAGCCCTCTGATGGGCGCAAACACCGTCCAGATGGCGAGCATTATACCTATCGCCATGACGGCGTAGCTCACGACGGTCATCGTTTTCTGCGCAGCGGTGAGCTGCGGCACTTCTGAGATGACCGAGTCGCAGAACGTCTTGTAATCGCCGCCGATGATATCATCCACGCTCTGTCCCCTGCGTTCGCCCTCAAGCAGCATCTCATCGATATCCCTGCGCACCCTCTCCTGATTAAACTCGCTAATATTTGCACATCTTATGTAAACCACAATGTCGGTCAATACGGCATTTGCTTCTTCGCTCAGCTGCTTTTCAAGCTCGTTGTTCTCGTCCCTGAGCTTCCTTGTAAGCTTATTCATTTTCGTTCCCTCCGTCGAATAATTTATTGATCGCATTTTCAAGCTCCCGATAGCTTTGCTCGAACTCTAATAGCGCCGTCCTGCCCTCATCACTGAGTCTGTAATACTTGCGCTTGGGTCCAAGCTCGCTTGGGCGGTATTCGGTCAGGACAAGACCGTTGCGCTCGAGTCTCAGCAGGAGCGGATATATCGTTCCCTCCGCAATTTTACCGAAGCCGTAGCGCATGAGTGTTTCGGCTATCTCGTAGCCGTAGGTCTCACGCCGGGAGATTATCTGCAATATGCAGCCCTCGAGCGTACCCTTCAGCATCTGTGATGATATCATATTACACCTCTACTTTGTTTTGCATGGTAGCGGGTATATTGTAATGCAATATAGCATTGCTGTCAAGGGTCAGATATAAAAAAATGTGCGCCCCTTTGGACGCACATTAAAAAACATTTATTTCTTTATCGCCCTTATCAGCAGGCCAATGGCGGCGCCGATAATGGAGAAAAAAGCGATCGCGCCGACGAATACAGCATACACTGCGAACATTTCAATGCTGCTTTCCGCCACGAACGATGCAATTATGTAAACCACTATCATGGTTAACATAATATATATTACGGTCTTCTTATTGCTTATCTTCAATGCCGCATACAGACCGATCGCGGCAAAGAACAGGTCGGTGGCAATAACGGGCAGGCTGAGCCCCATACCGAACCATTCCTGGAGTATTTCAAACATGTAGTATCCTCAAACTAAGCTGACGTGAGTCGACCACCTGTCGGTTTTGACGTAGAAAGCTCGACATGTGTCAGCTATAAAAGTGTTTCCTTTTTGCCTTGGCTTAATTCACTCCGGCAAAACTGCGCAGCATCTGTCAGTGATTGTTTTTCGTGGGATCTCCGGCTTTCTTTTGATGCGGGCGGGCATTGTGCCCGGCAAGGCGAAAAAAGGCGGAAAGCACCGAAATGGCGCACTGACAGACGATATGAGGTTGGCTCTCGTTAGCTCAAAAAAGCGCCGCCAGTTGGCGGCGCTTTCATGCTTTATTACAGAGATGCCTTTGCCTTCTCGCACAGTGCGGTGAAAGCAGCAGGATCGTGGATAGCGGTCTCGGACAGCATCTTGCGGTTCATATCGATGCCGGCGAGCTTCAGGCCGTGCATAAAGGTGGAATAGTTCATTCCGTTTGCCTTGCAGCCTGCGCTGATACGGGTAATCCAGAGCTGACGGAAGTCTCTCTTCTTCTGCTTGCGGCCGACATATGCGTAGCGGCCGGACTTCATCATCTGCTCCTGTGCCATCTTATAGTGGCGGGACTTGTTGCCCCAGTAACCCTTAGCCAGGCCAAGGATCTTATTTCTATGTTTGCGGGTCATCATTGCGCCCTTAACTCTTGCCATTTGTCAATTCCTCCTATTAGTACAAGTAAGCCTTACTTATTTGTAAGGGATCATCTTTTTGATAGTTGCTTCGTT
>JALFUQ010000082.1 GCA_022784505.1 Bacillota bacterium
ACTGAGAATAATAATGCAAACGGAGGTACGCAAAATGTCTCAAGAAGAAGCCTTGAAGCGGATAGTGACGGAATATCCGGAGTATACGACTCAGGCGATGCAGGACATCAAGGACGGAGTGGACTTAGTGGAAGTTCTGTCGCTTCTGGATTCGTACTAAGCGAGCAGACTCGAAATGCTATACAATCACGCGGCGTTGAGGTTGTTGAAACAAAAGATGTTTCGGCAAACGGTGATCCGCTTGACTATATCATTGAGCACTCATTAGATTGAGTTGTCGTAAAATTGTCGTAAAATGCGTGTTTAAAACCATTGATTTAGTGCCTAATAATACCGACACGAAGTCTACTTTTTGAACGCACAAAACAGCGCAAAGCATTGATAAGTAAAGATAAACCCTGTAATCTCAACGATTACAGGGTTTATCTTTCGTGGCACGCCGCAAGGGATTCGAACCCCTGACCTTCTGGTCCGTAGCCAGACGCTCTATCCAGCTGAGCTAGCGGCGCTTATCGCTTAACGCCTAAATATACTAGCACAGCAGACGGATAATTGCAAGTGTTTTTTGCGGATTTTAGTATTATTTTTTCAAAACCCGCAGTTTACATGCCTATGGAGCTCGAAACTGCGTCGACGACCTCGCCCATGGTTTTAAGGGTCTTGCCGATGATGTTCTTGCTGGTTTTCTTGCCGCCGGTCATCGTCGCAACTGCGATGCTGCCGACGGTCACGCCGATGCCCATGCCGAGTAAAAAGTTCGATTTCTGCATTGTTTACACCTCCGTAACATAGTATGTCCATAATTGCTTTGCTACATCGCAGTAATATGTGCTATAATAACTACATATTTTCAATTTGAAATTTGAAAGGAAGAACCATGAGCGTAAAAATTTTGGCCGTCGGCGATGTCTGCGGCGAGCCGGGCCTTGATTATTTGAATAAAAACCTGCGTAGGATACGCAAGGAAATGGAGCTTGACTTCGTCGTCGTCAACGGAGAGAACGCAAATGTCGTCGGCATAACGCCGAGGCAGGCAGATATGATACTCCATGCCGGAGCGGATGTTATCACCCTCGGCAACCACACATGGACGCGCACGGAGCTGCGCCCCTACCTTGAGGAGCGCCGCAAGATACTACGCCCGGCAAACTGTGCGCCCCAGTGCCCGGGCAGGGGCATCGATGTGTATAAGACATCGTTCGGCGATGTGTGCGTCATGAGCCTGATGGGGCACTTTACCCTCGACACGAACACCGATAATCCCTTCGTCATTGCCGACGGTTACATGGAGGAGATACGCGAAAAAATCATCCTCGTCGACTTTCACGCCGAGGGCACGAGCGAAAAGCGCGCCATGGGCTTTTTGCTCGACGGCAGAGCCAGCGCCGTTTGGGGAACGCACACGCATGTGCAGACCTCGGACGCCGAGGTGCTGCCAAACGGCACGGGCTATATAACAGATCTCGGCATGACGGGCGCAATTTACTCTGCCATCGGCATTGACCCCGAGCAGTCGATAGGCAAGTTCATGGGGGATCCTCCGAGACGCTACGATTCGGCAAAAGGTTCCGCCAAATTAGAGGGCTGCATTTTTGAAATTGACCCCGAGACGGGAAAATGCCTTAAAGCGGAGGGAATAAGACTTAAATGAGCAGTATAAGGATACTCCACGCTGCCGATCTGCACCTTGATTCGCCCTTTGAGGGCTTGCCCGCAGCAAAGGCGGCGCAGCGCAGGCAGGAGCAGCGTGAGCTTTTGAAAAAGATCGCACATACGGTCGAAGCAGAGCAGGTGCAGCTCGTTTTGCTGGCGGGCGATCTTCTTGACTCCGACAGTGCGTATACAGAGACTGCCGAGGAGCTGGTGCGGGTGCTCGGCAGCATGAGCGTGCCCGTGTTTATTTCTCCCGGAAATCACGATTTTTATTCGCGCCGATCACCATATGCAAGGCTTGCGTTTCCCGAGAATGTGCACATTTTCACCGAAAACCGCATCGAGTGCGTCGAGCTTACGCAGCTTAGCGTGCGGGTGTGGGGCGCGGCGTTCACGGATAAATATTGCCCCGCGCTTTTGAACGGCTTTCGTGCCGAAAAGAAGGACGGAGTTCTCGACCTCATGTGCATCCACGGCGAGGTCGGCAAAGGCATGCAGTATGACCCCATAACGCCGCAGGAGATCGCGGCCTCAGGTATGGATTACATAGCGCTCGGACATATACACCAGGCCTCCGGCCTGCAAAAAGCGGGCAATACATATTACGCATGGCCCGGCTGCCCCGAGGGCAGAGGCTTTGACGAGTGCGGCGAAAAATTTGTATACATCGTCGATGCTTCCGACACCGACTGCGAGCTGAAGCCCGTGACGCTTGCCGAACGGTGCTACGAGATACTGCCCGTCGAGCTTGACGGCAGACAGCCGCTCGCCGCGGTGCAGGAGGCGCTTTCCGGCGACACCAAGAGCGACATTTACCGTATAATTCTCCGCGGCGAAACGGACGACGCGCCGGATATGAACTCCCTGCGTCAGGCACTGGAGGGCAGGTTCTATAGCCTCCAGCTTCGTGACGAGACCGTTCTGCGCCGCGATATCTGGGAAAAAGCCGGCGAGGACAGCCTGCGCGGCCAGTTCCTGCAAAGGCTTAGGAGCGCATACGACATGGCAAAGGATGAAAGCGAGCGCGAGCGCATAGTTCAGGCGGTGCGCTGGGGCTTGGCTGCCCTCGACAAGCGCGAGGAGGTGGTCACTCATGACGATTAATAAGCTGACGGCGTCATTCGGCAAGCTTTCCGGCGAGAGCCTTGAGCTTAAAGAGGGCCTTAATGTCATCTGTGCGCCGAACGAGAGCGGCAAAAGCACATGGTGCGCCTTCGTTCGCGCGATGCTCTACGGCGTTGACAGCTCCGAGCGCCAAAAGACCGGTCATCTGCCGGACAAGCTGCGCTATGCCCCGTGGTCGGGAGCGGCCATGCAGGGCGAGATGGAGCTCACCTCGGGCGGCAAAGATATAACCATAACAAGAACAACGAAATTGAAATCCGCGCCCATGCGAGAATTTTCCGCCGTCTACACGGGGACAAATGTGCCCGTCGACGGCCTCGACGGCAGCAATGCCGGCCAAGTACTCACCGGCGCAAGCAAGGAGGTTTTCCGGCGCAGCGCATTTATCGAGCAGGGCTCGATCGCCGTTACCGGCAGCCCTGAGCTTGAAAAGCGCATAAGTGCGATAGTCTCCACCGGCGACGAGGACTGCTCGTTCACCGAGGCTGACAGCCGGCTGCGCGCGTGGCAGCGCTCACGCCGCTTCAATACACGAGGCAAGCTGCCCGAGCTTGAAAAACGCATTGCGGACACGAAAAACCGCCTTGCCGAGCTTGATGCCGCCGCAGCGGAAAGCGAGCGGCTTGCAGAGCAGCTGGAGCAGGGCAGGCAAAATTGCAGGCAGCTTGAGACTGCCGTGACCGAGAGCCGCAAGACGGCACGCCGCGATGTGCTTGCAAATCTGCAAAGCCTCCGTAAGGAGATAAACGACGCGAGCGATGCGCACGAAAGTGCCGCTCAAAAGCGTGACGACTGCCGCGCAGCCCTCAGTGGCTGCATGATCGGAGACAGAAAGCCGCAGGAGGTCGAGCCAGAGGTCAAGGCGGATATCGCCAAGTGTCTTGAGCTCAAGGCTGTGTCCGAGAAAAAAACGAGCCCCGCTCTGCCGGTCGTCATGCTCGTGCTGGCGCTTGCACTCATTGCGGCGGCAATGTTCGCACTCCCTGCAAGCTTCAAGGTCTATGCGCTTGCAGCGGGCGGCGTGCTGCTCGTGTTGGCGGCGTTTTTGTACGCAAGGCTAATTAAGGCCAGAGGCGTAGCGCACGATGCCGGACGTCAGCGCAAGCTCTTGCTGTCAAAGTACAAGGCACAGAATGAGGACGGTATAAACGCCTGCTTTGATGAATATCTGCGCCTGTACGATGAATTTACGGCGGCAGACGAGGACGAAAAGCGCAAGGTCAAGGCACTTGCGAGACTGCGCATGTCGCAGGAGGCGGCCGAGGCGAGAACGCTTCAGGATCTCGACTTCAGCGGCGGCGACAACGAGGCTGCGCAGCTAAAGCGCGAGCTCGACGCTGCCCGGCACAGCTGTGACCTGCTCTCGGCGCGCATTTCCGAGATAAAGGGGCGCATCGAAACGCTCGGCGACCCTCTGGTGCTCGGATCGGAGCTCAAAAACATGGAGAGCCTGCACAACATGATGCAGACGGAATTTGACGCGATAGCTCTTGCGTTGGAGACCCTGCGCGCTGCCGATGCGGATATACAGAGCCGCTTTTCGCCGGAGCTTGGCAGGCTCGCGGCACAGTACATGTCCGTCGTCACCGACGGCCGGTACGAGAGCGTGCTCATAAATCGTGACTTTACCGCAAAGACCAAGCTCATGGGCGACACCGTGCCGCGCGAGATGGAGTACTTAAGCGCCGGAACGCTCGATCTCATGTATCTTGCGGTGCGCCTTGCCGTGTGTACGCTGGCACTGCCGAAGGACGCAGTATGTCCCTTGATACTCGACGACACGCTCGTTAACCTCGACGCTGAGCGCACTGCCCAGGCGATGAAGCTCCTCGGCGAGATAGCAAAACAGCGTCAGGTCATTTTGTTCACCTGCAAAGAAGTATAAAAAAGCTGCTGTACCAACGGGTACAGCAGCTTTTTGCGATTACTCGATCCAGAACATGGAGTCGTCGTTTTTGATCCACTCATCGACATCGACTATGGTGAATTTGTCCTTGCCGGTGCGGATGATGACCTTGGCGATGCCGGCGTTAATTATCTGGCGGCGGCACATGGAGCAGCTTGTCGCGTTTGTTAAAAGCTCCTTGGTCACGGCGTCGCGGCCGACAAGATACAGTATCGAGCCTATCATGTCACGGCGGGAGGCGGAGATTATCGCGTTTGCCTCGGCGTGTACGCTGCGGCACAGCTCATATCGCTCACCGGAGGGTATCTTCATCTCGACCCTTGCGCAGCGGCCTGCGTCCGTGCAGTTTATGCGGCCTCTTGGCGCACCGTTGTAGCCGGTGGAGATTATCTCATCGTTGCGGACGATTATCGCACCGTACATGCGCCTCAGGCAGGTTGAGCGCTGCAAAACAGCGTCGGCGATATCAAGATAGTAATTTTCCTTGCTTGTGCGGTTATCCATGGCTGCGGCCTCCGAAAAGTGTCATAAAGTATCGTTTTAAAGTATTTTACTCACTTTTAGCTGCCTCGTCAATAGGCACAGTGTCGATATGGTTACGCTTTATGTGATTGCCGAGTATCTCGGATACCTCGGAGATGGTGACGAATGCGCTGACATCGGAGTCCTTGATGATCCGCTTGAGCTCGTTTACCTCAACACGGGTGATGACGCAGTAGAGAACTGTCTTGCCGCTGCCGGAGACCAGACCCTCCGCGTTTATAAACGTGCAGGTCCTGCCGAGCTTCACATAGATCGCGTCGGCAAGCTCGGCTGCGTGCTCGGTGATTATCATCGCGGCTCGCGCCTGATTCATGCCCTCCTCGACAAGGTCAATTATCTTAAAGGTGATAAAGTAGGTCAGCAGCGACAAAAGCGCTCTGTCCCAGCCGAAGAGCAGACCTGCGGTCAGGTAGATAAAGATGTTTATCATGAAGATAAGGCCGCCGGTGGACACACCGACCTTGCGCGACAGCAGCATTGCAGCTATCTCGGTGCCGTCAAGGCAGCCGCCGTAGCGCAGCACCAGACCAACGCCGACACCAAGCAGCACACCGCCGAACACGACGGCCAACAGCTCGGAATTCGTCACCGTTTCGACACCCTTGAATACCTCGAGAAACAGGGCAAAGGCGACTGTGGAAAATACGCCCTTGAACAGAAAGCGCTTGCCCATTGCCTTGAAGCCGATAATGAAAAACGGGATGTTTATCACAACGACGAGAATACTCAGCGCAATACCGGAGGTGTAGTTTATCATCATGCTGATACCCGTCACGCCGCCGTCAAGAATGGTGTTCGGGATGAGGAAACACTCAATGGAAAATGCGGCGCACGCTGCACCGACGATGAGCATAAAAACAGGGAACAGGTGGTCTTTTAAAATTTGCTTCATTGGATCGCCTCGAATTATTTTTTTGCTTATTGCAACACGAATTGCAGATTAACTCAATCGCCCTCGACCATGCGGTAGCCAACACCGATCTCGGTGAAGATATACTGCGGCTCGGCGGGGTTTTTCTCGATCTTGCGGCGGATATTCGCCATGTGGACACGAAGGCTCTGGTTATTGCCCTTTGTGCCGGGACCCCACAGCTCCTTGATGATGTAGTCGTAGGTCAAGACCTTGCCTGCGCACTTGCCCAAAAGGCCGATTATCTTATACTCGTTCTGCGTGAGGTTCGCGTTCACGCCGTTTACGAGCACCTGATGCTTGTCGTAATCTATCTCAAGGTCACCGGCCTTGAACTTGCCGGTGGTGGCGATGGTCTCGTTTGCAAGACCTGTGCGGGTGTGGCGTATCGCCGTGCGGATACGGGCAAGAAGCTCGCCTGCACCGAAGGGCTTTGTGATATAGTCATCGGCGCCCAAATCAAGCGCCTGTACCTTGTCGCGCTCGTGCGCGCGGGCAGAGACAACGACTATCGGCAGCAGCGTCCATTCACGCACCGATTTTATTATCTGGAGGCCGTCGATGTCCGGCAGGCCGAGATCGAGCACGATAAGGTCTGGGCAGTGGGAGGTTATCATGGAGTAAGCCTCCGCGCCGGAGCTTGCGACGATAACATCGTAGTCGTTTGAAACGAGTATCGTACGCAGGAAGTTTGTGATGCTTCTTTCGTCCTCAACTATAAGAATTTTGTCTCTGATATTCATTCTTCAATTTCCTCCGGTTCCAATGGTAATGTGAATGTAAATACAGCGCCGCCCACAGGCTTATTGTCGGCAGATATCTTGCCGCCGTGAGCGGTGATTATGGACTTGCACACGGCAAGACCGATGCCTCTGAATTTGTTGCTGTCGGGGCTGGTGCCGTCGTTTGAAACGAGCTGCCCCTTGAAAATGTCGTCAAGGATGAATGGGTCAAGACCCTTGCCGTTATCGGAAACGGCGACCTGTGCAAAGCGCTTGTGCTGCTTAACATTGACGCAAAGCTCGGTCATGCCCTCGGCGTGGTGTACGGCGTTATCCATGAGGTTCATTAAAACCTGCTCTATGAGCATAGCGTCGACGCTGACCATGAGCGGCGTGTCCGGCACATTGACCTTGAGAGCAACATCGGGATTTCGCTTTTTAAATTTCGTTACGCAGTCGCCGACTATCTCCTCGATAAGCTCGGGCGACTTTTGGATGTTCGGCTCAGCGCTGCCGCTTATGCGGGTAATGGACAGCAGGTTTTCCACCATACGCACGAGCCACTCGGCATCCTCCTTTGCGTCGGTGAGCATTTCCACCTTCTGCTCCTCGGAGAGTGCCTTGCCACCGTCAATGACGGCACTTATCGAGCCGATTATCGAGGTGAGGGGGGTGCGCAGATCGTGCGACACTGCACGCAGGAGGTTTGCCCTGAGCTGCGCCTGCTCGGTGTCGTGACGGAGCTTTTCCTGCTCGTGAACTCTTGTTGTGAGGGTAGAGATAACGAGCGACACGGCGAGCATGGTAAGAAAGGTCGTCGAGTAGCCGTAAATTGAAAAGTCTAATTTCATGTACGGGTATGTAAATGCCCAGTTAACGACGATGACGCTGACAAATGATGTGAGTACGCCGTAAAAATATCCGTCGGTAAGCAGCGATATGATAAGCACCGCAAGGACGAATATCATCGG
>JALFUQ010000047.1 GCA_022784505.1 Bacillota bacterium
TGGAAGGCAGTCTCGGGCGCAACGAAATATTGGGTGTACCGCAGCACTGACGGCAAGAAATACACTCGCGTTGCTATCACCACGAAGCTCAGCTACGCCGACAGCAAGTCTAAGTCCGGCACGAAGTACTATTACAAAGTCATGGCCGTTGCGGTCGTGAACGAAACGAATGTCGGTTCGGCGTGCAGTGCCGTGAAGAGCATCATGACGACGCTGGCAAAGCCGACCGTGAAGATCACGACTGCAAGCGGCAAGCCAAAACTCACTTGGGGCAAGGTCACGGGCGCGGATAAGTACTATGTCTACCGTTCGACCAACGGCAAGGATTACACGATTCTTATAAAAACGACAAAGACGAGCGTGACAAACACCGGCGCAAAGAAGGGTACCAAGTATTATTACAAGGTCAAGGCAGTTTGCTCGGCAAATACAAACGCAAACTCCGCATTCAGCACGGTCGTCAGCATTAAAGCAACGAAATAAAGTAGTAACCCGTATACGGCCTTTGAACTGCCCCAGATTGTACGGACAGCACAAAAAACCACCCTATGCAGGGATATGAAATTTTTAAGCAACATACTGGCACCGAAATTCCATCGGTGTCAGTTTTGTTTTAGTCTGGATACGCTGGTTGTTATAGAAATAGATATAATCACCAATCAGCTCTCTTGCTTCAGCTAATGTGGCAATCTTCGTTCTGTATATGCACTCAGTTTTGAGAATTGAGAAAAAATTTTCGGCCAATGCGTTGTCATAAGGATTTCCCCGTCTTTCCTGCTATCTGTCGGTATGTGTAGCCTGCCTCTGCCATGTCCTTTACAACTGGCAGCAGATCTTGCACTTTTTCATATTTTCTTGGCATAGTAATAACCCCTATGTAGTACTTTCATTTTCCTACATAGGGGGTGTTTTGTCTATTGTCCGTTTTTACTTGGGCAGTTTACTTGACCGTATACGGGTTTTCTAATTCGCTTAGTCCTCCATCAGCTCGGAGAAGCACTCGAGCGGGAGGCAATATGACATCTCGGACAGAATCAGACGAAGGTTTTCCCGGTCGTAATCCGGGCGTTGGGCGCTCATTTTCTTCGTGCCCATTGGGATATCGAGCGACAGCATCACGCGAACCGAGGTGCCCATGTTTTCGCCGCGGCTCTCGATTATCACCGCGCCCTTGTGCAGTTCGGCAATGCCGCGCACGACCGCGAGTCCCATGCCCGCACCCTGCGGCTTTGTGAGGTCTGCCTCGTGCTTGTACCGCTCGAAGGCATAGGAAAGCTCCTCCTGCGGTATGCCGTCGCCGCTGTCGTCAACGGAGAGGATGAGATTTTTATCCGTCCTCAGCAGCGAGACGTACACCCTGCCGTTATGCGGGCAGTGGTCAATGCTGTTTGACAGCAGGTTCAGCAGAAGCTGCTGCAAAAGCATCCTGTCGGCAACGATCCTTATCCTCTCGGGGGCATTGAAGTTTATCGTCACGCCTATATCGCCGAGCGACATCACCTCATCGATCATGTTTTTGCACAGCGCCGTCACGTCCACAGCCTCCGCATTAAACGGCATCTGCCCTCTCGCCATCGCATTGAGTGCCGTCACATTGGAAAGCACCCGCTTCATCCTGTAATAGCTGCGGTTTAGTGAGCACACATACTCAAGCAGCTTTTCGTTGCCCTCGTCCTCGGCAATGATCGACACGCAGGAGGTCGCGAACTTGATGTTTGACAGCGTCGTGCGCAGACTTGTGTACAGCGCCTCGCGGTCATCGGGGCTTTGCTCGTTGCATACCATGACATAGAAGCGCGTGCCCTCAAAGCTGTTGACCTTAACAGAGCAGTTTTTCGTGCCGATAAATGCGGTCGCAGCGAAATTATCAGCCTGCGTGTTCATAATGTAGCTTGGTATCAAAAGCGCCGTCGGCTTCCCGGTCAGATCTCTGCCGGCCAGCTCTATCGCGCCGGTGTTCATAAACGCTATGCGATCCTTCTTCGACACGGCCACAGGCTGGTCGACCATGGAAAGCGCCGCGGCAAGCAGCCTCGTATCATGCATGGTAAGTCCTCCCTTGCGGATATCAGCAATATCTGCCACAATTTTATCAGAAACGAGCAAATTATACAATAGCCGCTTAAAAAAAGCTCATTTTTTGCAAAACATTTGGATGTATCTCAGCATTGATTTTTGTCAATAGTATATGTTACAATGGACTTAAATCACAAGGAAATTTTTCCGCTTGATATTAATTATGGAGGAATTGAACATGATCAAAGTAGCAATCAATGGTTTTGGCCGTATCGGTCGTCTCGTTTTCAGAGCAGCCATCGTCTCGGACGATATCGAGGTCGTCGCAATCAACGCTCCCGACAAGACCCCCGCTCAGCTGGCCTACACCGTAAAGTACGACTCCGTCCACGGCCGCTTCAACGGCACCGTCGAGTCTGACGACAGCTCCATCACCGTAAACGGCAAGCGTGTTCCCATCGTCGGCAACCGCAACCCCGCCGAGCTGCCCTGGGGCGAGATGGGCGTTGAGTATGTCCTCGAGTGCACCGGCGCTTTCCTCACCACCGAGAAGGCTCAGGCTCACATCGATGCAGGCGCACAGGTCGTCGTGCTGTCCGGTCCTTCCAAGGACGATACTCCGATGTTCGTCTGCGGCGTCAATCTTGACAGCTACACTCCCGACATAAAGGTCGTTTCCAACGCATCGTGCACCACCAACTGCCTCGCTCCCCTTGCCAAGGTCATCAACGATAACTTCGGCATCGTCGAAGGCCTCATGACCACCGTCCACGCAGACACTGCAACTCAGGAGGTCGTCGACGGCTTCTCCAAGAAAAATTGGCGTCTTGGCCGCGGCGTTCACGGCAACATCATCCCCACCTCCACGGGCGCAGCCAAGGCTGTCGGCAAGGTCATCCCCGAGCTCAACGGCAAGCTGACCGGCACCTCAATGCGTATCCCCAGCGCCGATGTCTCCATCGTTGACCTCACCTGCCGCCTCGAAAAGGGCGCAAGCTACGATGAGATCTGCGCAGCCGTCAAGGCAGCTGCCGAGGGCCCGATGAAGGGCGTTATCGAGTATGTCGATGAGGATGTCGTCTCCGCTGACTTCATCACCGATCCGCACACCAGCATTTTCGACGCAAAGGCCGGCCTCGCCCTGAACGATAACTTCGTTAAGCTCATGGCTTGGTACGACAACGAGTGGGGCTTCAGCTGCAAGATGCTCGACCTCACCCGCCACATCGACTCTGTCCGCAAGGCATAAGTCACCGCCTTTGGTGTTGTCTCCTGCTCTATTTTATCCGCTTTCCGATCGGAAAGCGGATATTTTTTATTGCAAGGTATATAAGGATGGGGCTGCCCTAGAGCAGCCCCGTCTTACCACATAGATAAGTAGAGAGAAAAAGTATATTGGTTAAATATAATCAAATCGGGACGCCTTTGTGCTCTCCTGGGCGTGGATCGCCTTGAGCATTTTCGCCACAATTTTGACCTTGGATTTAGGCACAACAGAGAAAACATTGCGGTAGAAATGCACGGTGCAGCGCTGGTATTTGGCGTCCGGGAACACCTCGCCCACGGTCTCCAGCATCCCCATGCACTTGTCGCCGACGATGAGCTTCACGCCATCCAAGCCGCGTCCACGGAGCCACTGGTGTGTCGTGACTTCATTCTACCAGAGCCTGCAAGCTATGTCTTCTTTTATGCGGTTTCCAATTTGCGCAAATTATTGTACATTATCGATTTCAAATGCACCGGATAGGTATTTGCGCAGGGGCTCGAAGCGGCGGATGGCGGTGGAGGCCGCGGAGGCGAAGGTGTTAAAGTCCGTCAAATCCTCAGGAGTGAAGGCGTACTCGACCAGCCAGAACTTGTACTTGAGCCAATCGGCGGCGGGGTGGTCGGCGGTGAAGCCCGCCGGAACTCGCTTGAGCTTTTCACCGTACACGGCAAGGCCGTTTTCAAACACGATGTCGTCGAGCTCCTCAAAATTCGTGGCGATGTAGCTGCGAAGGATATTCAAATTCTTCGTCTCCCACGGGTATGCGCCCGTTTCTATATAGCAGCCCTCGTGCGAAATGTGCAGGTAGTAGCTCAGCGGCAGGAAGTTGCTCTTTTTCGGCGAGAAATATGCCCGGAACGCCGGATTGTACGGCTCCTTTGCCTTGCTGTAGCGCATGTCGCGCGGGATGCGGTACATGAAATTCTTTGAGTTTTCAAAAAGCAGCCTGTCACCAAGCTCCGGCACCTGCTGAGCGATCTCGAGTTTCACGACATCTAAAAGCGTGAGAAAGTCATCTTTTGCGTCGTCGTATTCATCGTGGTTATCGTGAAACCACGCCCTGTTATTATTTTTGCTCAGCGCAGCGGTGTACGCAAGCATTCTGTCAAAATTCATAATTACCTCGGAAATAATATTTTGCAAACCGATTTTACTACATCGGAAAAATGATGTCAAAGGGCTTTTATTGCGTATAAACTTGTGGTATAATCGCTGCATTCAATCAAGGACGGCGATCGCATGAATAATACAAGAAAACTCATATATACAGCAATGATGACGGCAGTCATCGCCGTCTGCTCGTGGATCAGCATACCGGCGGTCGTGCCGTTTACGCTGCAGACCTTTGCGGTGTTCTGCGCACTCGGCCTTTTGGGATGGAGCTGGGGTGCACTGTCTGTCTCTGTGTACATTCTACTCGGCGCATTCGGTTTGCCGGTGTTCTCCGGCTTTGTCGGCGGAGTGGGGCATCTGGTCGGACCGACGGCTGGCTACATTTGGGGCTTTTTGCTGGCGGCGGTCATTTACGGCATCGTGAAAAAGCTTTTGGGCAAGGCGAAATTTTCCGATTTCATCGCCCTGACGGCGGGACTTATCGGCTGCTACACCTTCGGCACGCTGTGGTTTGTACATGTCTACACCGGCGACATGAACTACCTGAAGGCGCTGTCGATGTGCGTGTTCCCGTTTATTATCCCCGATCTTATTAAAATGTTCATTGCCTGCAAATTAGTTGACAGGATAAAGCCACACATTTTTTCGTGAGGTGAGACTATGGCAATCAAAAAAATAGACTTTGCTGAGGCAAAGCAGATACTTGACACCAAACCCGACTGCATCATCGTCGATGTGCGCGAGGAGGAGGAATATATCACCGGCCATGCCGTGGGTGCGCTGCTGTTTCCTGTCGACGAGATAAACGATGTGAGTGCAATGATGCTCATCCCCGACAAGGACAGACCGTATATCCTCTACTGCCGCTCCGGACGGCGCAGCGCCGAGGCGGCGCTCAAGCTCGACGAGCTCGGCTACACGCAGCTATACGATGTCGGCAGTCTCATCGGCTGGCCGTACGGATTGGAATAAAAATCATGGAAAACCAATGGTTTTCCATGATTTTTGCTATTTTGATGCTTTGCCCGCAAAGATGTTCATTGCGATATATATGCCGATAAAAATCAAAATGCTTGCGCACAGGACAAGGTACATCGTAGTGATCTCGACTTTTTCGCCAAAGAAGTAGAGGTTACAGTCGACGCTGTCACGGATGGCGGAGACAACATCTGTCGGGAAGCCGAGGTGCTCCATCTCTTTGAAACTGCCCTGCATGGCATGGTTGCGGATAAGGCTTGTGCCATAGGTGCCCGGGAGAAAGCTCAGCGCCTTTTGCAGCCCCTCACCGAACGACGACATGGGCATATACGCTCCGCATATAAAGCCGTAGCCTGCGCTGACTATCGTTCCGACGGCAGATGCCTGCCCATCGGTAGACAGAAAAAAGTTCACGCACGAGGATAGCGCCGTGCCGAACATGGTGAGCAGAAACACATCCAAAAGCATAAGCAGCACATCGCCGGCGGTCATATACCACCCGACAGCGGCGAGGTAGCCGAAGCACACCGCAAGCGCCGTGACGCTTATGATGAGCGTCGACAGAAGCGTCGACAAATAGTAGCTGAGCCCCAGCGTGCCGAGGCTTATCGGCGAGATGGTGAGGTCATGCCGCGCGCCCGAGGTCTTGTCCTTTATCATCAGAAGATTTGAGCAGAACGCAACGGTAATGCAGCTGACGGCAAGTATCGACGATATGAGCTGACCGCCGACGCAGGCGTTTATGACGCTGTCGGAAATGGTCACGCCCGCAGCAGCGAGTGCCGAGCGGAACGAGTCATCGTAAACGCTCTTGAGAAATGCTGCATACAGCACGAGAAGAATTATCGGCGTGATGAGGGACGAAAAGAACATGCCCTTATCCTTAAAATAAAGCTTCGTGTTGCGCTTTACGAGTGCAAAGAGTCCCGTCATCTGCCCTCGCCCCCTTCCAGCACCTTGCCTGTCACGGCGAGGAAAACATCATCCATTTTACCCTTGGTTATCTCATAATCGCGGAAAATTTCGGGGTGCTTTATGATAAGCTCGGTGGCGGCGGCCGTATCGGGTACCATGATGCGGAATGCATCCCGCACGGGCGTATACGGTGCGCCGAGTGCCTTGACGCTGTCCTCGGATGCGCCGTAGAGGGTGATAAAATCGCCGGTATAGCTGTTTTTGAGCTCAAGCGGCGTACCCTCGGCGGCAATTTTGCCGTGGTCGAGGATGACGACATAGTCGGCGTCGGCGGCCTCCTCCATGTAATGAGTCGTGAGAAACACCGTCATGCCCTTTTCGCGGCGCAGGTGCTCAACAACGCTCCAGAGCAGGCTGCGTGTCTGCGGGTCAAGCCCCGTGGTGGGCTCGTCAAGAATGAGTATCTCCGGCTCGTGGAACAGCGCGCGAGCAATGTCTATGCGCCGTCTCTGCCCGCCGGAGAGCTTGCCGACGGAGCGGCGCAGGAGATCTTCAAAGTTTAGCAGCTGTGCAAGCTCTGATAGGCGTCTTTTGAACGCCGCACCGCTGATTCCGTACAGCGCCGCGCGGCTTTCGAGATTGTCCCTGACCGACAGCTCCTTATCCAAAACGGAGCTTTGGAACACAACACCGAGGCTGCGCTTGACCTTATCGGGGTCACGGTCAATGTCCGTGCCGCATATCTCGACGCTGCCGCCGTCGCGCGCCAGCTGGCCGCAGATGATGTTTATGGTCGTCGACTTTCCCGCGCCGTTCACGCCCAAAAACGCAAACAGCTCGCCTTTTTTGACCTTAAAGCTCAGGTCGTTGACAGCTATCACATCGCCGAAATGCTTTTGCAGGTGCTCGATTTTTATAAGATCCGTCATATTGTTCCTTTCTTTACACTTTCAACACCGCAATTTTAGCACGACTGCGCTCTTTTTTCAAGCAAAGCGCACAAGATGGCTGCAATTGGGTGCGCGAGCTTTTATGCATATTGTTAAAATAGATAATTAGCTCTTGACAAAATCGATAATAGGGACTAATATGACACCGTCAACAGGGCTAAGCCCCGTCAATCTTGAGAAAGGACAGAAAGCATTCATGAAAAAGCTTACCGTGAACAGCATGATGATGTCGATGTGCATGTGCCGCATGTGCATGTTTCGTCGTGTTCAAAACGGTCCGCTGCTTTCTGAATCTGTTTGACGGCTTGAGCCACTACCAAGGTAAACAAACAGCGGAAGGTCACCGACCGGCCGCTGTTTTTTGTTTGTTTTAGAAAGGAGATGCGCCGTATGAAATGGCTGAGAGAACGAATGTGTCCCCGAGGCACAGAAAATTTTAAACTACACAGACGATATAACGGCTCATTATTTAAAAAATTCTAAAGGAGTATATAACAATGAAAAAGTTTACTAAGATAATTGCTCTCGCACTCGCAATAGTCCTCACCTTTGCTCTGGCAGCCTGCTCCGGTAACGGCGGCGACGATGCCAAGGACGAAGTGATTAAAATCGCAGTTCCCAACGACACCACCAACGAAGCCCGCGCACTGCTGCTTCTGCAGGAAGCCGGCATCATCAAGCTCAAGGACGGCGTTGGCATCACCGCTACCAAGAACGACATTGTTGAGAACCCGTACAACGTTGAGATAGTCGAGGCCGAGGCCGCAGCTATCCCCAGCCTGCTCCCCGATGTTTCCTACGCAGTCATCAACTCCAACTATGCAATAAATGCAGGTCTCAACCCCGTTAAGGACTCCCTCGTCAAGGAAGGCTCCTCCTCGGCTTACGCAAACATCCTCGCAGTTAAGTCCGGCAACGAGAACTCCGATGAAGTCAAGGCCCTCAAGGCAGCTTTAGAGAGCAAGCAGGTCGCAGACTTCATCGCCGAGAAGTACGCAGGCAGCGTCGTTTCCACCGTTGATGACCCCACCGACGGTTTTGACAGCAGCGTCGATTACGCAGCTCTGAAGGGCACCACCATCTCCGTCGCAGCGTCCCCCACTCCCCACGCAGAAATCCTTGAGATCGCAAAGCAGATCCTCGCCGAGAAGGACATCACCCTTGACATCCAGACCTACAACGATTATGTTGTCCCCAACACCGTTGTCGAGGACGGCACCTGCACCGCAAACTACTTCCAGCACACTCCTTACCTCGACGACTTCAACGCTCAGCAGAACACTCACATCGTTTCCGTCGCTTCCATCCATGTCGAGCCCATGGGCCTGTACGGCGGCACTCAGAAAACTCTGGATGCAGTAAGCGGCAAGTAAGCAGTAATTTTGGAGGGAAATATTCATGATAGAACTTAAAAATGTAAGCAAGACCTTTGACTCCGGAACCGGAGAAGTGGACGCACTCAAGAATGTTTCCCTCACCATCGAAGACGGGGACATCTACGGTATCATCGGCATGTCCGGTGCAGGCAAGTCAACACTTGTCAGATGCATAAACCTGCTCGAGCGCCCTACCAGCGGCGAGGTCATCGTCAACGGCGAGCACCTTGATACCATGTCCCCTGCTCAGCTTCGCGCAGCCCGTCGTGATATCACGATGATATTCCAGCACTTTAACCTGCTCATGCAGCGTACATGCTTAAAGAATATCTGCTTTCCGATGGAGATATCGGGGGTAAAGAAGGCAGATGCCGAGGAAAAGGCTCGTGAGCTTTTGGAGCTTGTCGGCTTGCCCGACAAAGCAGATGCGTACCCTGCGCAGCTTTCCGGCGGCCAGAAGCAGCGTATTGCGATAGCCCGTGCGCTTGCAACGAACCCGAAGGTTTTGCTGTGCGATGAGGCGACAAGCGCGCTCGACCCAAAGACCACCCGTCAGATACTCGAGCTTATCAAGGATATAAACGCAAAGCTCGGCATCACCGTGGTCATTATTACCCATCAGATGAGCGTCGTCAAAGAAGTGTGCAACCATGTTGCCATCCTCGACGACGGCTGCGTTGCCGAGGAAGGGCTCGTCGCCGCAGTCTTTGCAGCTCCCAAGTCCGCTGCCGGACGCAGATTGGTCTTCCCCGGCGGCGTGGACACGATGGTCTCCGACCCTGCGGCCGAGCGCCGTGTGCGGCTTATCTTTCGCGACAGCCGCACGACCGGAATTCCCCTCGTTGCTCGCCTTGCAGCAGAGGAGAGCATTTTCTGCAATGTCATTTCCGCTTCCACTCAGAAGCTTTCCGAGGAAGTGTACGGAAGCCTGCTCATAGGCATCCCCAGCGCACAGTATGACCGTGCGATAAAGTTCATTTCGACCGTAGCGAATGTCACGGCTCAGGAGGTTGACGGCGATGTACAATAATTTGTTTTCCGAACAATCCATACAGGATCTCATCTCCGCTCTGCCGGGTATGCCCACAGCTTTGTGGGAGACATTCTATGTCACCGTGCTCAGCACAGCGCTTTCGCTGCTCATCGGCCTGCCGCTCGGCGTGTTGCTCGTGACCGGCGAAAAGGACGGCGTTCTGCCGCTTCCGGCGTGGCTCATGCATGTGCTGAATGCGGTCATTAACCTTCTGCGCTCTATCCCCTTTCTTATCCTCATGATCATGGTGCTGCCGCTTTCCCGCGCGATCATCGGTACGGCAGTCGGCACAACGGCGACCATCGTCCCGCTCGTTGCGGCAGCGTTCCCGTTCGTTGCCCGCCTTGTCGAGAGCAGTCTGCGCGAGCTTGACAGCAATATCATTGAGGCCGCTCAGAGTATGGGTGCGACTCCCTCGCAGATAATCTGGAAGGTCATGATCCCCGAGAGCATCCCCTCGCTTATTCAGAATGTCACCATCGCGCTGACCACCATCTTGGGCTACTCGGCGATGAGCGGCATCATCGGCGGCGGCGGCTTGGGCAAGATCGCCATCGACTACGGCTACTATCGTTACAAGTATCTCGTCATGCTCGTTGCGGTCATCATCCTCATCCTGCTCGTTCAGCTGTTCCAGAGCCTCGGAACCTACCTTGCCAAGCGCAGCGATAAGCGTCTCAAGTGACGCAAATTGTGATATTGTATATTGTGTATTGAAAAAGGACAAAGCAAAATGCTTTGTCCTTTTTTCTATATGATCACTCCTGCTGCATTTCCTGCAGCAGCTCCTCGGCGGTCAGTCCGTAGAGATTTGCAAGGGCGATGAGATTTGTCGTGCTGGGATCAGATGCGCCGCTTTCCCACTTTGAGACAGCCTGGCGGCTCACGCCAATTGCCTCGGCCACAAACTCCTGCGTCATCTTGCACTCGGTGCGGTGCTTTTTGAGAACCTCGCCGAGCGATCTTGCGCTTGCGGATTTCTCACGCCTCACCGGCTCTGATCTTATATACTTTCTCAATGCCTTTATAAGCAGATAGACAAGGTAGCCTATGACTGTCCAAAACGCAGCAAATAGAATTATGACAAAAATCAGGTTGATCGAAAAATAATGCATGTGACCTGTCTCCTTTCTTGCTGCCAATATAGCACCAAGGGTCGGTTTACTCAACCAACTATTGCGCAACTTTTCGGTTGCGGG
>JALFUQ010000051.1 GCA_022784505.1 Bacillota bacterium
GCATCTGGGTGGAGTACGGATGTGCGCCCGGCTCGTTGTGGATCATAGCCAGCGTTACGGGGAAGTCGGGCATGCCGATACGGCGGCGCTGGAACATTGAGGTTGCCTCGGATGCGTTGCAGGGCATATTGGTCGAGACCATTGCCTTGCCGATGATGGGAAATGCGTCGTCCATTGCGACACCGGTCTCTGCTGCACAGCGGGAGCAGACATCTGCTGCGAGGCCGAAGGACTCAGCGACATCTATGTAGTAAGGCTCGATGTGCTGGTCAACATCGCAGATAATGAACTCGGGCAGGGTCTGCAGGGGGATGGGAATGAGTTCCTTGAAGCCCTTCATGAACAGAGGGGGCAGAACCTCATCCATGGGTACCATGACATCAGTCAGCGGACCGCCGCCAAGGCGTCTGTCGTTTGCAAGAACGAGAGCGATCTTCTGGGTCAGGCTGCGGACGATAGCGTGCATGTTCTGGTGGGCGATCTTCAGCTCGTAGCCACGGTAGCCCTCGAACAGACGGTCGATGAACATGAATGTACCAAGGTAAGAGCCCATCCAGCGGTATTCCCAGAAGCCCTTGAGGCAGGCAACGGGGGCAGAGGCGACCATCTGCATCATGAACATGATGTTCTTGAGCCATGCCGCATAGTCCACGAGGGTGTCCTTAACGCCACGCCACTCACGGTACTTTGCAACGCCGGTCTTGTCATAGTATCTGTCACGCTGACCGCCGACACCGTTGCGTGCACGCCAAATGGGGTCAAAGCGTTCAAGTTTCTTATCTACAGAAGCAATTACTTTATCAAACATCATTATTTGCCTCCCTGAATATTCTTAATTTCCAAAGATTCGATGAACGCCTGGAATCTGGTGCGCAGCTGACCGACCGAGCCAAGTGCGTACTCCTTCTCGATGGTGCAGCACGGGACATTGAACTCTTCGGTGAAGATGTGGTTTGCAAGGATCTTATCATAGCTCCAGAACTCACAGAACTTCATGCTCTCGTAGATGATACCGTCAGCCTTGAATTCGTCGCAAAGTCTCTTTGCTTCGTTGTGGCGCTGATCGATCTTCTCACCGTCCATGAAGCGGGCACACTGGTTCCAGTACAGATAGTGGCGGCAGATAGCGTCAAATGCGCTCTCGCCTTCTCTGATCTCGATCTCCTCACGGCCGGGGAAGGAACCGAAGCAGTAACGGTCGGCAACGACCATTGCACCGCACATTTCGATGAGCTTCGTAAACTCGGGATCGTCGATCTCGGAGCCGACAACAACTACTCTTGCGCGGAACGGGAACTCCTTTTCGGGCTTGCGGGTCTTGATCTCCTCAAGGGTCTCCTTGAGGTACGGCAGGATAAGCTCGTGCGGGCAGACCTCGGAAACCAGCTGGATGACATGGAACTCATAGCCGGTGATGGGAGGATTATCGAGCTTTCTGTAATTGCCGATCTCGGTGATGACACGGCACAGCTCGTTAAATCTCTCGATAGCCTTGCGCATTGCTTCGTCGGAAACATCGATGCCGAGGCGGTCTCTCAGGGGCTCAACGACCTTCAGCTGGAGCTGAGCCTTGTAGTAATCGAGATTTGTCTTATCGCCCTTCATGGGAGGATCGATCTGAGTGACGAAGAAGCCGTCATGCTTAACGGGATTGATGAGGAAAAAGTGCTCCTGCATACGCTCGATGGTAGCGCAGCTTTCGCCGCCGAACAGGCAGCTGAGATAATTGTAGCCACCCTCAACGGCTCTCTCAAGAATGGAGCGGGCGTAGGGACATGTTCTGTTGGTCATGTAGTAGCTGGAGATATCGCAGGATGTGCAATTAGGTGCACGAAGTCTTGACGAGAAGCAACCGTCAAGGTTCATGAGTACCTCGGGGATATAGTAGCAGTTGTAACCAAGAGCTTTCTTACCATCCTCGACTGCCTTCATAACAAGCTCGTTCTGAGCTTCCTGAAGCAGATTTTCAAAGTAGATCAGATGTTTTAGGTCTTTCATATGCAACCCCTTCCGCTGTATTGAAATTTTTTGCTTCCAATATTTTCGGCGGCAGTGCCGCCTATCTATACAGCAAGATTATACTAAATTACTACCCCATATGTCAATATTGTGTCAAGGCAATCGGCATGTTTTTTTGCAATACGCACCTCCATTTTTATGCAAAAACGACAATTATGTACCCTTTATTACAAACAGATAACAAAAAACGGCACCGAAGGGCGATTTATCCTTATCCAAATCCGCCCAAACAGTGCCGTTTTTAAAGATGCTTATTTAAAAAGCTCATCGACGCTTCTTATATATTCTGGTAGTGCGCCCTCAAAGTCAAGACCGTAATGACGGGGCGTGTCACGCACGGCGGTGCGCTCGATGCAGGCAGCGACAAAGTCCTCGGCAAGGTGCAGCGCATCCTCAAGGGCAGCTCCTCGAGTCAAAAGTGCCGCAAACGCCGAGGCGAAAACATCGCCTGAGCCGTGAAACATGCCGTCTCTTGTCTCGTTCATGACGATGCTCGTTTTGCCTGTTCCATTATCCCGCGCAACTATGCCCACCTTTCCTTTTTCAAGGCTCACGCCAGTTACGGCAACGACCTTCGGGCCGAACTCGGAGAGCCTGTCAATAAGCTCGGTGACGAAAGCTGCACTGTGCGGTGCAGTGCGGTACTCGGTACCGGTCAAAAAGCAGGCTTCGGTGATGTTCGGAGTTATGATATCAGCCTTTTCTATAAGGCGGCAGAAGCACTCTGCCATGGAGTCGTCAAGATTGGCATAATACCTGCCGTTATCTGCCATGGCTGGGTCTACAATGACGAGCGTGTCGTCGCTGCGCAAAAGCTCTATTGTGTGCTCTAAGAGCTTGCCCTGCGCTTCGGAGGCGAGGTAGCCGGAATAGATTGCGTCAAAATGAACACCAAGCTTGTTCCAGTGCTCGGCGATCGGCACGATGGCATCGGAAAGATCGGTAAAAGTCCAATCGTCGAAGCCTCCGGTATGTGTCGACAAAAGCGCCGTTGGGATACAGCAGCACTCAACTCCGCTTGCGGAAACTATGGGCAAAGCAACGGTAAGTGAGCACTTGCCGAGGCCGGAAAGATCATGTATCGCCGCCATTCTCGGCAACTTGGGAAGCCTATCAGTCATTTTGCAAAACCTCGCAATTGATATCTTGTCAACTATACCATAGTTTGTTTGCCCCCGCAAGTGTTCAAAAATTTGCATAATTTACTTTTCAAAAAGCATTTGCCAGCATAACACAGCGCCGTGCGCAGATAATAGTATCGAGCTAAACACTCAATTAATAATGGAGGGAAAAAAACTATGACACCGAAGGAACTTCTTTATATTGAAGACGCGCTCGGCCACATCAAGTTCATGACCACCCAGTGCAACGAGGCTTCAAGCAGGCTTACTGACCCGACGCTCAAGCAGGCAGTACAGCAGCTTGCAAACGAGAACCAAAAGCTGTTCACGCAGTTTTATAACCTTGTTTAAGGAGGATCGGAAAATGAACGACAGAGACATCATGGAAAACCTGCTGCTTACCACCAAGGGCGTTTGCGACCTGTATATGCATGGCACTATCGAGTCGTCGACGGCAAATGTTCATCAGGCCTTTAACACCGCACTCAACAACAGTCTTTGCATGCAGGACAGCATTTATAAGGAAATGTCCGTCCGCGGCTGGTACACCACCGAGCAGGCGCAGCAGCAGAAGATAGCCCAGGTCAAGCAGAAGTTCTCCGCACAGGGCTAAAAATTTAAACCGCAGAGCGATCTGCGGTTTACATAATATCATGAGCCTTTAATTTTCCCGGGGCTCACGCCGAAAGTTTGGCTAAATGCTCGGTGGAAAGCCGAGTAGTCGGTAAAGCCGCATTCGGCGGCGGCCGAGGATGCGCTCATTCCCTCCCGGATGAGCCTTGCGGCGAGAACGAGCCGCTTTTGTCGGATGTAGTTATGCACTGTGCAGCCGGTCTGCTGCTTAAAAAGACGCATAAAATGATAACGGCTTAGGTAGCACATGGCGGCAAGCTCGTCAACGCTCAGTTTGCCGGTGATGTTTTCATTTATATATGAAAGAGCCGCCGATATCTTTCCGCATTGCTCTGCAGTTGTATTCTCCCTGCTCGAGTCACGCTGCATTATGCGATTAAGTTGTACCATGAGCTGCGCGAGAAGCGTTCCACGCATGAGCTCTGCGCCAAATTCCGTGTCGCTTATCGAAGCATCAAGTCTGTCTAAGCTGTCCTTTAGCTTTTCGATCTCCCCGTTGTCGGGACGCATTAGGCAAAACCTGCGCTTTTCGGCCGCAGCAAAACAGTCCATGAGCCCGCCGTTGGGCGCAAAGCGCTCGACATAGGAAGAGTTGAGATAGATAATGATCCTCTCATACGGCACTGAGACATCTATAAGCGCCTTATGTATCATATGGTGGCGCACGAGCAGGATATCCCACGGCTTGAGGCTATAGTCCGTACCCTCGACCATATAGTTAACGCTGCCGGAGATGAGAATGACTATCTTGTCAAACTCGTGAAAATGGAAGTCCCTCTCCTGCCCTGCCGTGTCACGCAGGTGGAACATTCTGAAATTTTCGTTCAGATACCCTTCCCTGTTGTATTTATATCGTTCTGACATTGTTTTGTCTCCGTATTTTTAATTAACTACATCATATCGCACAAATTGCAATGTTTCAAGCACAATAATCAATTTACATTGTAATTTTATCAGAATATAATGCTATTACAGTAAATTTTCAGGGAGAATTGATCATGGAAAAAAAATCATTCTTTAAATCATACGGATTTATAATTTTCATGCTGCTCGGCATAGTCTGCGGCTGCCTCATCGGCGTGTTCGCTCCCGAGATTGGCACAAAGCTTGAGCCGCTTGGCACGGTGTTTATTAATCTTATGTTCTGCATCGTCGTCCCGCTGGTGTTCTTCTCGATATCCTCTGCAATCGCAAACGCGTCAGGTGCAAAGCGCGCCGGTAAGCTCATGGGCGTTACAGTCGGCACATTTCTCGTGACGGCAGCCATCGCAGCGGTATTTATGTACATAGTCATCCTCATCTTCCCCATCTCCAGCGGCAAGGTCGTTGAGGACAGCGTTGAGGTCGCAGGTCTCGGCTTTGCGGAATTGCTCGTAAACTTCTTTACAAAGCCCGACTTCTTTGAGCTGCTTAGCCGTAAGGCAATTTTGCCCCTCATCGTTTTTGCGATACTCTTCGGCTTCGGCGTTCAGAAGTCCGGCGGCAGGGAAACCCTTACCGCAAAGATCCTTGCCAATGTCACCGACTGCATCCTTAATATGATGAAGATCGTGACCTACTACGCACCTATCGGCTTCCTCGGCTTTTTCGCCTCGCTCGTTGCCGCATACGGCCCCGACCTCATCGGTCAGTACAGCAGAACGCTCATTATCTACTATGCAGTCTGTTTTGTCTACATGTTAATCTTCTTCCCCATTTATGCGCGTTTCGGCGGCGGCAAGGGCGCTGTCAAGGTCATGTTCCAGCACCTGTTCCAGCCTGCCGCAGTCTCGTTCGGCACCTGCTCCTCTGTTGCAACTATCCCCACTAACATGGAAGCTGCCGAGGACACCGGTATCTCACGCGAGGTCAGCAACGTCGTGCTCCCGATGGGTGCAACGATGCATATGGACGGCTCTGCAATGAGCGCGATCGTCAAGGTGCTGTTCCTGTTCGGCTTCTTCGGCATTGACGCTGACCCCGGCAAGATAGTTCTTGCGATCATCATTGCTGTGTTCTCCTCCGTTGCAATGAGCGGCATCCCCGGCGGCGGCGGCACGGGTGAGCTCGTTCTGTGCTCGCTGTTTTTCCCCGACCACCTCGCAGTTGCATTCCCTATTGCGCTCGCACTGGGCAACCTCGTTGATCCTCCCGCAACCATGGTCAATGCAGCAGGCGACTATGTCGTTTCCTTCATCGTTGAGCGCTATGTCAACGGCAAGGATTGGCTCCAGAAAAAGCTTGCAGGCAAGGCCGAGAGCGAAGCCTGACAAACGAATATAACGAAACCGCTGATGCGATGTGCATCAGCGGTTTTTCTTTAAAAAGCTCAGTTTTGTTTCGGAAATCAAAATTGCGCAGAATATCAGCACAAAACCTAGTCCGATGCTGAAGGTCATTACCTCCTGCCCCAGTGCAATGGAAAGCGCCGTACCGAAAACGGACTCAAGAGTCATGATGACGGCGACAGCCGACGGAGGCGTGAACTTCTGCCCGACCGTTTGCAGGAAAAAGCACACGCCGGTGCACATTAAGGTCAGATACGCTATCGAGAGCCATGAGCCCGAGGGTATGTTCTGCGGCTTCGGTTCAAAAATGAGGGCAAACACAAGGCACAGGACGGCAGCCACGGCAAACTGTATCATTGTCAGGAGCAGTGGGCTTTTGCCCTCGACATGGCGGCCGGTCACGATGATGTGCAGGCCGTAGAACAGTCCGCAGCACACGGTCAATAGGTCGCCCTTATTGACGCTCAGGTCTTTATTAAGGCACACAAAGCCCATACCGACAAGGCAGATGAGCGCTGCGCTGATATTATATTTATCCGGCTTTTTGCCGAAAATGAGCCAATACAAAAACGGAACTAGTATACAATAGGTCGCAGTCAAAAAGGCATTTTTACCCGGGGTCGTGTACATAAGGCCGTAGGTCTGCACCGTGTACGCCGCCGCGAGGCAAACACCCATTATTGCACCGCCCTTGAGGTACTGCTTGTCCAGCTTCTTTAGAAGAGGTATCGATGCTACGAGCATCATGAGCGCTGCACCGCCAAAGCGGATAGACAGCACCCACAAAGGCGTGATGCTGTCCAGCGCAGACTTGAGCACAACGAAGGATGTGCCCCAAATGAGGGTCGTACAGATAAGTGCCGACCTTCCCAATACTGCTTTATTTAGATTTTTCATTGCTTATATCTTCACCATATGCAGAGCAGCGGCACGGAGCATCAGCTTCTTTGTAACGCCGCCGTCAAAGCTGATTTCTATTAATTGATCGTTGCCCATAGGTGTCATTTTGGTTATCTGCCCGTCACCGAATGCACGGTGTCTTACGCGCTCGCCAACCTTAAACGACGGCCCGGGAGCTTGTTTTGCCGCAGCCTGTACGGGCGCGGACACGGGTCTGGATTTGGTCTGATAGCTCGGTCGTTGCACATATTCACGCTGAGCCGACGATTTTTCAGAATAACCGTAGCCTCTCGGGATATTGCGCTTTTCAATATGCTCGTCGGGTATCTCGTCAATGAAGCGGGACACACGGTTTGCCGTAGTCTTGCCAAAGAGCATACGCTGTCTTGCACATGAAATGCACAGCTTCTTCTTTGCTCTTGTTATCGCGACATAGCAAAGTCTGCGTTCCTCCTCCATCTCGTCCGGCTCGCCTATTGCCTTTATACCCGGGAAGATACCCTCCTCGGCACCGACAAGGAAAACATTTGTAAATTCAAGGCCCTTGGCCGAGTGCATCGTCATCATAACGACGCAGTCTTGATCTCTGTCGTAGTTGTCCATATCAGTGTACAGCGCAACATCGGCAAGGTAACCCTCGAGCGTGGGCTCGGTCGTTTCGCTCTTGTAGTTTATGATGCTCGTTTTGAGCTCCTTGACGTTTTCGGCTCTGGCCGAATCCTCAACGGTGTTCTTCTCCTCCAAAAAGCGGAGATAACCCGTTTTTTCGAGAAGCTGATCATACAAAAGGTCTGGTGCAAGCTCCTTGGAGTCTTCGATAAGCTCGCTTATCATGTTCGCAAAAATGCGCATCCGCATGCTTGCGCGGCTAAGCTCGGGATAGATGTCTGCGTTTTTTATGACCTCAAACAGCGAGGTCTCGTTCTTCGCCGCTATACCCATAGCAAGCTCTACGCTCCTGTCGCCGATGCCGCGGGGCGGGTTGTTGATGATTCTCGTCAGGCGCAGATCGTCGTTGGGAGATGCGATAACGCACAGGTAGGCCAGCATGTCCTTGACCTCGGCTCGGTCAAAGAAGCCCGTGCCGCCGAAAATTCGGTACGGTATGCCGTTGCGCTTGAACGCCTGCTCTAACTGGTGCGACTGGGCGTTCATGCGGTAAAGCACCGCATTTTCGCTCCATGTGCCGCCCTTGCCGTAGTTGCCCATTATCTTCGAGGCAACATAGCGCGCTTCGTCATGCTCGTTATCGGCAACATAAAGTTCGATAGTCTCGCCGGTGTCACCATTTGTCCAGAGCTCCTTGCCCTTTCGGCCGACATTGTTGCGAATGACGGCGTTTGCAGCCTCGAGGATATGCGCCGTGCTGCGGTAGTTCTGCTCAAGACGGATGACGCGGCAGCCCTTGTACTCATCCTCGAACGAGAGGATATTTTCGATAGTTGCGCCACGGAATTTATAGATGCTCTGGTCATCGTCGCCGACAACGCAGATATTGCCCCAGCCGCCTGCCAGCTTTGAAGCAAGCAGATACTGAAGCTTGTTGGTGTCCTGATACTCGTCGATGAGCACATATCTGAACCTGCGCTGCCAATACTGACAGACATCGTCGTGCTCCTCTAAAAGCTTTACCGTGTAATAGATAAGGTCATCAAAATCCATTGCACCGGCGGCGAAGGCACGGCGGGAATATTCGGCGTAGATCTCTGCAATTTTCGCCTTGCGGATATCTCCCATAGCTTTTGCCTTTGCATAAAATTGCTCCGGCGAGAGCTGAGCATCCTTGGCGCGGCTTATCTCGCTGAGAAGCATGCGGGGCGGATAGCGCTTGTCGTCAAGCTCATAGTCTTTAAGTATGCGTTTGACTAAGCTCAGGCTGTCAGAGGTATCGTAGATGGTAAAGCTCGTCGGGAACCCCAAGCGCTCAGCGTCACGGCGCAGGATGCGCACACAGGCCGAGTGGAAGGTCGATGCCCAAATGTCGGCAGCCTCAGGGCCGAGCATGCGCTCAAGCCTTGCTTTCAGCTCATCGGCGGCCTTGTTGGTAAAGGTTATGGCAAGTATGCGCCACGGCTCAACCGGGTCGAGAGCTGCAATGCGTTTTGCTTCATCCCCACCTTTGAGCATTATCTCGATATCCTCCTCACTTGCGTTCGCCGGAAGCTCGTTGGTGTCACCGGCGATGCCGTAGCGAAGAAGATTTGCGATCCTGTTTATGAGCACCGTAGTTTTGCCGCTGCCCGCGCCTGCCAGTATCAGCAGGGGTCCCTCGGTCGCCATTACAGCCTTTCTCTGCATGGGATTCAAAGAGGCAAAATCGGACTCAATCAGCTTGCGTCTTGCGTCAATATATCGTTTTTCAAAATCCGAACTCATAGCCAGATATTTTAGCACGAATTTTGCGATTTAACAAGTGTCTGTAAGAACTTCCCTAAGCTTATCGATCGCCCGCCGCTCGAGGCGAGACACCTGTACCTGCGACACGCCGAGCACCCTCGAGGCAGACTCCTGCGTCATACCGTGGAAATAACGAAGGTATATCGCCTTTTTCTCCTTTTCGGGAAGCTGCTCTATTGCGTAGCGCAGCGACACCTGCTCTATCATCCGCTCCTCGCCGTAGGTGTCGGTCAGCACATGTTCGAGCGTAAAGCCGTCGTCGCCGTTTTCACGTTGAAGGCTCTCGGCAGGGCCGGTGGCTGTCTCAGCAAAGGCTATCTCCTCGGGCGTAAGCCCCGTTTCGGCGGCTACCTCCGAAAGCTGAGGGTCACGGCCGAAGCGCTGCTCAAGCTCGGTACGAACCGAGCGTATGCGCTGTGCCTGCTCTTTTATGCTGCGGCTGACCTTAACTGCGCCGTCGTCACGCAGAAAGCGGCGTATCTCACCGGATATTTTAGGCACGGCGTAGGTCGAAAACTGCGTGCCGAAGCTCTCGTCAAAGCCCTCTATCGCCTTTAAAAAGCCAACGCAGCCGAGCTGATACAGGTCGTCCGGCTCAGTGCCCCTGCCGAAGAAGCGGCGGGCAACGCTCCATATAAGTCCCGAGTTCTCCTCAATGAGCGCTTCCGCCGCTTGCTTGTCCCCACTCTTTGCCTTGCGGAGTTTTTCGACTGTCTGCTCGGTCATCGGCGGCCTCGGCGCTGCTTTATCGTACGCAGCATGGTCACGCTCGTGCCCTTTTGCACATGGGTTTTGACCTTGAGCTTGTCCATGAAGCTTTCCATGATTGTAAAGCCCATGCCGCTGCGCTCCTCTCCGCCGGTGGTGTACATGGGCTGCATCGCCTTTTCAAGATCCTGTATGCCCCTGCCCCAATCGCGCACGGTTATCTCGAGTTTCTCGCCTTCGAGTATGCGCAGACGCATGGTTATCTTTCCGATGCTGTCGGGGTATGCGTGGACGATACAGTTTGTGACTGCCTCGGAAACGGCTGTCTTGATATCGCCCAGTTCCTCAAGCGTCGGGTCGAGCTGCGCGGCAAAGCCAGCTGCCGCCGCCCTTGCGAAGCTTTCGTTTGCGCTATAGCTCGGAAATTCAAGCTTTATGTAATTTGTTATAGTCATGTTGTTACCTCCCTTTTGCATATGATGTCTACCACACGGTCAACACCCGCTGCCTCTATCACCTTGAGCGGCTGGCTTTTCGGGCAGTCGATGAACAGTCTGCCGCCGTTTTCCTTAAGTCTGCGGTCAGCCTTTAATATGACCGCGATGCCGGACGAGTCCATGAAGCTGAGTTTTGACATGTCAAGCAGCACCTGCCTTGGCAGCGTTGCGTCTATCGCCTCGGCTATCCCGCTCATGGCTTGTCTTGCGCTGTGGTGGTCAAGCTCACCCTGCAGGGATATGCAGAGCTTGCCGTCTGCGTATCGTGTTGATATTTTCATTTTTTCACCCCAAACAAAAAACTGGTGTTGTGTTAGATACACAACACCAGTTTATTAGTTTTTATATGCGGATTTTAATAAAACAGGTCGAGCTTACTTGAGATTTTTAAGGCTTTCTTCAAGATTTTCGATGAGAGCCTCGAGCTTTGCCTTTTTCTCACGCTCGGTGTTGACAACTGCCTCGGGTGCTCTGGAAACGAACTTCTCGTTTGAAAGCTTCGCTATCTGTCCGTCAAGCTGCTTGCGGGCACTTGCAAGCTCCTTTTCCATGCGAGCCTTCTCCTTTTCAAGGTCGACGAGCTCAGCCATGGGCATGAACATGCGGGCGTTATCGGTGATGACGGACACCATGCCGTCGGTCGTCTCGGGAAGCTCAGAGGTGACACTTATCGCGGAAGCATAAGCAAGCTTGCAGATAAACTTCTCGCCGTCTGTAAACGCCTTGGCCTTGTCGGTCACGATGATGAGGTGGCTCTTTCTGGACGGCGGCACATTCATCTCCGACCTGCGGGCACGCACAGCCTTGATGGCGTCCATGACCATCTCGAAGTTCACTTCGTCCACGGGGAAATGCAGCTTCTCGTCGTACTTGGGGTAGTCGGCGACCATAAGCGCCTCGCCCTCGTGCGGCAGTGCCTGCCATATTTCCTCAGTGATAAACGGCATGAACGGGTGCAGAAGCTTCAGTATCTCGGTGAGGACATACAAAAGCACTCTCTGCGCATTTTCCTTTGCATTCTCGTCGTCACCGTTAAGGCGGGGCTTTGTAAGCTCAATGTACCAGTCGCAGTAGCTGTCCCAAATAAAGTCGTAAATCTTGCCTGCGGCAACGCCGAGCTCGAAGCTGTCCATGTTATCACAGACTTCCTTAGTGACCTGATTGAGCTTTGAAAGTATCCACTTATCCTCGGTCTCAAGCGTTTCGGGCAGGTGATTATCCTCAACTGTGAGGTTCATCATCACAAAGCGGGATGCGTTCCATATCTTATTGCAGAAGTTGCGCATAGCCTCGCACTTTTCGACATAGAAGCGCATGTCGTTTCCGGGGCTGTTGCCGGTGATGAGGTTAAAGCGCAGTGCATCGGCACCGTACTTTTCCGCCATCTCCAGGGGATCGATTCCGTTGCCGAGGCTCTTGGACATCTTGCGTCCCTGCGAGTCACGCACAAGGCCGTGGATGAACACAGTCTTAAACGGTTCTTCCTTCATCTGCTCCATGCCGGAGAAGATCATTCTTGCGACCCAGAAGAAGATGATATCATAGCCCGTTACCATGACCGAGGTCGGGTACCAGTAGTCAAGCTCGGGGGTCTTGTCCGGCCAGCCCATGGTCGAGAACGGCCAAAGTGCGGAGCTGAACCAGGTATCGAGAACATCCTCCTCTTGGGTGATGTTCTTGCTGTGGCAATGTACGCACTCGTGCGCATCCTCACGTGAGACGGTGATCTTTCCGCAGTCAGCGCAATACCATGCCGGTATTCTGTGACCCCACCAGAGCTGACGGGAGATGCACCAGTCGTGGACATTCTCCATCCAGTTCATGTAGGTCTTTGTGAAGCGCTCGGGGACAAACTTTATCCTGCCGTCCTTGACGACATCGATGGCCGCCTCGGCAAGGGGCTTCATCTTCACAAACCACTGGGGGCTCGTGAGCGGCTCAACAACCGTGCCGCAGCGGTAGCAGCAGCCGACATTGTGGTTATACGGCTCTACCTTGACAAGGTATCCCTGCTCCTCGAGATCGGCAACGATGGCCTTGCGGGCTTCGTAGCGATCCATGCCGTTATACTTGCCGCCGTTTATTATCTTTGCATCCTCATTGATGACGAGTATCTGCTCAAGGTTATGGCGCAGTCCGACCTCGTAGTCGTTGGGGTCGTGGCAGGGCGTCATCTTGACAGCGCCCGTGCCGAAGCCGAGCTCGACATAGTCGTCGGCGACGATGGGGAGCTTTCTGCCGACAAGGGGCAGAATTGCGTTTTTGCCGACAAGGTGCTTATAGCGCTCATCGTCGGGGTGAACGGCAACACCGGTGTCGCCGAGCATGGTCTCGGGACGGGTGGTTGCGATTATAAACTCCTCATCCGAGTTCTCGATGGGGTATCTTATATGCCAGAAGCTGCCGGGCATGTCCTTGTACTCGACCTCGGCATCCGACAGAGCCGTGCGGCACTTGGGGCACCAGTTGATGATTCGGTTGCCCTTATAGATAAGTCCCTTTTCATACAGCTCACAGAAGGTCTCGCGCACGGACTTGGCTCTTGTCTCATCCATGGTGAATGCGCTTCTGTCCCAATCGCAGGACGCACCGAGCACCTTCTGCTGCTCGACTATGCGGTCACCGTATTTGTTCTTCCAATCCCAAACACGCTCAAGGAACTTCTCACGGCCGAGGTCGTAGCGGGTAAGTCCCTCCTTCTCGCGCAGCTCCTGCTCGACCTTTATCTGTGTCGCAATGCCCGCGTGGTCGGTGCCGGGGAGCCAAAGGGCTGCATAGCCCTGCATTCTCTTATAGCGGGTGAGGATATCCTGCAGGGTGGAGTCAAGAGCATGACCCATGTGGAGCTGACCTGTTACATTGGGGGGCGGCATGACGATGGAAAACGGCTTTTTGTCGGGGTCTATAACGCCCTTAAAGTAACCGCCGGTCTGCCACATATCATAAATTCTCTTTTCGACCGTACTCGGGTCATACACCTTGGGTAATTCTTTCATAACTGCCTCCTTAAAAAGAAAAAGCGCCCTGATAGATCAGGGCGCAATTATATGCGTGGTACCACCTGAATTCCGCAAAAAGCGGCTCTCATGGGCTCTGTAACGGGAGCTCCCGACCGTGCTTACTCAAAATTCACCACGGCAGCTCAAAGCCGACCTTCGGCAAGGCTTCGGAAAACTTGCACCGACCGTTTTCTCTCTGAACGAAGCTTATCGCCTACTCCTGCTTATCAAAGCTGTTGACTTTTAAAAATTATATTATCCTATCGCCGATTTGTCAAGATTATTCCTTGCGCTCGTCGCCCCAGAAGAACAGTGCAACGGTGCCCGGGCCGGTGTGGCTGCCGATGGTCGTGCCGATGTTATTGATGACTACCTTGCCGTTGAGCTTCGGGAAGCTCTCCTCAACAAGCGTTGCGACCGCCTGAGCATCCTCAAGGCATGCAGACATGGAAATAAAGCACTTGCCGGAATAGTCAAGGCCGTCCTGGGCGTGCTCCTTCATTCTTTCGACTATCTCCTTGATGACACGCTTTTTGGTGCGGATCTTATCTCTGGGGATGAGGTGGCCGCCGTCATCCATGTTGAGAAGCGGGCAGATGCTCAGCATTGTGCC
>JALFUQ010000002.1 GCA_022784505.1 Bacillota bacterium
GTTGGAACGAATTGAAAACTTTTCTTTGTTTCGCCAAAGAAAAGTTACAAAAGAAACGCGACCAAAGGCGCTTAACCGCCCTTTGGAAACCAGGTCCAGAACAATTGCCGACATTCTGAGTAACTGCGGTGACCATATCGGTGCAAGCTACTTGAGGGTGCTAGAGTTTAGATGGGCGCGGATAACTTGCACTGCACCGATAGGTTGATGGTCAGACTAGAGTTTAGTACGCACTCACCGGTCGGGATACGACTATAACGACAAGCAGAAGCGTTAATGCGTATTGAAAAACCGGTCGGGCTGAGGCAGTAACGATACGCAGAAGCGTTGATGCGTATCGAAAAACCGGTCGGGCTGAGGCAGTAAAGAATAGCAGAAGTGTTGATGCGTATTGAAAAACTGCCCATCGTTTGATGGGCAGTTTTTTCACACGCTTATATAAAACAGCTGCGTTGCGAGCTGGACGAGGATGGAGACTGCGGATATCGACAGCCAGCAGCAAAAGCCTAAAAGGATGGGCTTGCCGCCGTTTTTCACGAGGTTCACGATGTTCGTATTAAGGCCGATGGCTGCCATGGCCATGGCGATGAAGAACTTGGCAAGCCACTTCATTGCGGGCACGAATGAGCCGTTATAGAAGCTCACAAAGCCGCTTTCCGGCAGAAGTCCCACGCCGGTGGTGACGAGCGCCGCGAGCACGAACCACAGGATGAAAAGCGGGAACGCTTTCTTGAACGAGAAGGCGTTTTCGGCATTTCCGCCCGCCTTTTTCGCCTTCGCGGTGCGCCACAGGGCGATAACCAGCGTGATGGGTATGATGGCGAGCGTGCGGGTGAGCTTGACGGTGACGGCAGACGACAAAATTCCGTCAACGCCGTAGATGCTCTCGGCAGTCGAGGCCGCCGCCGTGACGGACGATGTGTCGTTGACAGCCGTTCCGGCGAACACGGCAAAGCCGCCGCTTCCGAAGCCGATGGCGTGGCCGATGTATGGGAAAATGAGCGCCGCCAGTACGTTGAACAGGAAAATGACCGATATCGACTGCGCAACCTGCTCGTCGGACGCGTCGATGACGGGTGCAGTCGCCGCAATTGCGCTGCCGCCGCAGATAGACGAGCCGACGCCGATGAGGCACGCGACCTTGGAGTCGAGCTTGAGCGCCTTCATCATGAGGTAGGCAACGATCAGCGAGGTCGAGATGGTGCAGACGATGACAGGCAGGCTTTTTGCACCGACCTTGGCGATGGTGCTCATATTCAGCGAAAAGCCGAGGATGATGACCGCCCACTGGAGAATTTTCTTGGATGTGAACTTAACGCCGGCCGCAGCTTTGTCGCTTCCGGCAAGCGTCGGCACGCACAGAGTGATGATCATGCCGAGCAAGATCGAGAACACCGGTGCGCCGACTATCTCAAGCGAGAACGAGCCGAGCTTCACGCCGCACAGCACAGTCGCCACGGCCGCGACGGCGGCACACAGCGCAATGCCCGGCGCTTTTTTCTTTATTGATTGCATTTTATTTGCACAATCCTTTCGATCGAATAATAAAACTTCAAGTCGGCGAGAGCCGAGCCGCTTTTGTCTGTCAGTCTAACATTTTTGCTGTCATTTGTCACGACTTTTCCGCACAAATCAAGGCATCATTTCAAGCAATTCGCCTGACAGGTGCTTGCAGTTTTGAGGGAGCGGAAAGCTGCTCGTCAAAACCGAAAGTGTGCTCGGATTTCGTCGGCTCAACGAAAAACAAGGTGCCCCGCAGGACACCTTGTTTCGTCACGAAAGAGAGAGAATCACTCAGAATTACTTGTTGAGGAAGAACTGCTTGTCGTAGTTGCCCTGGATGCAGCGGACGATCTGAGACAGGACCTTGCAGACGGGGGTATCGATGCCCAGCTCTTCGCCGTACTCGGCGATCTTGCCGTTGAGAACATCGATCTCGGTCTGGCGCTGGTGGAACAGCATATCCTGGCACATGGAGGGATAGTAGTCGGCAATGTTGGTGACGATATCCTGATGATCGTGTGCGATGAACTCGTCAGCGTCCATGGGAACGCCCTTTGCGGTAGCAACGGCGCAGGTCTCACGGATGACGGAGTGGAACAGCCACTGGCCAAACGGGTCAGCCTCGACCTCGCCGATCTTCAGACGCAGAACCGCGCAGACGGTGTTGACGGTCGCATTGACACAGACCTTCTTCCAGATGAACTTGTAGATGTTGTTGTCGGTGCCGGGATCGCCGTCACGCCAGTAAGCGTCGCAGCCGCCGTCACGGTAGCACTTGAGAAGCTCAGCACATGCAGCGTTGGTCAGGTCGCTCTTGACAGCGCCGCCGAAGTTCATCTGCACGCCGCCTGCAGGGGTGGAAACACAGGTGCCGGGCTCGGGCAGTGCGGTGCCGAGAACGCCGGAGCCGATGACGCAGCGCTCCTTGGGGAAGACCTTGAACAGATTGTCGTCGTTGCCGAGGCCGTTGATGAGGGAAACGGCGACGGTGGTGTCACCGACGACGGGCATGGAGTCCTGAATTGCCTGCTCGAGCTGGGTGGCCTTGGTCATGTAGATGATGATGTCGACCTTGCCCTCGGCAGCCTCTGCCTGAGCAGCGGTGGTGTAGGTGCGGAAGCCGGTGAGCTGCTTTTCGATGTCATGGTACTCGCCGTTTTCTTCCTGGTGGATGATGAAATGCATGCCTTCCTCGGCAACCTTCTTCATGTGAGCCTCATAGCGGTCGATGAGGATGATATCTGCTCCGCCGTTGCGGAGATAGGAGGCAAAAACACTGCCTGCTGCACCGGAACCGTACATTGCAATTTTCATTGTTAATAACTCCTTTATTTGTATTGATTTTCGTAGTTTTTTTGTATACAGCTTATAAGCTGCGTAAACGCCTTATTCACCGGCGTGGGTACGCCGTACTGTGCGCCGTAGCGGGCGATAGCGCCGTTTAAAAGGGCTATCTCGGTCTGGCGCTTGTTGATGAGCACATCCTGTGCCATGGAGGGATAATAGGTGGCAAAGCCGGTCTTGAGCCTCGGAAGCTCCTCGAGCATATCCTGCCACAGGTCAACACCCGTGACGGCCTTGCACACTGCGCAGCCCTCCGCCCAAACGGTCTTTATGAGCTCGACGCCCTCCTCGGTGCCGAGAAACTCGCCGACCTTGAGCCGGAGAAGCGACGACAGGGTGTTGTAGCCGCTGTTGGATATCGCCTTTTTCCACACAAAGGGGCGGATATCCGCCTCAAAGCGTGTCAGGCAACCGCCCTTGCAGAAGCATTCCTCAAGCTCCTTGCCGACCTTGTCGGTAAGCGGCGATTTCTCCGCTGCACCAAAGTGCATGATAATGCCGCTCTCGGGCTTGGAGACGCATTTTGCAGGCTCGGGAAGCTCGGTGCCTATCGTGCCGAAGCCGTAGAGTATGCGGTCCTTGCCGACATATTTTGCGAGCACATCGTCGTTGCCGAGGCCGTTTTGCAGCGAAACGACAACGGTGTCCTCACCGATGCAGTTATTTAGCGTGGGCATGATGCTGTCGGTCTGAGTCGCCTTGACCATGAGGATGACGACATCCTGCACGCCGATGTTCTCGGCGGTCGCGGCGGTCTTGAAGCCCGTCAGCAGCTCCTCGCCCTCGGGGGTGACGAAGGTCATGCCGACTGATGCGCACTTATCCATGTGCGCCTTGTAGCGGTCAACGAGCGTGAGCTCGGCGCCGCCCTTTTTGAGGTAGCAGGCAAAAACGCTGCCGGCTGCCCCGGAACCGATCATTGCAATTTTCATATCGTTTCCTCAACGAAACACCGCCAAATGGCGGTGTTCGTTATAGCTGTATAATTACTCTGCCTTCTTTGCGGCTTCGAGCTTCTTGATCTTGGGGATGCCCCAAACGAATGCCGGGATGACGATGACGAGCAGTGCGTAGTAGCCGTCATAGCCGTAAGCAAACTTGACGATGTCGGTCAGGCCGAGCAGCGAGATGCCGAAGCAGACGGCGATAACGATGGCTGCAACGAAGACGCCGCGAACCTTGTCGCTCTTGATGGTCTTGGGGAAGAACTTGCCCTCGAAGCGCTGGATGAGGGTGTAAACGAGGGTGACGCAGGTGGACATGAATGCGCAGAACAGCAGGACGCTGAATGCGACGAGCAGCCACTGGATGCCGATGAGGTCAAGCACGGTCTGGTTGGGGATGCCCAGTGCGTTTGCATATGCAACGAGGGGGCTGCCGGAGCCGGCATCGAGGAATTCCTTGCCTGCAGTTGACATGGAAGCGAGCAGGGGATACCACTTGGTGAGCATCCAGCCGGAAGCTGCAAGTGCGAGGCCGTTCATGAGCCAGCCGAGGATGTGAGCCTTCTTGACGCCCTTGAGGGACAGATCCTGGCTTGCTGCGATCATCGGGGGGATGGATACGCACTGGAAGCCTGCGTAAACGAGAACGCCCTTCCAGATAGCCGAGCCGATATCGTTGGTGTACTCGGCGAGCTGGAGATTGTGCTGAGAGGTGATCTGAGCTGCGATGGAGTCGTAATCAACAGCAAGGCCGAAGACGACGAGCAGGATTGTGATAACGATGATGGCGACCGACAGAACGGTCGATGCGGCACGGACGAGCTTGATGCCGAAGATGGTCAGGATGATCAGGACCGCTACGATGATGAGGTTCATGATGATCTTCGTCGAGCCGACATAGTTCAGGCCGATAAAGTTTGCGAGAACTTCGCCTGCACCTGCAACGGCGGATGCGATAGCCGCAAGCACGATGACGATGTAGAAGATCTCAAAGAAGACCTCCATCCACGGCTTGGGGTAGAGTGCTGCGTAAGTGTCCTTGTAGTTGTCAAAGCCGCTGAGCTTTGCGAACTTGACCATGATGTACATTACGATGGCCAGAAGGCCCATTGCAAGAATGGGGAAAATTACGGAAGTGTAGCCGTAATTGGAATAATACTGGATGACCTGATTGCCGGATGCGAAGCCACCGCCGACATGGGTACCGAACCAGACGGACGCAACGGTGAACGCTGCCGCCCATGTGCCTTTCAGCACGCTTTTGTCGTTCATTTTTCTTTCCTCCTGTGAACTTTTCTTTCTCTAAGCTTTATTTTGTATTAATTAGATCCGTTTTACCGGATGTAATTTCTGTTTTATGTACTGTCAAAAAATAAACAAGTGACCCTGCGCACCAAAAGGATGTTATAAAACAATCCCGTCGCGCAGGGTCACATGGTTAGGAGAGAAATGCTGTGCCGAAAATCGGTCACACCATGATTATTCATTTTGTAGCAGGTCACCTTTGCCCGACCTGCGCTGTAAAATTGCCTTATAACCTTAAGCATGCATAGTTTAAAGCACGCCCCGCAATTGCGTCAACTAAAATGCAATTGCCCGCAAATTCGCCCGAAAATTTGTCAAAAACAGCGTCCAATTGCGCCGCTTTATGTGCAAAAGGCGCAAGTTGCTTCTCGGTTAAGCTCGCCCTGCGGGCGAACTTAACCGAGAAGCAAAACTTCACTGAAAAAAGCTCCCCGGTGGGGAGCTTTTTTCACAGCCTGTGGTCTCTTGGCATGGCGTTGTAGTGCTTCATCATGGGCTTTTCGAGCGCCTTGACGAGCTTGGTGTCGAGATTGAACCAATACGCCGCCACGGTGAACAGAAACAGCGAGAATGCCGTTATCGATGCAGTTTTTAATATCTTCATACTCTACTCCTTAAGCATGAGGGGAGCGTCCAAACTCCGCCTCTGCCATAACGATTTTTACCTTTTTTCTGAGATGCGCCGATAATTCTGTTTCCCCCTGCCTTAAAAAGAAACATAAGCCTTTGGCAGAGGTCGTTAGATTTTTAAGCGAGAGAGGAGCGTCGCAGGCAAGGCTTTGGGAATGAAGGAAGGCCGTCGCCTTGCGATTGAGCAAAACGAAGCTTGCGGCGCTCAAATCCGCTTAAAAACGGGGTTCGGACGCTCCCCTTATGCTTCACCAACATTCATCGTCGTCAAAATCGACCAGCGACGGATCGAGCGGCTCGGCGTTCATGACCGTCTGCATGAAGGTGTTGACATCGGCGCGCATGTCGCGGCGGCTTATTGAGGTCGGATCCATGAGGTCCTGACGCACGGTGCACATGAGCAGCCCGCGCTTTTTTGCGCCCTCCTCGAAAATGCCGTTTATCGCGCCGACACCCTTGCAGGAGATCTGATCAAAGAGGATGATCATGTCGCAGTTATATTCTGCGTACTTCTGCCACAGGTCGTCTACCATGACCTCATAGCCGCCCTTGGTATGGGCGCGCATGGTGGAGGTCTGGAACATCTTTGCGATGCCGAAGAGCATGTTTTCACGGCTGGAGGTGTCGATCTGCTCGGTGCCGTGGATATCGATCATCTCGCACACGCTGTCGATGCCCCAGCAGTTGAGTAACCAGTTGTTGAAGTTTGCGTAGTTGTTGCACGGGGTGTTCCACAGTATCGCACGGTAGCGCACGGTCTTTGGGAACTTGCGCTCGGCGACCTGCTTTGCAAGCAGCTTGTTGACCTTGATGTCGTTATCGAGAGCTCTCTGCACGCCGCAGACAGCCTGATGCTCGAATATGCGGTACAGCCATGCGGTCGCGCCTGTGTGCGGCGGGATATCCGTGCGATTGTACTCCCACTTTTCAAACTTCGCCCTGTTTTGCGCGTTCCAAATTTCGCAGGCATCTTTAAGCTTATCCCAGTCGTACTTGTTGCCCGTGTGCTTTTCCAAAAACTCCACGGCGGACTTGAACTCCTCGACTGCGTACTCCTGCACATCGTCGCGCAGCCAGCGCAGCGGGATGTTTATCGGCTGCTCGGGCAGGCCGTGACGGCGGGTCTGTACGGCGGTGGTCATGATGCTGCCATCGCAGGGCATGTTGCACGAGAGCATACAGCAGCCTATCTTCGGGAAATCGTCCTCGATGGCGACGCCCGCCTCATATGACGGCAGCGGGCACACATCCGCCGGGAGACCGTACAGCTCCGACTGCTCGATGTAGTGCACGGGGGTGTGCTGATTTATGAGCGAGGGCAGGTACACGGGGAACATCTGATACAAAATGACGGGGTTATCGGGAAGTCCGCGGCACATGAGCTGCGGGACGAGCTCATCCATGCAGATTATCTTTTTGCTGAGCTCTTCCGCTTTTTTGCTGCCCGGGTGCAGGTTCATGTCGGCGCTGAAAATGACGTCGAACTGGCTGGTGACGACATCGGCAAGGTAGTTGAGGTTATACCTTGCACCCCTGAGCCCCGCGCCGCGCATACCCTCGCAGATGCGGTCGAAAAACGAGGGAACGGTCAGGTAGGTGTACATCCAGCGGTAGCGCAAAACGGCCTTGATATTCTGGATGGGGTGGCCGAGCGCCCACTTTATGAGCTTGCCCCACAGCACGCACCACTGGCCATAGTCAAAGGCGGTGTCCTTCAGGCCGCGCCATTCACGGTGCTTGTAGATGCCGGTTTTCGGCTGCATATTATCTGCCATGCGCTTGGTCATTTTGCCTTACCTCCCTCTTGAATTTTCTTTATCTCCAGGCTCTCGACGAAGGCCTGAACGCGGGTCGAAAGCTGACCCGAGCCGCGCACGACGTACTCGCGGTCAACGCCTATCGTCGGCACACCGTACTCGTCGCGCAGTATCTGCGTGTTGAGCATACGCTCGTAGCCCCAGAAGTCGCAGAACTTGGCCTGCTGATAGATGATGCCGTCGGCGTGGTACTCGTCGACGAGCTGTTTTACATAGTCGCGCCGTTCGGTGATCTTCTCGGATGACATGAAGCGGGGGCACTGGTTTGTTTCAAGATAATTTCTGCACACCTGCGTCAGAGCGTCCTCGGTGTCATTAAGCTCGATGCGCTGGCGGCCGGGGTATGCGCCGAAGCAGTAGCGGTCGGCGGCGACATAGCAGCGGCAGTTTTCGAGTATCTCGGAAAAGGCGTAGTCGTCAAGCTCGCTGCCGACGACAACGACCCTCGCCCTCCACGGATTAACGGGATCGGGCCGGCGCTTTTTAAGCTCGTCGAGCGTTTCGCGCAGGTACGGCAGGATGAGATAGGTCGGGCAGGTGTAGCTTGCAATGCACAGAATGTGGAACTCTCTCGGCGTGATGACGGGGTTTTCGGCCTTGCGCAGCTCCGATATCTCCTCAAAAATGCCGCACATCTCGTTGTGCTGCTCGACGGCACGGCGGATAGCCTCGTCGGAAACATCAACGCCGTACTCGGCGCTGAGCTTATCGAGAAACTGCGTTTTTATCTGACCTATGTACATCTTAAGCCCGTGGGGCGACACCTTCATCGGCGCGTCGATGATGCCGTAATCGAAGCGGGGATTGTCGATGAGCTGCATCTCGTGGAAGTTTTCGACCACACGCACCATCTGCTGGCAGGTATCGGACGAGGCGTAGAAATCCAAAAAGTTGTACCCGCCCTCGAACGCACGCTCGAACAGCGCGCGGGCGTAGCCGCAGATGAAGCTGGTCATGTAGTACTGGCTGATGTCCAGTGAGCCGGTGTTGGGTGCGCTTAAGCGGACGCTGAAGGCGCTGCCGCAGTTGAGCAGCACCTCGGGCACATAGTAGCAGGTGTAGCCGACCGCCACCCTGCCGTCTGCCTTGGCCTGCATGACAAGCTCGTTGTTGGCCTGATCGAGCAACTGCTCAAAAAATCTGATGTGTTTCAGGTCTTTCATTTTCTCCCCCACAATATCATTTTTTGGGTCTTAACATAGTTATTCTACCATATGAAGTTTGACAAAACAATCACTTTCTTGCCGTTTTGCGCTCTTTTGTCGCATTTATAAACGCACGGACGCCGCCCTTTTCGCGGTTAACGACCTTTAAAAGCGCATACACCTGCTCGTCGTTGAACACGGTCATGCGGGCGATGTTGCGGTAGGGTACATCGAGGATGTACATGAAGTTATTCGCCGCCATCTTTTTGCCGCACAAAAGCAGTCCGTTTCGCACAAGGCGCACGCCGTTATATATCGCCTTGCCGAGCCCGCCCTTGAGGTATTCGCCCTGACTTACGCAGTCGTTGAAGCCGAACGGGGCACTTCTATCCCAATTGTGCTGCGGTATCGGGCGCTGCAAAAGCGCCTCGAATGCCGCGTCGGGGATGTCCTTTACGCCGCCGGTGTAGTACGGCGCAAGTTCCGGCTTATCATATAGCTTTTCGGTGATGCCCTCTTTCAGCACCCTGCCGCGCAGGCGGATATCGCGGCTCGATGCGCCGACGAGTATCTCGTACTCGCCCGACTCGATGACCCAGTCATCGTGCTCGGTGCTCCACAGGGCAAAGCTGCGGTCATTAAGCGTAATTTCCGCGCGCTTTTTCTCGTTCGGGGCAAGGGCAATGCGCACAAAGCCCTTGAGCTCCTGCGCGGGGCGGAACGTGCCGTTCGTCCTCGGCGCAATGTATAGCTGTGCAACCTCTGCGCCCGACATTTTGCCCGTGTTTTCGACAGAAAACGACACCGTGTCGCCGTCTATCTTGAGGTCGGAATACCTGAACTGCGTGTAGCTCAGGCCGAAGCCGAACGGGTAGAGCACCGGCTTTTGCGCCGTGTCGAAATAGCGGTAGCCGACGAACAGCCCCTCACGGTATTCGCTCGTTTTCTCGCGCCCGGGGTAGTATGGCGCGGAGGGCATATCCTCGTAGCGAAGCGGGATTGTCTCGGAGAGCTTGCCGCTGAAATTTGCCTTGCCGGTCAGAAGCCTCGCCATCGCCGTTGCTCCTGCCTGACCGCCGAGGAAGCCGTGCACGACCGCTCTTGCCCTTTGCTGCCACGGCATTTCTACCGCGCCGCCGCAGGAAAGGATGACCACGATGTTGCGGCTCACGGCGGAAAGCGCCGTTAAAAGCTCCAGTTGATTTTCCGGCAGACGCATGTCGCTGCGGTCGATGCCCTCGGCCTCGCCGCCCTCGTCAAGTCCGAGGAACAGCAGCACCGTTTCGGCTCTCATCGCAAGCTCGCACGCCTTGGCGCACAGCCTTGAGCTGCGCCCGCCGCCGCGGCGATAGCCCGGCTCGAAGCCGACAATTCGCATGCCCTCCGCCCTGAGCGCATCAAGGGCGTTGTCGACCTTTGTCGAATTAACAAGCGAGCTGCCCGCCCCCTGATATCTCGGCGTTTTGGCAAAGTCGCCGATGACGGCGACGCTCCCGCTTTTGAGCGGCAAAATGCCGTCGTTTTTTAAAAGCACCGCCGTCTCCTCGGCAAACTCGGCGGCGAGGCGATGGTGCTCATTTTTGTCATAGTGCTTGTAGTCAAAGGCCTTGCGGGTGGTGAACACCATGTCGAGGATTTTATCGACACGCTCATCGAGAAGCTCCTCGGATATCACGCCGTCGCGCACGGCCTGTGCGACATAGCGGTCGGTGTCGCCGCCGGAATACGGCATTTCGAGGTTATCGCCGGCAATGAGCGCCTTGACCCTGTCGTTGTTGCCGCCCCAGTCGGTGACGACCATGCCGTCATAACCCCACTCGCCGTAGAGGATGTCCTTAAGAAGGTGTGTGTTCTCGTTGGTGTACTCGCCGTTCAAGCGGTTGTACGAGGTCATGACGCATTTGACCCCGCCCTCCTTGACCGCCATCTCGAACGACGGCAGGTAAATTTCCCGCAGCGTGCGCTCGTCAACGACCGAGTCGTTGGACATTCGCCGCAGCTCCTGCGAGTTTGCCGCAAAGTGCTTGACGCAGGCGGAAATTCCGTTTGACTGCACGCCGCGTATAAGCGCCGCGGCCGACTTGCCCGACAGGTACGGATCTTCGGAAAAATACTCAAAGTTGCGGCCGCACAGCGGGCTGCGCTTAATGTTGCACCCGGGGCCTAAAAGCACGCTTATGCCCTCGGTCGCAGCCTCGAGGCCGAGCGCGCGGCCAAGGCGCTCGATCATGTCGGTGTCCCAGGAGTTAGCAAGGCTCGCCGCCGTGGGAAAGCAGGTCGCGGGCACAGACTTGTGCATGCCGAGGTGATCCGACTGCCACTCCTGCTTGCGCAGGCCGTGCGGGCCGTCCGACAGCAGCATCGAGGGGATGCCGAGGCGGGCAACCGGCTTGGTGTGCCAGAAATCCAGACCCGAGGTCAGTCCCGCTTTCTCCTCCAGCGTCATTTTGTCGATAAGCTCCTTGTACTTCATGGCGATCCTCCTTGGTTTTTATCTAATGCCTCTATTATACATTAGTATGCAGCATATTGCCATAGTAATATCAATGTGGTAAAATGTCGGACGGGTGAATACTATGGAAAAACTGATGATGATAATCAACCCCGCCGCAGGCAAGGGCGGATTTAAGCAGGGTCTGCCCGAGGCGCTGAAGCTTTTAAGCGACGCAGGCTACGCGGTGTCGCTGTTTTTCACGCAGCACCGCGGCCACGCGACCGAGCTTGCAGCCGAGTATGCAGCAGGGTTTGACAAGGTCCTCGTTCTCGGCGGCGACGGAACGCTTGCCGAGGTGGTAGCGGGGCTCATGACGATAGACCGTCGCCCGCCGGTGGGCTATATCCCCATCGGCACGGCAAACGACATTGCCCGCACGCTCGGCCTTGTGAAAAACGACATTTTGGGCGGCGCCCGCAGGTTTTTATCGGGCAAGCTCATGCCGTTTGATGTAGGCAAGCGCGACGGCGGGTACTTTAACTATGTCGCGGCCTTCGGCGCATTCACCGAGGTAAGCTACGCCACGCCGCAGGATGCAAAGCGCTCGCTCGGTCAGGCGGCGTACCTCATCGGCGCGGCAAAGAGTCTGGGAAGCCTCAAGCCCCGCCATGTGCATGTCGAATACGACGGCGGCGAGCTCGACGGCGAGTTTCTTTACGGCGGGCTGTCAAACTCCTACTCCGTTGGCGGCACGGTCGCGCTGCCGCGTGATATGATAGATCTCGGCGACGGCCTGCATGAGCTCATTTTGGTTCGCAGACTCCCCAGCGCAGCGTCTATCCTCCCGCTTGCAGCCCAAGTCGTCGTGGCGCACGACTTCTCAAACGAGAATATTATTATAGCACAGACCCGACGCGCAAAATTCACCTTCGATGAGCCGGAAACATGGTCCTTCGACGGCGAGGACGGCGGCGCGCACTTAGAATTGAGCCTCGAAAACTGCCCGCAGGCAGTCGAGATCATATGCTAAGTTTTTCTTTGCAAAGTTAAGTTCGTCCGCAGGACGAGTGAAGTTAGCGGCTACGCCGCCAGTGAAGTTGCCCGCAAGGGCAAACTTAACTTGCGACAGCAATCTTCACTGAATAAAAACTTGCAGGCAGCGCAGAGTGCGCTGCCTGCAAGTTTTTATTCTTCTTCCTCCCAGCCGGTGCGCTCGAGCTCGCCTTCCTTGTTCCAGAGGAAGTCGACCTTGAGTTCCCTGCCCTCGGCAATACGCTTGAGGTTTTCGATATGCTTTACGAGCACAGGCAGAGCAACCGTGCCGAGGATGGCCGAGCCCTTCCAGTTGCCGGTCTCAAAACCGTGATAAATTGGATACGCCACCGACAGCGTTATCGGCACAAAGCAGATGTAGCGGGTCGCCATCAAAAGAACGCTCTCGAAAAACAGCATGGTCGCAAAGTCGTGCAGGCCAAAGGCCAGTATCTCGCCGCCGAGGCAGGCAAGCCCCTTGCCGCCTCTGAACCCGAGCGTCGCCGGAAACATGTGCCCGAGCACGCAGGCCGTGCCTGCGGTCTCGCCCGCGCAGTCGTACTTCGGGAAAAGTCTGCGGCTGAGGCTCACTGCGACGGCGGCCTTGCTGATATCGAAGGCCATGACGAAAAGTCCCGCCTTCTTGCCCTCGAGAATGATGGTGTTCGATGCGCCCGGGTTGCCCGAGCCCTTTTTGCGGATATCATAGCCCTTGCGCAGTCCGATGACATACGCCGGATTGAGCATGCCTGTCGCATATCCGATCGCAGCGCCGGCGGCGGCCTGCAAAAGCTTCTTGTTTATCTTCATTTTATCAGCTCCTTTAACAGTTCCTTTGCCGTGTCAACAACGGCCGACGGCGAAAAGCTCTCCAAAAGCGCGCGCTCGCGAAAGCCCCACGACACCAGAACGCAGCGGCAGCCTGCGTTTTGGGCAGTCTGTGCGTCAACGTCGGAGTCGCCGACATACACAAGCTCGTCAATCGTGCAGCCGAGTGCCTTTACCGTCTCGAAAACGGCATCGGGTGCGGGCTTTTTGCGCACTCCCTCACGCTCGCCGACGACGGAGTCGAACACCGCGGGGAAATAGTGCGCGACTATCGCCTTTGCGGGTGCATCTGCCTTGTTCGACACCACGCCGAGAAGACAGCCCTGCGCCTTTAATAGCCGCAGAGCATCGGCAATACCGGCATAGGGCACTGTCTTTATCATGCAGTGGTCGGCGTAATAGCTCTTGAACACCCCAAAAACACGGTCGGTCACAGCCGGGGGCGTCCCCTGCGGCACGGCGCGCTCTATAAGCAGCCTTATGCCGTTGCCGACAAAATTGCGCACCTCGTCAAGGCTCCGTTCGGGAAAATTTTCCGAGCGCAGAGCGTAATTAGTCGCATCGCACAGATCCTCGAGCGTGTCGAGCAGCGTGCCGTCAAGATCAAAAATTATCAGTCGTTTCATTGCAGTCACTTCCTGAACGAATTGTAATATATCCGTCAGAAAAATTCAACATTGACCTGTGTACGATATGATGGTAAAATATATTGAAATTTTCGAAACGGAGGTGTCCGATACGGAAGACAAGACCACTTTTGAGGAGCTGCTGCACGGCTCGCCCAAGCAAAAGGCGGAGGTGCACAAGGTCGAAAATGCGTATCATCTGATCTCGCAGGGTTATTGGTCGGATGCGGACGCCCTGTTTGACGAGGTGCTCGCAGACGACCCGAATAACAGCGAGGCGCTCATGGGAAAGCAGCTCATTTCGCGCAAGTCGCGCATATCCAGCCGCATGGATTCCCTCGATGCCAGAGCCTACAAGGCGACGACCCGTGAGAAGGCCGCGAGCAAAAATCCCCTGCGCCGCAAGGCTGTGCTGTGGGTGATAGTCGTGGTGTTTTTGCTGGTGTGCGGCTTTGCCGCGGCATCCGTGGCAGGTGTTCTGCCCGACGCGCTGGACGTGTTCGGTGAAGCAAAGCCCGCCGTGACCGAGGCTGTGCCTACCCCGACTCCGACCCCGACACCCACGCCGACGAAGAATGTCAAGTCCGCCGACGATATCTACAACGATTACATAAACGGATTGAATAAGAACTAAACTGTAGAGATAAATTACTATACCCCCTTTTTGTGTTTACCCCAGCGTGTTTTATCCAACGCTTTCATCGGACGACAAATTATTAAAATGAGGTTAAACACAGTTTCGCCGACCATCGCAACACAACAGCATTTACATTAAGCAAAACCGAGGTGAAAATTCACCTCGGTTTTTTCATCATAGCGGTTCGGTTTTCGTCGACTTAGACTAAAAGCTCGGCGCTCAGTTCGGGATTTACAGTTTGCGGGCACTCGATGGTGAGGGCGGAGGCCTTCATGGCGGCGGCTGCGGCGGAGACATGGTCAAGTCCCTGCACGCCCGCCCAGATGATGGCGGCGGTGGCGGCATCGCCGCAGCCGGTGGTGTTCACGGCATTGACCTTCTCACAGGGAAGCTTCACGATCTCGGCATCCTCGGCGGCGACGATGCCGTCAGGTCCCAGGCTCACGAACACACGCTTGACACCGGCATTGAGCAGCGCTTCGGCAGCAATCAGTGCGGTGCTCTCGCCGGTCATGCTCTTGGCCTCGAGCTCATTGGGCTTGAAAGCCTGAAGCTTACTCAGTGCAGGACTGAGCCTGTCGGCCTTCGCGGAGGACACGGGGTCTGCGTACAAAGGCGCGGTGACGTTTTCGGCTATCCACGCGATGGTCTCGGTCGTGAGGTTGCCGTCAAACACGACGGCATCGGCGGCGTTTATCTCATTTAGGTGCTCCTTGAGATATTCCGGCGTGATGCTGCCGGAAATGTCGGTGTCCGACACGCCGATAAGCATTTCGCCCTTTTCGTCTGTCACATAAAGATAGCTCGAGGTGCGCCCGCCTGTAATGCGGCGGGTCATGTGCATATCCATGCCGAGCTGCTTGCAGCTTTCATACAGGCTCTCGCCGTAAAAATCGCTGCCGATGGCGGTTATAAACTTTACCTTGAGCCCAAGCAGGCACAGGTTATGCGCAATGTTTCGTGCCACGCCGCCCGGGGTAAGGCTTATAACGCCCGGGTTTGAGTCATGCAGCCTCGGCTCGTTATCGGGTCTGCCGCAGATGTCCATATTCACTGCGCCAATTACGATTACAGTTTTATCTTCCATATTCCCTCTGCGTATTCACTGACCGCTCTGTCGGCGGCGAAAATACCCGCCTCGGCGGTGTTTATTATCGAAAGTCGCGCCCGCTCGCCGTCGTCGGCTATCGATGCGTACATTTTATCGTGTGTTTCCACATAGCTGCGGTAGTCGGCGATGAGCATATACGGGTCGCCGCCGTATAAAAGCCCCGACACGAGGTCGGAATAGCTCTTGCCGTCTCTGAACCCGCGGCTGAAGCGTTCGAGCACCGCCGTGAGCTCTTTATCCCGCTCGGCGTATGCCTTGGGGTCGTAGCCGGCGGCCTTGAGTGCCGTGACCTCGTCGGCATGCAGGCCGAAAAGGAACATATTCTTATCGCCCAGCCGTTCGTGCATCTCGACATTTGCGCCGTCGAGCGTGCCGATTGTGACCGCGCCGTTGAGCATGAGCTTCATATTGCCCGTGCCGGAGGCCTCCTTACCGGCGGTGGATATCTGCTCTGACACCTGCGCTGCGGGCATGAGCGCTTCGGCGGCGGAGACACGGTAGTTTTCCATGAAATAGACCTGCAGCTTGCCCTTGCACAGAGGGTCGTGGTTCACATCGTCGGCAAGCGAAAGAATGAGCTCGATGATGCGCTTTGCGGTGTAATACCCCGCTGCGGCCTTTGCGCCGAACACGAAGGTGCGGGGCGTGAAGTCTATGTTGGGCTGTTCGTGCAGCAGGTTTTGCAGGCGGGTTATGAGCATGGCGCACATGAGCTGGCGCTTATACTCGTGCAAACGCTTTACCTGCACATCCAAAATTGCATCCGTGTTGAGGACAAAGCCGTCCTGCTTGCGGGCGAAGGCTGCGAAATCCTGCTTGTTTAAAAGCTTTATCTCGTTGACCCTGTCCCGAACGGCGGTGTCGTCCGCAAAATCGGCAAGGCGGATGAGCGTTTCCGGCTTTTGCAGATAGCTCTCGCTGCTGAGCAGGTCGCACACGAGGGAATTCAGCCTCGGATTTATCTGCGCGAGCCAGCGGCGGTGGTCGATGCCGTTTGTGACATAGGTGAAGCGCTCTGGCGTGAGCGAGCACACGTCTCGGAACAGGTCCGTTTTCAGTATCTCGCCGTGCAGCGCCGAAACGCCGTTTATCTTGAAGCAGGCGGCAAGGCAAAGGTTTGCCATATGAACGCCGTCGTCCTGAATGATGAGGTTTCTGCCGACCTTTTCGCTCTCGCCGAACTTGGATCTAAGATACTCGCACCAGCGGCGGTTTATCTCGCACAGTATCTCCCACACGCGGGGCAGCAGTGTCTGGATAAGCTCCTGCGGCCATTTTTCGAGCGCCTCGCTCATGACGGTGTGGTTTGTGTACGCAACGGCTGCGGTGACGATCTTCCACGCCTCGTCCCAGCCGAGGCCGTACTCATCCATAAATATGCGCATGAGCTCGGGGATAACGAGCGTGGGGTGGGTATCGTTTATCTGAATGACATGGTGCTCGGCAAAGGAGCGAATGTCGCCGTAGCGCTCCATGTGCTTGCGAACTATGCACTGCACGGTGGCGGAAACGAAGAAATACTGCTGCTTTAGCCTGAGCTGCTTGCCCTGCAAATGGTCGTCGGCGGGATACAGCACCTTGGTGATGACCTCACTCATGGTGCGCTGCTCAAGGCTCTTTACATACTCGCCCTCGGAGAACAGGTACATGTCGAGCGCCGTGGTGCTGCGGGCATCCCAAAGGCGCAGGGTGTTGACCGTCTCGCCCTTGTAGCCTGCGATGAGCATATCTCGCGGCACGGCGGTGACGGTGGTGTAGCCGACATGCTCGGCGTGGTAATGGCCGTAATTATCCCAGTGCGGGACTATATGTCCGCCAAAGCGCACCTCGACGGCTTCGTCCGAGCGCGTGACGAGCCAGCTCTCGGCTGCCGAGCGCCAGTCGTCGGCAACCTCGGTCTGCCTGCCGTCCTGAATTTTCTGCCGGAAGATGCCCAGCTCATAGCATATCGAGTAGCCCGTTGCGGGGATGCCGAGCGATGCCATGGAGTCCATGTAGCAGGCGGCGAGCCTGCCGAGGCCGCCGTTGCCGAGCCCTGCGTCGTTTTCCTCCTCGAAAATGTCGCTTGCGTTTCTTCCAAGGTCACTGAGCGCCCCGATGAGCGCTTCGGAAATGCCGAGGTTGAAGGCATTTTTCATAAGGCTTCTGCCCATGAGAAACTCCATGGACAGATAGTGCACCTCGCGGTCGGGCTTCTTATCCTCGCCGAAGGCCAGAAGGCGGCTCATTATCTCGCGGATAACGATCGCCGAGGCGCGGAACACCTGATCGTCGGTTGCATTTTTGCTTGTGACGCCGAACTGCGCGCAGAGCTTATCTTCTATCGCCGAGCGCACCTCGTCACGGGAGATCTGACTTTTAAACATTGATGATCCTCTTATTAGATGTTGCTGTTTTTCGGAATTACTATCGGCAGCTTCTCGCTGCCCATGAGCGTCCGGAACGCAGATACCTGCGCGTATTTATCGGCGATGACGGAGTTTAAAATGACCCCCTCACCTATCTTCGTTCCGCGCATGAGAATGCAGTTTTCCACCTTCGCGCCCGGGGCAATGCGCACATCGGAGGACAAAACGCAGTTTTTCACCTCGCCCTCGATGATGCAGCCGTCGGAAACGAGACTGTTTGTGACAAACGCGCCCTCGCCGTAATAGGTGCTGACATCCTCGTGGCTCTTGGTGCGTACAGGCCGCTCGGGCGGGAACATTTCGGCGCGGCACTCGGGCTTGAGCATATCCATGCTCGCGTCAAAATAGGTGTCTAAACTCATGATGCGGCGAGCATACCCGGGGTGCAGGTACACATTGACCTTGCCGCCGTTTTCAAGATACGCCGCTATCGCATCGCGATGGAAGTGATAGTGGTTTGCCGCGGCGCAGGCATCCATCATGCCGATGAGAAGCTCCTTGGAGATTATGTACGCCTCGAGTGACGCAAGCCCCTCGCCGTCTGTTGTCTGGTTAAATATCATATGCCGGGCAAAGCCGTCCGCGTCCACGACATAGCGATGGTGGCGGTACTCGGGCGTGCGCTCGGTGCATATGGCGGTTATCTCCGCCCCGCTTTTTACATGATGGCGCATCGCGGCCTTGAGGTCGAGGTTTGCCGCAACATTGCCCTGCACCATGACGATATACTTAGCTCTCAGCTCACGCACATAGGTCGAAACGGCATTCAATGCCTCTATCGTGCCGGTGTAATCGCCGCGGTGATACTCCGGCAGGCCGAACGGCGGGAGCATACGCAGGCCGCCGATACGGCGACCCATGTCCCAGTCCTTGCCGCTGCCGATGTGGTCTAAAAGCGACTGATAGTCGCGCTGCATGATAACGCCGACATCGTGGATACCGGCATTCATCATGGACGAGAGCGCAAAGTCGATGAGCCTGTATCTGCCGCAGAACGGGAGCGATGCCGCCGTTCTCGTTTTCACAAGCTCGCCAAGCTCATTGACAGAGCCGTAGGCAAAGATGATTCCGTGAAAATCAGACATGTTCAGACCTCCTCCGACTTGTATATCATCGCACCGGCCGGTACACTTGCGCCCGAGCGGATCTCGATATCCGGTCCGCAGGTCGCAACGCCCCAGCCCTCGCTTCCGTCGGGCGCAGCGCCGACATGAGCGCCGGACCTGACGACGGTGTTCTCGCCGATGATGGCGTATTCGACCGTTGCGCCCTCCTCGACTACCGCGCCGGGCATGAGGACGCTGTAAAGTACCGTAGCGCCCTTTCCGACATGCGCAGAGCTCGACAGTACCGAGTTTTCGACATTGCCGTCAATGACGCAGCCCTCGGTCACGATAGAGTGCACGATGCGGGCATCCTCCCCCGCATAATGCGGCGGCAGACCGACGGGGCGCGAGCGTATCGGCCACTCGGGGTCGTAAAGATTAATGAGCGTTGTCGAGAGCATATCCATGTTTGCGTCCCACAGGCTCGTTATTGTGCCGACATCACGCCAGTAGCCGTCGAAGCGGTAAGGCCACAGCTTCTCGCCGGCCGCCAGCATGTTCGGGATTATATTTTTGCCGAAGTCCTTGCTCGAAGAGGGGTCATTTTCGTCCTCGATGAGGTACTTGCGGAGCTTTTTCCAATTAAATATGTATATGCCCATGGACGCAAGGTCGCTCTTGGGCTGCTTGGGCTTTTCCTCGAACTGACTGACATAGCCGTCATCGCCGAGGTTCATGATGCCGAAGCGGGTCGCCTCCTCCATGGACACCTGCAAAACGGCGATGGTGCAGGCAGCGTCACGCTCAATATGCTCACGCAGCATCTTGGCGTAATCCATCTTATAGATGTGGTCGCCCGAGAGGATGAGGACATTATCCGGGTCGTACATTTCGATAAAGCCCATGTTCTGATAAATGGCGTTTGCCGTGCCGGAAAACCACGAGCCGTTCTCGCCCGCGGTCTGGTAAGGCGGGAGGATAAACACGCCGCCGTCGGCAGAGTCAAGATCCCACGGCTGACCGCCGCCGATGTAGCTGTTTAATTGCAGCGGACGGTACTGCGTCAGCACGCCCACTGTGTCTATGCCGGAGTTTGCGCAGTTGGAAAGCGGAAAATCGATGATCCTGTACTTGCCGCCAAAGGGCATATTCGGTTTTGCAACATTCTGCGTCAAGGCGTAAAGGCGTGAGCCCTGACCGCCCGCAAGCAGCATTGCGATGCAGCTTTTCTTCATGCTTTCTACCTCAATTAAATTTGTTCATCGCCCTGTCGGGTCCCTCAATGATGTAGCACTGCACTGCCTTGGACACCCGCTCGGCAAGCGCCCGCATGTCCTCGGCGTCCTGATTTTTAAAGGTGCTGAGCACCCAATCGGCCATGTCGTAATCCGGATGCGGGGCAGCGCCGACCCCCATGCGGATGCGCGGGAAGTCCTGCGTGCCGAGATGCTGGATGATGTTTTTCAGCCCGTTGTGTCCGCCGGCCGAGCCGCTTTTGCGGATGCGCAGCTTGCCTATCGGCATCGCCACCTCGTCGGACACGACGATGATGTGCTCGGGGCTTATCTTATAAAACTTTGCCGCCTGAATGACCGCTTCGCCCGAGAGGTTCATGTAGGTCTGCGGCTTCATCAAAAGCACCTTTTCGCCGCCGATCTCGACCTGCGCGGTCAGCGCCTTGAAGCGCAGCTTGTTTATGCTGACATTAAGCTCCTCTGCCATCGCGTCGGCAGCCATGAAGCCTGCGTTGTGCCTTGTTCCGTTAAATTTGGTGCCGGGATTGCCGAGGAATACGACAAGCCATGTTACACCCTGTGCGCTGCGAAATCTATCAAACACGGGTCTACCTCTGATATTTTATATACGCAGTGCAAGGGCAAAAGCCCTTGCACTGGGTCTTATCATTCAAACAGATTGGAGATGGACATTTCCTCGTAAACACGCTGGATCGCCTCGGCGAACACGGGTGCTACGGACATGTATTTGATCTTGTCCGAGGGCTGCCTGTCGACAGGATAAGGGATGGTGTCGAGAAGCAGGAGCTCCTTGATGACGCTGTCGTTTATGCGGTCGATAGCAGGACCCGACAGGACGCCGTGGCTTGCGCAGGCGTAGACCTCCTTAGCGCCGCCGATCTCTACGATCGCCTTGGCTGCGCCGCAAAGCGAGCCTGCGGTGTCGACCATGTCGTCAAGCAGGATGCAGGTCTTGCCCTCGACATTGCCGATTATGTTCATGACCTCGGACTGATTTGCTCTCTCACGGCGCTTGTCGACGATGGCCATGTTGCAGCCGAGCTTGAGGGAGAAGTTGCGGGCTCTTGCAGTGCTGCCGACATCGGGGGAAACGACCATGATATCCTCGTTGCCCTTGCCGTAGGTATCAAGATAGTGCTTTGCAAAAAGCGGTGCGCCGAAAAGATTGTCGACCGGAATGTCGAAGAAGCCCTGGATCTGGGCAGCGTGCAGGTCCATCGTGAGGACGCGGTCTGCACCGGCAGCGGTAATGAGATTTGCAACGAGCTTTGCGGAGATGGGGTCGCGGCTCTTGGCCTTGCGGTCCTGACGGGCATAGCCGAAGTAAGGGATGACGGCGGTAATGCGGCCGGCGGAGGCGCGGCGCATTGCGTCGATCATGACAAGCAGCTCCATGAGGTTGTCGTTAACGGGCTTGCAGGTCGACTGCACGATGAAAACGTCGGTGCCTCTGACGGGCTCATGAACGGAAATGGAGCACTCACCGTCGGCGAAGTGGGAGCAGCTGCACTCGCCCAGCTCCTTGAAAAGATGCGAGCAAATGGCCTTAGCAAGCTCGGGGTTGGAGTTGCCGGAGAATACCTTGATCTCTTTACCGTGGGAAATCATTTTTAATCGTCCTCTCTGTCTATTCTGTTTTTATCGCATAAACGATATTAATTCCATGGTATTATATCAAATACCCCTGCAAAATGAAAGAGTCTGCGGCATATTTTTTAGCATTTACAAGCAGGATATTATCGTGTATAATATTTTAGTTAGTTTTGTACAAGGAATGATGAAAATGCTTGAATTTGAAGAATATAAGCAGAAGCTCAACGCCCTCAAGCCCACGCTTGACGGACTGCGCGATGCGCTCCGCCTCGAGGCCGCCGAAAAGGAGATCGAGGAGCTGGAGGGGCAGTCGGCGCAGGACGGCTTCTGGAACGATGTCGAAAACTCGCAGCGCGTGCAGAAGCGCTTAAAGCAGACGAAGAACAAGGTCGAAAATTACAACAAGCTGTGCGCCTCATGGGACGACCTCATGACCCTGTGCGAGATGGCGCTGGAGGAGGAGGACGACTCCATGCTGCCCGAGCTCGAGTCGGAGTTCGAGGCCTTCCAGAAGCGCCTTGAAGAGACCCGTTTGGGCACGCTGCTCACGGGCGAATACGACGCGAACAACGCTATTTTGACCTTCCACGCAGGTGCCGGCGGCACCGAGGCGCAGGACTGGACGCAGATGCTCTATCGCATGTACAACATGTGGGCAGAGCGCCACGGCTACACCGTCAAGCTCATGGATTATCTCGACGGCGATGAGGCGGGCATCAAGAGCGCGACCATCATGATAGAGGGCGAGAACGCCTACGGCTTTCTGAAGAGCGAGCACGGCATACACCGCCTTGTGCGCATCTCGCCGTTCGACGCGTCCGGCCGCCGCCACACCTCGTTTGCGGCAGTCGAGGTCATGCCCGAGATAAGCGACGATAACGAGATAGAGCTGCGCGACGAGGACATCAAGATGGATGTTTACCGCTCCTCCGGCGCAGGCGGTCAGAAGGTCAACAAGACCTCATCGGCAGTGCGCCTTACTCACATCCCGACCGGAATCGTCGTTGCCTCGCAGGTCGAGCGCAGCCACTTCCAGAACCTCGAAAACTGCAAGAACATGTTGCGCGCCCGCCTGGCGGAGATCAAAGAGCGCGAGCATCTTGAGAAGATATCCGATATCAAGGGCGTGCAGATGAAGATCGAGTGGGGCAGCCAGATCCGCTCCTATGTTTTCATGCCCTACACCCTCGCCAAGGATCACCGCACCGGCTTTGAAAACGGCAACATCCAAAATGTCATGGACGGCGACATCGACGGCTTCATCAACGCCTTTCTCGCCATGAAAGCCGCAAACTGAATATGAAAAAACGGTATAGCTTCGGCTATACCGTTTTTTTAGTTTTTTAAGTTCGCCCAAAGGGGCGAGAGATGTGTTTGTTATTTATTCTTCCGGCGCTCTGACCAGCGTTTTATCGACAGGGTTATGGCGATGCAGAGCGGGAAAAACGGCGTGAACGGCCCTGCCCAGAACACGAGGCAGGTCGACGCCATGACCGACGCCCATGTCCAGCCGAATATCGCCGAAAGCAGGTACCCGACCCACACCGGCGAGTAGACCGCCGCTATCACCGCGAGCAGAAGCAAAAATGTTTTTACGTCCTTGCATTCGCTCCACACCCAGCGGCAGAAATTTATGACTTTTTCCTTGAGTTTATTATACATTTTTTCGCAAAAGCGGCACGCCGCAGCCTTAACGCGTATTGAGCTATCTCGCCCTTAGGGCGAACCTCACTGCATTGAGAGGCTCTGCCTCTCAAAAACGGTCTATCAGCTCGTAGCGCTCGATGCTGTCGCGCGAGACATGGAGGTGGCGCTTGGTGACAGCTGCGGCGAGGTCGCCGTCGCCGAGCTTGAGGATGTCGCAGATGAGGCGATGGTCGGTGTCGACGGTGTTGAAAAAGCCCTCGGGGCGGCTGTACAAAAGGCAGCCGCGGAAGCGCCAGACCTCGTACTTGTGCTCCTCGTACAGGCCGGAGATAAGCCCGTTGCCGGAGGCTTTGACCACGCCGTAGTGGAACGCCATCTCCTGATCGAGAAGCTTCGTGAAGCCGAAATCCTTGCCGCTGGCATACGCCTCCTGATACAGTGCGGCGAGCCGGTCGGAGATGCGGTAAAGCTCCTCAAGCTGCTCGGGCTTGATGTTCCGCGCCGCCTTTTTGGCCGCGAACGGCTCTATCATCATGGTGAAATCGCAGATCTCCTTGTAATACTCGGGGTCAAAATCGGAGACATAGTAGCGGTTGTTGGTGATCTTTGCAAAGCGGCGGTCGACGAGCTTTTCAAGCGCCGTCTTGACCGGCGAGCGGCTGATGGAAAGCTCCTGCGAGATGGCATTTTCGCTTATCCTCGCGCCCGGGTGCAGTCTGAAGCTTATTATATCACGCAGCAGCAGCTCGTAAACAATGTCGCTCAGCGGCAAAAAGGGGTTGCTGCTGCGAATTTTGTTGAATTTCTTTATATCCATAAAACATCCTCCTAAGGGTGTAACAGATATGATATCGGGTTTTTGTGAAAAGGTCAAGGATTTCAGCGGTAATTCTTATTTTTCCCAGTTGAGCAAAAGCCATTCGGTTACGTGTTTTTTACCTTCTCCAAAAACGCTTCGGCGGGCTTTGTCAGGACTGCATGGCGCTTCCGGATGAGGGCGTGGCTGCTTTCAAGCGGCGGCTCAAGCCGCCTGAAGCACAGGCCGGAGCCGAGCCGGCCGGGCAAATGGTCGTCGGTTATCAGCACATAGCCAAGACCGCTGCGCACGAGCGCCGCCGGATCGCCGTTCAGGACATTATAAGTCGCCGCAACGTTCATGTGGTCAAGATCGGTCTGCGCCCAATGCTCTATCGTGCGCTGGAGGCCGACACGCTTGTGCAGGATAAGCGGCACATTACACAGATCCTCGCGCTTTATGGCAGGCTTCATCGCAAGCTCGCAATTATCGGGCATGATAAGCCCCCACCGGGCGCGCTCGCCGAGCGAAACATAGTCGTACTTCACGCCATCTACAGGCTCCAAAAGCACCGCAAAATCAAGGCTTCCGTGGTCTAGCCGCTCGATTATCTCGCAGGCATCGCCGCTGTAAAAATCAAAGCTCACGTCGGGGTGCTCGGCGCGAAGCTCGGCCGCGGCTTGAAGCACCCTTTTTCCGGGCAGGCCGCCGATGGAGATCTTGCCGCCGAGCGCGGTGTCGGCGCTGAGCTCCTGCTCGGTCTTTTCAAGGAGCGCGACTATCTCCTCGGCACGCTTGCGAAGCAGCACGCCGTCATCGGTGAGCGTGAGCTTGCGCTTGCCGCGAACGAGAAGCTGCTTTCCGAGCTCCTGCTCGAGCTCCATGAGCTGCTTTGACAGCGAGGGCTGGGTTATGTGCAGGCTTTCGGCGGCGCGAGTGATGTTCTCCTCCCGAGCCACGGTCAAAAAATATCTTAAAACACGAATATCCATGTATTTATCACCTCATTCGACAGTATAGCAGGTTTTATCATGCCTGTAAACTATGATAAGCTATTCTTTATAAGTATTTGCTATAAGCGAATTTAATCAATATAATGTTGGCGAAATTTTTGAAACAGAGTTGATAATATATATGAAGGAAGCAACACGCAGACAGCGGCTGGATATGTTAAACGGCCCTATCTGGAACAAGCTGCCGCAGTTTGCCCTGCCCGTTGCGGCAACGGCGATACTCGGGCAGCTTTTTAACGCCGCGGACATCGCCGTCGTCGGCAACTTCACGGGTGCCGAGAAGACCATCGCCGTGGCGGCCGTCGGCGCAAACAGCTCGGTCATCGGGCTTATCATAAACCTTTTCATCGGCATCGGCATCGGCTGCAATGTCGTCATCGCGCACGCTATCGGCCGCGGCGACCGCGACGCCGTGCACAAGGCGGTGCACACCTCGGTCGTCGTCGCCGTCATCGGCGGCATAATCGTCGGGCTGCTCGGCCAGCTGATCGCCGCGCCCCTGCTGGGGATGCTGAATGTGCCGGACGAGGTGTTCCCGCTCGCGCTTTTGTACCTGCGCATTTACCTCACCGGCCTGCCGGTCATTTTGCTGTATAACTTCGAGGCGGCCATCTTCCGCAGCGTGGGCGAGACGAAAACGCCCCTCGTTGCGCTGACGATATCCGGCCTTCTGAACGTTGCGCTGAACCTGTTTTTCGTCGCGGTGCTCAACATGTCGGTCAGCGGCGTTGCGATAGCGACGGTCATCTCGAATGCGGTAAGCTCCGTTATCCTGTTCGTGAAGCTGCGGCGCACCGAGCTTGACATCCACCTCGACCCCAAAAAGCTTCGCATCGACCTGCCCATCCTGCGCCGCATCCTCGGCATCGGCCTGCCCGCAGGCGTGCAGAGCTCGCTGTTTGCGGTGTCGAACATCGTCATCCAGTCGGCGATAAACAGTCTCGGCACGGTGGTCATGGCAGCATCGAGCGCAGCGTTCAACATCGAGATACTCACCTTCGATATCATCGACGCATTTTCGCAGGCGTGCACGACCTTTGTCGGGCAAAACTACGGCGCGGGCAAGATCGACCGCTGCAAGAAAACGCTCAAGCTGTGCATGCTCGAGGGGCTTATCGCGCTCGTGACGGCGATCGCCATACTGCTGTTTTTCGGCAAGCCCCTGCTCTCGATATTCAACAACGACCCCGAGGTCGTCGAGACCGGCTATATCCGCATGATGTATGTCATGTTCTCGCATGTTTTTAACCTTTTGTACAACGTCATGTCCGGCTACCTGCGAGGGTTCTCGATCTCGCTCACGCCCGCGATATTGACGATGCTCGGCGTGTGCGGCGTGCGCATCGCGTGGATACGCTATGTGTTCCCGCTCAGCGCGACATTTAAAACGATAATGATCGCCTACCCCGTGAGTCTGGGCATAACGGCGCTCATGATCTTCGCCGCCCTCCTCTACTACCGCCCGTCCAAACGCTTCGCCGGCACGCGAGATGAGGTTTGAACGCTTCAAAACACGCCACATTTTTTGTGAAGCGCAGCTTCACAAAAAACCTCGCTATGCTCGTCTAGTCGGTGGTCTTGAGCGCCGTGAGCTCGAAGGCCATGACGCCGGTGAACACCGCACCGATGATAGCGCCGCCCATCAGATCGTGGCGGCTTATGTGCCTCAGGCGCTTAAAAAAGATAACGCCCAAGACCAAAAACGCAAGCAGGAACCTTGCTGCGAGAAGATTAAACATTCCAAGGGTCTCAAGACCCGTTTTGCTGAATATGTATGCGCTCGAGCGGGTCAGAATGACGACCGCCATCAGTATCTGTGCCTGTTTTGCACTCATATGGCTCACTTCCTTGTTGACATGCTGCCGCCAAATCATCCCCTTGCGCAGGCAAAAAGCTTTGCGGCCTACGCAATGGATTTTATTTCCGAGCTGTGACCCCTTGACTTCGGCGCATATCGGTGGTACAATTCTATCGTGGACATTTGTCCGAGATAGAAAGGAGCTGCCGATATGCGCCGTTTGAATGAGGAAAACTTCACGCTGCTTGAAAATTTCATAAACGACTATGCCGAGGCAAACGGCGTGTCGCCCACGGTGCGGGAGATCGCCGCCGGAGTGGGGCTTTCAAAGTCGACGGTGTCAAAGTACCTAAACCTCATGAAGCAGCGGGACATGCTGCAAATGGGCGGCTGCCGAAGCGCCGCGACACGGCAGATGCAAAATGACGGCTGCTTTCGCGCGCCTGTCCTCGGTGCTGTCTCCTGCGGCATCCCTAAGCTTGCCGAGGAGAACATTGAGGAGTATGTTAAGCTCCCGCTTTCCCTTTTCGGCCACGGCGAATTTTTTCTGCTGCGGGCAAAGGGCGACTCGATGATAAACGCCGGTATCGACGACGGCGACCTTGTCGTCGTGCGGCAGCAGCCGACGGCGATGTATGATCAGATAGTTGTCGCGCTCGTTGACGACGAGGCGACGCTAAAGCGCTTCCGCCCGCAGGCAGATTGCGTACATCTGCACCCGGAAAACCCGAGCTATGACGATATCATCGTGCGTGACTGCATCATACAGGGCGTTGCGGTGAAGGTGCTCAAGGACTTGGATTGAGGTGCATTATGCCTAAGCAAAGGACATATTTCTGCATCGACATGAAGTGCTTTTATGCCTCGGTCGAATGTGCAGAGCGCGGGCTCAACCCCTTTGAGACAAATTTAGTTGTGGCCGACCTCAGCCGCGGCAGCGGCACGATCTGCCTTGCCATATCGCCGAAGCTCAAGGCGCAGGGCGTGCGCAATCGATGCAGGCTCTACGAGATACCGAAAACGATAGAATACGAGGCCGCGCCGCCGAGGATGCAGCTTTATATCGAGTATGCTGCCGACATTTATTCAATTTACCTTGACTATTTTTCACCGGACGATATCCATGTCTACTCCATCGACGAGGTGTTCATAGACGCGACAAGCTATCTCAAGACCTACGGCATGGACGCGAAAACGCTTGCCAAAAAGCTCATGGACGAGATCGCGCGCAGGCTGCACATCCCATCGACCGCCGGCATCGGCACGAACCTTTTTCTTGCCAAGATCGCCCTTGATATCACCGCAAAGCACTCAAAGGAACACCTAGGCTATCTCGATGAGGAGACCTTTAAGCAGACGCTGTGGGATCACCGGCCGATAACGGATTTCTGGCAGATATCCGGCGGCACGGCGCGGCGATTGGAGCGCTTCGGCGTGACGACGATGCGCAGCCTCGCCGAGTGCCCGCAGGAGCTCATATACAAGACCTTCGGCGTGAACGCCGAGCTTCTCATCGACCACGCATGGGGTCGGGAAAGCTGCCTTATAGAGGATATCAAAAATTATCGGTCGAAAAGCCGCTCGCTGTCAAGCTCTCAGATACTGCCCTGCGATTACGGCTTTGCCGAGGCACGGACGGTGCTCAGCGAGATGGTGCTGCACGGCTGCCAGAACATGATGCGCCAAAAGGTCATCTGCCGCAGCGTGTGGATAGGCGTGGGCTACAGCCGCGACACGCTGCCGAGCGCACACGGGCAGGTGCGCATGATGAACGCAACGGCATTAAACTCGCTCATATTGCCCCATGCGCTGGAGATATTTGACCGCATTGCAGACCGCGATACGCCCATCCGCAAGCTGTCGATAAGCTTCGGCGGCGTGTGCGACGAGCAGTGCGAGGGCTACGACTTTTTCACCGATCTTGACGCTGTCGAGAGCGAGAAGGCGCGGGAGAAGGCGGTGCTCGGCATCATGGACAAATACGGCAAAAATGCCGTGCTGCGGGGCACAAATTTCATGCCCGGGGCAACACAGCGCGAGCGCAACGGAATGATAGGAGGTCACAGAGCAGGCTATGACGAGACAGGAAAGGGCTAAGCAGTTCATGGCCTTTGACGCGATGAAGGGCTTGAGCGAAGCGCTGCGCGACCGCGAGGAGCGTCACTCTCGGGTGGATAGGCACGACATTTCAGACGAGGCGATAGAGGCAAACTGCCGCGTGATATCCGTGCTCACGCGCGGCATGCGGGTGCGCATGGAGTATTACCGTGCCTTTCACGATATCGTCGTCGAGGGGCGCATAACCGAGGTCAGCATCCCGTTTAAATTTCTCAGGCTCGACGGCGAAAAGGTGCTGTTCGAGGATATTTATGATATCAAAATAATCGATATATAAAAAGAACGCATTGCATCAGCAATGCGTTCTTTTGGTTTACGTTTTTACGGTGTTTGTTACGGCCCTCTCCAGGCACTCGCCGTTGCCGTCATACGCGAAGGCTTCCATGACCACATAGTACGATGCGCCGGTCGTGCCGGTATAGCTCTTGGTAAAGCTCTTGGATGTGACATTATAGCCCATTATGTCCTCCCACCCGCTCAGGGTGTAGAAGAAATAGGTGTAGAACCTGCCATCCTTATAGATGTTTACCGTCCTTGCGCCGAGCTTCTTCATCTTATACCTTGCCGAGACGGAGAAATATATGCTCAATTTGCCTTTGCCCTTATGAGTGAGCTTTACGGTCGGGGTATAGTAGTAGCTGTTTGAAAGCGGAGCAACTGCGTCATTCTCCGTCTCGGTGGGGACGGCGTTCAGGTCTGCGCTGTCGGCATATGAAGCGCCGCTCAGGGTCATGACCGCTGCAAGAAAAACGGCCAAAAATCTTTTGAACTTATTCATTTTACTCCTCCGTATATAGAATCTATAATTTTTATCATCTCATCATGCGATACCTGACCGCCGATGGAGCACTGCACATCACCGTTGACCCACACGGCCTCGTAATAACTTGCGTTCGGCATGATGTAGTGCGTTATGCCGTTTCTGACATACTCCTCGGGCGCGCCGCTGTTTTTAGGTATGCCGAATTTCATGGTCTTGTCGTAAACGATCTTGCAGCCGACCGTCATATACCTTCCGCTTTCGCCGTCGGACAGCCAGCACATGCCTTGGGCAAACAACTCGGTGTCGTCGGTTATCTTCGTTTCGTACGCTGCAAAGCCCTCGGGCAGGTAACTCGGGAGCAGGTCCTCCGGCTGAGCCACATACCCCGTCAGGAGCTCACGCAGCTTTTCAAGCTGAGGCTGCACTTGCCCTGAGCCCTGCTCCATGGGTTCAATGTCCATGGCAGTCCAATCAAACCAGAACTCGCCGTCTGTCCATCTGGCACCCCTGTCACCCGCATCCTGTCTGCCGGCCAGAGCCGACATGGAAAGCAGCATGACCACGGCAACGATCGCCGCTGCCGAGCGCACGAGAACATTATGCACACGCATGGGCCCGCTGCGCTTTCTGCCCTGTGCCCCGCTTGGCATCGGGACAACACTGTCGCCGGTATCAAAAAGCTGCCCATACCTTTGCCGGAAGTTTTTAAGAGATGCCTCAGCATCGGGATACACCGCGCCGCCTTCCTTTTCCCTGCGGCAGAGCGTCTGAACGGCAAGGGCGCGCAGCTCACTGTCAAGCATGCCGCCCGGCCACTCAAAATCCTCGCGCAAAAGTGCCTGCAGCGCCTTAGCATCCATACTCTCGACCGCGTGTGCGTTTATTTCGTTTTTTCTGAAGCTTGGCATCGGCATTCTCCTTTCATCAGCTAAAGTTAACGGGGGTACCCTTCGACAAGGATACCCCCGTCAACTAATATATGTACCAGAAGATATATTAGGGGACACTGTTTTTAATTTTTTTCCGATAAAATTTTTTGGACTCTCTTTTTGGTGCGCTGGATGCGCTTTTTGCAGGCTTCCTCGGATATATCCATAGTCTCGGCGATATCCTTGATTGAGACATTCAGCAGGACATGCCACTTGAGCATGCGGTACTCCTCATCCGTCATCAGATCCGAAAACTCAACATCGGCATACTCGTCCGGCCTGCCGGGCTGGGCGAGGCATACCTCGTCATCATCCAAAGACAGCGTAGCACCTATCCTGCGCCGCAACTGCGTCCGCTTTATGTTGCGCACGGCGTGCTTCATCGTGTTGACCATCCAGCCCACAGGGTTATCCGAGCGGATCAGCGCCTCCGGCTTCATGCAGGCAATGCGAAAGCTCTCCTGCACCGCCTCCTCAGCCGTGGCCGCATTGCCCAGCAAGGTCACCGCGTAGGCAAACAGCATGTCATACGACCGTATGTACAAATTTTCAATATATTCACTATGCTTCCGATCCAGCTCGTCTCACCTCCCTACATAACGCGTTTCCCCCAGGGTTCAGTCTACTGATAGTAATTATTTTATATTTTTTATGCAAATTGTCAAGTGCGTTTACACCAGACTTGTCGTATTTTATCAAATTTTTATTTGTACTCGGTCAACCGTTGCTTTGCCATGCGCACGGCATAGATGTTTTTGCCGCTGTCGGCAACGGTACGGTACTCCCGCTCGGCCTCGTCCGAGCTTCCGAGCGCACGGTAGACCTCGGCAAGCCGGTAGTGCGACAACAGCGCGCACAGCTCGTTGGGACGGTTCTGACAATGCCACTCAAAAAAGCCGACGCACTCGTCAGGCTTCCCGATACCCATGAGGTAGCTGTTGTATACAAAGTCCTTGATCTCGTCATACGCTGTGCGAGCCTGTCCCTCCGGTGCCGGCGGCAGCGCCTGCGCCATCTCCCTGAATTTTTTAAACGCCTTCTGCGCTCCGGCGGCATTCTGCGCATCGCCGTACAATATCGTCAGGCGTGCCAGCACCTCAAGATCCTCCGTGGCGTCGGGGTTTTTGCGCCTCGTGTTGTTGAGAAACCGGAGGTACAGCGCCTCTTCCTCCTTGAACCTGCCCTGCGCATGGTATGCCTGCGCAATAAACAGCAGCACCAGGCCGCGCCAGTTTTCGCTCTTGCGGCTGTAAATTTCCTTTGAAAACAGCTCAAGGAAGCGATCGGGGTCGCAGTCGACATACAAAATATCGTTCATCCTTTGAAGCTTGCGCTCTGCCCAGCCGCCGCACAGTATGGTGCCGGCAATGAGCGCCACAAACACCAGCGGCAGCGTCAGCAGCTGATACTCAGCGCCGATATACATGCCGCAAAGCAGCGGCACGGCAAACGAAAGTCCCGCCAGCAGCCCTAGCGTGAACGATGTCTTATAAAACACGAACACGAGCGCGCTTCTCAGTCTATAGCGTTCCATCGCTCAAGCCCTCCTTTACCTGCACGGACATGTTCGAAAACATAAGCTGCATAAACCTGATGAACTCCTCCGAGCAGTCGCCGGTCACTCTATAGTAGTTGCCGCCGTGCTCGGCCTCGACAAACGCCTCGTCCTCGGCCATGTCGTAGCCTGCGTTATATTCCGCATTGGGCACGGGGAGGCGTTCGTCCGTCACATCGAACATGTACCGCCTCGCCCGCTCGTCACTGTCGAAAACAAAGGCCACGACGGTAAAACTCTTGCCCTTATAGCTCACGGCGACGCAATAGCTGTCATGCGCGCCGTCCGGCAGCAGGCGATCGAGCTTCTCGGTCTCATACGGCTTCAAAAAGCTCAGCTCGGAAATGTCGCCATAAACGGTGATCTCGCTGCACATTTTGTCGAACGGTGCCGAAAACGGCAGCCTGATAACGGTGCTCATGATCATCACCAGCACTACACCGACCACCGCCCCAATATAAAACGGCTTTTTCATTTCTTGCTCCTTAAGCTAAAATCTCTACCCCGATTTTAGCCAAAATTGGCGTATATGTCAACTTGTTAAAAGTTTATTAATATTAACAGCTTGTTCACAGCGTGGGTATCATACTCTACGGCAAAAAGCGTGCCGCAAGAAAGACCCTTGGGCCCATAGACGCGCCGCTGTGGACATATTTCCGGCAGCTTTCCGGGAATGAGATTTACAGAGTGACGACACAAACCACGGAAGAAGTTATGTTTGTTATCAATTACCGCACGGACATAACGACCGAAAACGTGATACTGTATAAAGGTGTGAAATATAATATTGTCCGCGTGGACGTTTTTGAGGGCTACAAAAGCGACCTGACCTTATATTGCAAACGGCAGGCTTAAACGCCCGCCGCTGCTTTCTGAATTTCTGCTATTATTTTGTCCTGTTCTGCTTTTTCAACCCCGGCAGCGTCCAACGCTTCACGGGTTCCGCATTCCGGGCAGATTTCCGTTTTGTTGTCTGTCCGTGACATTGCCGGATAACCTGTATATGTCTTTCCGCATTTCGGACAGACAGCGGTTTTTTCATGCCTGTTCTGTTCGTCCTGTTCCCTTGCTGCCGTCGCTGTCGGTACAATGTCGGCAGCATCCGCGCAGCGGGCGGAAACATTCGGGTTTTCGGGAATGGTAACGGTATAACCGTTTTCGTCCGGCGTTGCAATCACATGAAAAGGTTTCGACATAATGACACCGCCTTTCCCATATTAGGAAAATCTTAATTGCCCTAATTCCAATAACCCTTTAAAACCATCATACATAGGTACAGTAACATAAGACGACAAATTCAATTTATTTTCTGTATCCGCCAATTCTTCAATAGTTAAAGACTCTACAATTTTACCAAAATCAACACGTTCAAGAACTTTCTTTGTATATGGCCTTTTAGCGTCCAAAAAAGCTATACTTGTCAAAAATCCTTGAACCTTTTCAGAATTGAGCAACAGCATAGCGACATAAGCCATATCATAACTATCAAAGCAAATGAAGTAACTTGTATCATCTGTCATGACGGGCTTTTCGTCGTCTGAATATAAGACAGAGAACAACGGCTGCTTATAAAAACCGCTTACCCCTACTTTGAATCTTGAATAGGAATAATCGCCCACGCCAAACATTGAAAAAGGCGGCGCACCGCGATATATGGAACTCTTTCTATTCTTAAAAAGTTCTATGTTGTCACATAAATATTCCCATGTTTTCGGCACTTCCTTTTCAAGATGTCCTGTTTCTTCACGGGCTTTCTTTTGAGTTACAATAACATATTTTGAAAAGTTGTGAATTATAGGGGCTTTGAACATACTGCTTTTAATAAGCGGGAAAACAATATCATCTTCAATCTGAACGTTTTCCTTTTGCCCATTTTGAAGCGTTCCGTTTCGCATGGTTAATTCCATTACTTTAGAACAATCATGCTTTACCCCTTGCCGCCATTCAAAACAACAGTGACCGTCATAATTTTCTGTTTCAGCGTCCAAGTTGCTATAAAACTGACCGTCGGCATATCCGAACTGTGATTTTACAGTTTCTAGTTTTTCAAAATCATAGACGTTGCAAACATCTGAAGAAACTTCTTTTTCTGAAAGCTGAATAACTAAAACACAAGCACTTGCATTTATACCGAAAACCTTTGCCGCGTCAAATTCTAACATATCGCAAGACAAGAAATTTATGTAGTTTCTCTTTAATTCCTTAAAAACGTTTCTTGCGACGGACGTTTTACAAAGCATTGAAATAACAGTATTAGTATTCCGATATTCGTTTATAAGCTGCAAAATAATATATTCGCAAATATCAAAATTACTTGCCCCTGTTATAGCATCTATTCCTTTTAATCCTTTAAAGTTAGCCTTTAAGGGAAGATTATCAGAACCGAGCGCCGAAAGAGTGCTATTAGTTACCCACGGCGGATTACCGATAACAAGTATTTGCCTTTTATCCTGAATTAAAGCCTTTGAGGAAAAAGCAAAGAAATCCGAATTGATAATCTTTACTCTGTCGTCTTGTATTTCATTCCTGCATATATCGCAGTATTCAGGATTTATTTCAATTCCATAGTATTCGCTTGCATTGAATAGTAAGCTGCTTTTCAAGAAACCACCAATGCCGCAAGTTGGTTCCACGATTGCAGACGGTTCAATATGGCGGAAGTCTTTTAAATAAGCACAAACCTTTTCTGCAAATTCAACGGGTGTCTGATAATCGCCATATTCGCGCTTACCACTCATAGTTTATAACCCCGTCAACCCGATTATTAAGGGCAATCACCCTTGCGTATTGCAGCCGCCATTGCAATGCGTTACTAATAGTTAAATATCCTTGTTTTGGCGGATAATCAAGTATTTCATCCGCAAGGTCATTATAAACGATCTCATCGCCGGGGACATTTTTATCTTGCAGAAACCCTATTATATCTTCTTTATTTGCGCCATCATGTACCATTTCACGCAAGCGCTTTGTAATAGTGAAATCAGCTGTCCTGTCTCTGTCGATAAATGTACAATGTGTAAAATGAAGCGTGCAGGAATTATTTGTATCCCGTTTTTCATACACAAAGACAAGCAGATTATACCCTAATCCGAAAATCTTTTGACGGGCATTCTTAAACGGGCAACTTGATTGAGGCTGTGTAATAGACGTAACCTTAATATCAGTTTGAATATCTACACCGGGTAAATCAATCCCTTTTGCGCTGCTTCCTACGTCAACCCTGTACTGTGATTGAAGAAAATGTTGAAACTTATGTTCAACATAGGTTCCGACCGCTTTTCCGTCGGTAACGCCTATTAGTTCAACATGGTTTTCTCTGCTTTCAATTTCACAAAAGCGTCTTGCGGCTTCAATAAGAGCATCTATTGTTAATACCGGCTTCATGGTAATAGTCTCCTTTTCCTGCCGTTAGGCATAGCAATACATATAAGAGTATAGCACAAACCCGCTGCTTTCTCAATATGGTATCATGCAGGAACTTTTGTTATCTTTCAGTATCGGCTTGTAGATTTAAGCGACAAATAAGCGACAAACGGACATAGAAAAGCAGCGGAAATCCTTATTTTTCAAGGGTTTTCGCCGTTCTGAATATACTCCTTTTCAAATAACAAGTCATGTCAGGACGGAGTTTTTACAATTAGTCAATTGCAATTTAATGCATTAGGGATTATAATTTTTGTACCGTTTTGGAGGATAATATGAGCGAATTTGTGTATTTTAAGCCCTACGAGGGCGATAAACCGTATATTTTCGTCAGCTACGCACACGCCGACAACGACAAGGTGCTGCCCATTTTGAGCGACATGCACCGCCGCGGCTACAACATCTGGTACGATGAGGGCATCGAGGTCGGCAGCGAGTGGCAGGAGTGCATAGCCTCACACCTTGCCGATGCGCATTTGGTCGTGGCGTTTATCTCGAATGCCTACATGCGCTCGGATAATTGCCGCCGTGAGATGCACTATGCGCAGTCGAAAAAGATAAAGACCATCAACATTTTCGTTGAGGAGACGGCGCTGACCCCGGGAATGGAGCTTCAGATAGGCAACATTTATGCGCTGATGAAGTACACCTACCCCAGCGACGAGTATTTTTACGAAAAGCTCTACGGTGCGCCGCTTCTGAACAGTGAAAACTTTGCAGACACTGCGCCCCGCCCCGTTTCCGAGCCGCCGAAGCCCGCTCCCGCGTCCAAGCCCAAGCCGGAGAAGAAAAAGAAGAGCAAGGGTAAAAAGATCGCCCGCTGGTCGATAGCCGTCGCCGTGCTCGGCGTCATAATCGCAGCGCTCATCGTCGGCTACTTCACGGGCTATCTTGAAAGGCTCACGACCCCGACAACGCAGATCGAAACGCTGCCGAACGACACGGTGTGCAAGTTCAAATCCGAAATTTTCGAGAAAGCCGCCCGGGAATACACCGGCAAGGAAAGCGGCGATATCACCGTGGGCGAGCTTAGCGGCATGACAGAGCTTTACGTCGTCGGAGCGGAATTTTCTCTGCACGAGCCGGCAAGCGGCGTTGGCAGTGCCGTGAAGCTCGGCGATAACTCGGCAAGCTACACCGATTGGCAGGGCAAAACGCACACGGTGAGCCGAGGCGGGATAAACGACCTCAGTGACCTTGCGTATTTCACGGGGCTCAAAACGCTGTGGCTCCAGTTCCAGAGTCTGAGCAGCCTTGAAACGCTGCCCGTCTGCGGGGTGACGAGCCTTGACCTTGACGGCAGCCGTGTAAGCTCGCTTTCGGGCATCGGCAATTTGCCTGAGCTTAAATCGATAAGCGCAGACTGCGCCGCACTTTCGTCGCTGGGCGATCTCAACAAGTGTCACGAGCTGACGCAAGCTTCGTTTATCGGTGCAAAGTGCTCCGACCTTGATGTGTTCAAGCCCTTGACAAAAATTCAATCCGTTGCATTTTCAAACTGCTCGCTGGGCGACATTGCGCAGGTGCTGGACATGAGCTCGCTGCGCTCGGTGAAGCTTTATAACTGCGACCTTACGGGCAGCTTCTTTAAGTCGTTTGACCGTGAGCGTGCTATAACCGAGCTCGAGCTTGTCGATTGCACACTTTCGTCCTCGAACGGTCTGGACGGTTTCACGGGGCTCACGGTCCTGCGCCTGACCGGTACACGGGGCGTTTCCGACTGGTCGGAGCTTGATTCCTTGACGGCGCTCAAGACCGTGTACGCAGATGAAACACTTGCCGCCGAGCTTGGCAGCAAGCATGATTTCAAGCTTATTATTGAATAGCAAAAATCCCGCTCGATGAGCGGGATTTTTTATCAAATATAGTCCTTTCCCGGCAAGCTGCCTTGGCACTCGGGCGGAAGCTCGGTGTTGTCGGGGGTCTGCTTTTTCATGCCGACCTTCAGAAGCAGCGGCGTTACGAGCGTCGTCACGATGACCATGAGGACAATGGCGGGGAACATCTTCTCGCTTACGAGTCCTGCCTGTGCTCCCTTTCGCGCGACGATCAGCGCGACCTCGCCTCGCGAGATCATGCCGAGACCTATCGACATCGAGTCATACGAGCCGAAGCCCGTGAGCTTTTGCACCGATTTTCGTCGTTTTTATGAAATATTACAAGTCATGATTAAATGCGCTTTAGGGCATAATTATTCGGAATATATGGGGCAAAAAATTAACGACTGCCTTAACGCAGCCGTTAATTTAATATCAGAGTGATTTCTTGTTTCTTGCCGACTTGATGCCCTTTTCGGCGAGGCTCAGGAGGAACGAACGCAGCTCGGGCGCTTTGCGGAACTGGTTAGCAAGCTCCAGCGACTTGCGCAGCGACTGCTCGCTGAACTCGGAGAGCGTGAATGCGCCGGTGGAGGTGAGCACATCGAATATCTCCTCGACGAGCTCGCGTCGCTCGTCAGAGTCCATATCGGCGATCGCCTCATCGATGGCGGCGTTAAAGATCTTGCTCGCGTCGCTCAAGTCGGGGCAGTGGATGAATCTGTCGCGGAACACATCCCATGTAAAGCCGTCGTGACCCGTTGCGCCCGCGTTGCTTGCCTGGATGACATCGAGCCTGCCGACCTGCGTGAGCAGCATACCGACAATGGACACATACGGTACGAAGGCAGTTATCTTGTCCTGCATGCGCTTGTAGCCGTCTGTTTCCAAAAAGGCGGGCATGAAGCCCGGGCCGTCGTAGCAGTTGACCTCAAGTATCCTGTCCTGTATCTCCTCGGACACCGTGCAGGCGGCGTAAACGGCGAGGTTTCCGCCCTTGGAGTGGCCGCAGACGATGATGGGGCCGTCGTAGGTCGCGGCCGCCCACTCAAGGTATGCCTTGGCGTCCAATTGCGCGGGTACGACCTCTTTTACCGCAAGCTCGCAGTTTTCCTTCCAGCCGACTATCGTGTCGTCGGTGCCTCTGAACGAGACATACTTCACGCCGTCCGGTGAGAACACCGTCAGCGCCGAGAACTGTTCGGTCTTTTCGACGACTATCTTATTTATAAAGCCCGAGAGCTTTATGTCTCTGAACCGATCCGACAGTGCAATCTTGCGCAGCATGGGAAGCGTGCTTGTCGAGGCGATGAGCCCTAATTTGTCGCCCGCGTCCTCGTGAGTGGCAAAGTAGCTGCCGACGGCCTCGTTGACGGTCACAGTCTTGTCGTCCGCGGGGATTATTCCCGTGTAATCGGGCTTACCGATGCAGGTGAAAATGTACTTATCTATCTCGTTGACGGGTGCCGTGTCAAAGCTCAGATCGCCTCGCCAATCGACATAGTCCAATGCGTTTGCCATAAATCACTTTACTCCTTTCGGGGTTTGGGTTTGCTTATTATAACATGAGCTGCTCCGCCCGAAAACCGTTCGGGCGCAATGTTTACACTAATTTTACGGGGTCAACCGTCTCGTCGAACTCGGCCTCGGTCATGCAGCCGAGGTCGAGCACCGCCTGCTTGAGGCTTATGCCCTCGGCCTGTGCCTTTTTGGCGCACTTGGCGGCAAGGTCGTAGCCTATCTTCGGCGTGAGGCAGGTAACTAACATGAGCGATGCATCAAGAAAACTCTTCATCTTCACTGCGTTCGGCTCGATGCCGTCGGCGCAGTGGATGCGGAACGAGTTCATGGCATCGGAAAGAAGCTCTGCCGACATGAGAAAGTCATAAGCCATGACCGGCTGGAACACATTCAGCTCAAAATTGCCCTGACTTGCGGCAAAGCCGATGGCGGCATCGTTTCCCATGACCTGCACGGCGACCATGGTCAGCGCCTCGCACTGGGTGGGGTTTACCTTGCCGGGCATGATGCTGCTGCCGGGCTCGTTCGCGGGAATGCTTATCTCGCTAAGGCCGCAGCGGGGGCCGGCGGCTAGCCAGCGCACATCGTTTGCAATCTTCATGAGGTTTGATGCAAGCGCTTTCATGGCGCCGTGGGCAAACACCAGCGCATCACGGGATGTGAGCGCATGGAATTTGTTCGTGTCGGGGGTAAAGTCGCTGCCGAGGAGCTTGTTTAAATGCCCGCACACGCTCTCGTCAAAGTCATTGGGAGCGTTGAGCCCCGTGCCGACGGCAGTTCCCCCGATGGCGAGCTTTTTAAGCTCGGGCAGCGTCTGTTTTATCATTTCGCACGGCGCTTCCACGAGCCGCCGCCACCCGGAGACCTCCTGCGCAAACCTGAGCGGCACGGCATCCTGCAAATGCGTGCGGCCTATCTTTATAACATCGGGGTATCTCGCCTCCAGCGCCGCAAACGATCTTGCCAGCGCCTCGCACGCGGGGATGAGCTTTTTCTCAAGCTCGGTGACGGCGGCAATGTACATAGCCGTGGGGTAGGTGTCGTTTGACGACTGCGAGCGGTTCACGTCGTCGTTGGGGTGAAGCTTCACCCCACGCTCGGCGGCAAGGTGCGCGATGACCTCGTTGACATTCATATTCGTCTGCGTGCCGCTGCCGGTCTGCCACACGGCAAGCGGAAACTCGCTGTCCCATCTGCCGTCCGCTATCTCTGCGCACACAGCGCAGATAGCCTCGGCCTGCTCGGGCGTTATAAGCCCATGCTCCATGTTCGCCATGGCGCAGGCGGCCTTGAGCTGCGCAAAGGCGTAGATGACCGCAAGCGGCTGCTTCTGTGTGCCGATCTTAAAGTTTTCAAAGCTGCGCTGGGTCTGAGCGCCCCACCGGTGCTCGGCGGGCACCTCGACTGCGCCCATACTGTCGTATTCTATTCTCGTTTTCATAAAATCACCCACTGATATTATTTTTCCTTTTTGCCGTTTTGTCAATGCTTTTTGTCTTGAACCCGGTAACGAATTTTGCTACAATCGGCTTTATTAAAATACAAAGGAGTGATCAGCTTGAAGCAGTATGTTGTTGACGCTTTTACCGACCGTGTGTTCGGCGGCACGCTCTACTGCCGGAAAGTCGGCGAGCGCATCAAGATGAGCGGCAAGGCCGTCACCTACTCCGTCGCAGAAATTAATTTCTAAATAAAATTATACTTTTCTGTGAAAAAAATCTAAGGCTTCCGCAATATCATGAAGTTTTTTCCGTCCTTATGTGCAGACGGGCTGTTTGCCAGCCCTCGGCAGCCATTTGAAAGGAGAATATGGAACATGCCTAATTACGCTATTCTGGACGACTACGATGAGCAGTTTGCTTCATTGGGCAAGCTCACATTTTTCTGGATCCTTCTGAAGATCATCTTCTGATCAATCCCGGAAAAACAAAAACAACCGCTCGGACATAATCCAAGCGGTTGTTTTTATATGTGCCGTGTGGTAAAATAGCTGCAAAAACGGGAGGTCGGCATGCCGAACTTTAAGCTCGTTGTCTGCTACGACGGAAGCCGCTACAAGGGCTGGCAGAAGCAGGGCAACACCGAAAACACCATACAGGCAAGGTTAGAAAACGCCCTGAACGGCATACTTGGCGAACCTATCGAGATAAGCGGCTCGGGCAGGACGGATGCCGGAGCGCACGCCAAAATGCAGGTGGCTTCGTTCCGTGCGGCTACAAAAATGCCGCCGGAGGAGATCTTAAAAAGGCTGCGGGGCGTGCTGCCCGAGGATATAGGCGCTCTGTCACTGTGTATCGCCGAGCCGCGCTTCCACGCAAGACTTTCTTGCGTGGGCAAGACCTATGTCTACCGCGTGTGGAACTCAGGCTGCCCGAATGTTTTCGAGCGAAAATACATGTACACGGTCACTGACCCGCTCGACCTTGCATTGATGCAAGAAGCCGCCGGGCATTTTCTCGGCAGCCACGATTTTTCGGCGTTTTGCTCGCTAAAGCGCATGAAGCGCTCGGCTGTCCGGCGCATCGACGGACTGCGTGTCGAGCGGCTCGGAGACGAAGTGCGCTTCACCGTTTCCGGCGACGGGTTTTTGTACAACATGGTGCGCATCATAGTCGGCACACTGCTTGAAACCGGCAAGGGCAATTTATCGCCCGATGCCATACCCGGCATCCTCGCCTCGCTCGACCGGCAGAACGCAGGCCCCACCGCACCGGCAAAGGGTCTGTGCCTCGAAGACGTCAGATATTGAAAAAAGCACCCCTCGGGGTGCTTTTTTCTTATAAATCTTTTACGAATTATGCGCGTTTGCCGTTTGGGCGTTTTGGAATTTGACCTTTGAGATGGCGAAGGCCACGAGGCCGAAGATGACGGCGGGTAACACCCAGCCGAGGCCGAGCGTGGCAAACGGCAGACTTTCGACAACGGGGATATTCATCCCGTACAGCACCGCCGTTGAAAGCACGCTTGCAAGCAGCGCACCGACGACCGAGGACACATACACGCTCTTGTGCAGCTTATCGCCGAACCACGAGAGCAGTATCAGCACCAGCGTGGGCGGGTACACGATGTCGAGTATGGGAGTTGCGATGGCGATTATCGTGTCAAGGCCGAGGTTCGAGACAACTGCCGAGAACACGCAGATGACGGTGACGAACACGCCGTAGCTGATCTTATTATTCGCAAGCTTTGCAAAGAAGCTTGCCGCCGAGGATACCAGCGCAACGGAGGTGGTGATACAGGCAAGCGCAACGACGATGGCAAAGATGATGAGCCCTGCCTTACCGAGCAGCATTTCAACTATGCCGATGACGAGGTTTGCGCGGCTGATATCGGCCGGGAACACGGTGACTGCGGTAGAGCCGAGGTAGGTAAGGCCGAAATAGACTATCATGAGCAACACGCCCGACAGCGCGGCGGCGATGCCGATCATTTTGGCTGCCGACCTGCTGTCGGTGTAGCCCTTTTCGCCCGCGCTGCTGAGGATGATGATGCCGAAGGCCATGGCGGCGAGGACATCCATCGTCTGATAGCCGGACTTGATGCCGTTGACGGTGACCTCCGATGCGCTCACGCCGGTATCGACGATATCGCCGATGGGCGAGACGAAGCCCTTGACGATGAGGACGAGAAGTCCGATGAGCAGCGCGGGGGTGAGTATCTTGCCGACTATGTCGATGACTGCCGACTGCTTGATGCTAAGAAGCAGGATGACGGCAAAGAAGATGACGGAGAACACCACGGGTGACACGCCGCTGAAGAAAGGTGTTACGCTCATTTCCAGTGTGGTCGCTGCCGTTCTGGGGATGGCGACCATGGGGCCGATGCACAGGATTATCGCGCACATGAGGACATTCGATGCCACATGGCCGATGCGGCCGGTGATTTTGTCCGCGCCGCCTGCGTGCAGGATGGCGAACATCGCAACGAGCGCAAGGCCGATATCGGCGATAAAGTAAAATAAAAAGCCGTTAGCCCACTGCTCGCCGGCATGAAGGCCGAGGTACGGCGGGAACACGACGTTGCCCGCCCCGAAGAACATCGCAAACAGCGCAAAGCCGACCACGACACTGTCGGTAATAAGTTTCTTTTTGTTCATGCTAAAATCATTTCCTTATCTCTATCTATTATGTGATATGAATAATTGTAGCATGGATATGACGGTTTTAGTTACCCAGTCTTATAATTGCCCTATTCGCAAGTAGGGCATCCACCAAAACAGAATACCAGGTATAAGTTTTGCTCATACCTGGTTATTTCTCAGTATTTTAGTTTTTTTGCAAAGGATACAAACGACTTTGCAGCCGGTGTCAAGTTCTTGACCGAGCGCGTCGCGATGCCGAGCTCGCAGCCGACGGGAGTCTTGAGCGGCGCGGTCCTGACGCTCTGCTCGTAGCCGCGCAGCGAAAGCTCGGAGAGCACCGAAACGCCGAGGCCGGAAGCAACCATCGAAATTATCGTCGCATCATCGGATGCATCGATCATCAGACGCTTGTGGTTCTTGATCTCGGGGAAAATGAGCTCAACATACTGCTCAGGCGAGGAAACGAAGGTCTCGCCGAAAAGCTCGCGGATATCGACCGGCGTTTGGCCGTCGTGGCCGTCGTCCTTGGGAAACACCGCGACCAACGGGCTTGAAAACAGCGGTATCCAATCAAAGCCCTGCGCGCTGTAAGCGTCCATGAACGCAAGCTGCACCTCGCCGTTTAGAAGTCTGCGGTCAAGATCGCGGCCGCCGACGATGACATCGGCGGAAATGTTCGGATACGCCTGCTTAAATTTGCTGAGCACTCCGGGCAAAATGGTGCGGGATATGCTCGAGAACGCGCCTATCTTTATCTGCTGCGGTGTCTGCTCATTTATCTCGGCCACGGCGGCATACAGCGCATTTGCTGCGGAAACGACATCCTCGATCTTCGGATACAGCGCCTTGCCCTGCGGCGTGAGCCGCACGCCCTGGTAGCCGCGCTCTAAAAGCGTACAGCCAAGCTCGGCCTCGAGCTTATCCATCATGTGCGTCAGCCCCGACTGGGAGTAGTCGAGCTGCTCTGCCGCCTTGCTGAAGCTGCCGCAGCGCACCGATGCCATCAGCGCTCTGAGCTTCGTATCATCCACGAGCAACACCTCCTATAGTTTTTGTGTCAATTTGCGCACAGGATTAAGTATATGCCCAAATTGTTAATTTTTCAACGGCTTTTTTGGAATGTTTAATATGCCGCTTGGTCATTTTGCCTGCTTCATCGACAGGGAAATGCGCTTTTTCTTCTCATCGACATCCAAAACAACGACATCGACGATATCGCCGACGGAAACGACCTCCGACGGGTGCTTTATAAACTTATTGCACACCTGCGAAATGTGCACAAGTCCGTCCTGATGCACGCCGATATCGACGAACACGCCGAAGTCGATGACATTACGCACCGTGCCGGTAAGCTTCATGCCGGGCTTGAGGTCGCTAAGCTCTAAGACGTCCGTGCGCAAAATGGGCTTGGGCAGATCGTCACGGATATCTCTACCGGGCTTTAAAAGCTCGGAAACGACATCACGCAACGTCGGCAGACCGATACCCGCCTCGGCTGCGGCGGCTTCCTCGCCGTAGGCCTTGAGCTTTGCGGGAAGATCTGTAAGCGCCGAGTTTTTGACATCGGCCATGCTGTGGCCGGTAAGCGTGAGCAGCGTCTCGGCAGCGGCATACGACTCGGGGTGGACGGCGGTGTTATCCAGAACCGCCTTGCTCTCGGGAACTCTCAGGAAGCCTGCGCACTGCTGATATGCCTTCGGCCCGAGCTTTGGCACCTTCTTTATCTGGCTGCGGGAGGTGAAAGCGCCGTTTTCCTCACGGTAGGCGACGATGTTCTTTGCCGTGGCGCTCGTGAGACCCGAAATACGCTGCAAAAGCGAGGGCGATGCGGTGTTGACATCAACGCCCACGCTGTTGACGCAGTCCTCGACAACGGCGTTGAGCGCCTCGTCGAGCCGCTTGGGCGGCATATCATGCTGATACTGACCGACGCCGATGGCCTTGGGGTCAATTTTCACAAGCTCCGCAAGCGGGTCTTGCAGTCTGCGGGCTATCGACACGGCAGAGCGCAGATTTACATCAAACTGCGGGAACTCCGCCGCCGCAAGCTCGCTTGCCGAATACACCGATGCTCCGGCCTCGGAAACTATCATGTATGCAAGCTCGCGCCCCGCCTCCTTTTCACGGCGTATAAGCTCAACGGTCATCTGCTCGGTCTCACGGGAGGCCGTGCCGTTGCCGATGGCGATATTCACGACATTGTGCTTGCGGATCAGGCGGGACAGCGTGCGGATAGCCTCCTCCTTTTTGGTGTCGTTAAAGGTCGGGTACACGACTGCGGTGTCGAGCACCTTGCCCGTTGCGTCGACGACGGCGACCTTGCAGCCCATGCGGTAGCCCGGGTCGAGACCCATGGTGACCTTGCCCTTGACAGGCGGCTGCATGAGCAGCGGACGCAGGTTCAGCGCGAACTGGCCGATAGCGCCCTCGGCGGCGGTATCCGTGAGCTCGGAGCGAATTTCACGCTCGAGCGACGGGAAAATGAGCCTTGTGTATGCGTCCTCGCACACGGCTTTTATAAACTCTAATGAAGGGCTCGGCCCTTTGAACACGGCACGGCGCAAAACGACGAGCGCTGCGTCCTTGTCGAGCACGACCGATACCTTTAATAGCTTCTCCTTTTCGCCGCGGTTGACAGCAAGAGTCTGGTGACCCTGCATTTTGCCAATGCGCTGCGAAAATTCGTAATACTGGCTGTACACGGAGTCGTCCTCCGTGGCGGCACGGCTCTCGATAAGGCCGTTTGACTTCATAAACGCACGCAGGCTCTTGCGCACGGCGGCATCGTCGCTTATTCTCTCGGCGAGGATATCGCTCGCACCCGAGAGGGCTGCCTCGGCGGTGTCAACGCCCTTTTCCGGGTCAATGTACTTTGCCGCCTCCTCGATGGGCACAGGGCCGTCACGGCGCTGGGCAAAGAGGATATCCGCCAGCGGCTCAAGTCCCTTTTCCTTTGCAATGGTCGCTCTCGTGCGGCGCTTCTGCTTAAAGGGTGCGTACAAGTCCTCGACCTCGACCAAGGTCGCAGCTGCGTCTATCGCCTTTTCAAGGTCCTCGGTGAGCTTGCCCTGCTCGGCGATCGCGGTCTTGACCGTCTCCCGCCGCTCGGCAAGTCCACGCAGATACGCAAGGCGCTTTTCGAGCGTGCGCAGCGAGGTGTCGTCCATCGCACCGTGCAGCTCCTTGCGGTAGCGTGCGATAAAGGGGATGGTGTTGCCTTCGTCGATGAGCTTTATTACATTTTCGATATGCTCGGGCTTTTTGCCGAGCTCATCGGCAAGAATTCTAATAATGTCGTCCATATGCTGATCCTTTCTGAAAGTACCACCGATTATACCACACCCCGCCCGCAATTGCCACTTGCGAATTTAACAGGCACAATTCGGACATGAAAAAATCAGGCTCAGGTGAGCCTGATTTTTCATTTTATCACGACATTTTCACTGCCGAGCATTTCCTTGAGCTCATCGACGAGGGCTTCATGGATTACGCAGGGTGCGCCGATGCGCTTTTTCTCCTTTTGGCAGTAGATTATCATCTGCTGCGTGCCGGGGAACATGGTCAGAATAAGCTCGATGCGCTTCAAGGCGGGGTCATTTTCGCTATCCAGCTTCACCCAGAGCTTTGCTCCGGCGCCCGGCGTTTTGACCGGCGCAGGGCGGCTGCTTTCGGTCTTCAACTTCCCGACCTCGGTGATGGGCTTTATGACATCGACCATGAGCTGCGGCTCTTTCTCGTCACGCACGGAGATGCGGCCGGACACGACAAGCGGGGCGTTATCACGCACATAAGCGCCGCCCGTATCGAGCGCCTTTTGGAAGGCGATAAGCTCCATTGCGCCCGTATCGTCCTCAAGGTCAATATAACTCATGAGCGTATTTGACCTCGTGGTGCGGGTCTTTGACGACTGCACGACACCGGCAACGGTGACCCGCTGGCCGTCGGAAAAGCGCTTGTTGCCCTCATCGGAGGCGAAATCCGCCATGATAGCCCCGATGGGCACTGCACCGGCCTTTCGCACGGTGTCACGGTACTCGTCCATGGGGTGGCCGCTCAGGTACAGCCCCGTGGTCTCCTTCTCCATGGCCATGAGCTCTTGGCGAGAAAACTCGGTGACATCGGGTATCTTCACCTGCGCAGACTCGTTCTCGGCAAAATCGGGCTCGCCGAAAAGATTCATCTGCCCGTCGATATTATTGCGCTGCTCGTGCTGGATGCTGTCTATCAGAACGGGGGCAACCTGCAAAAGCGCGCGGCGGTTGACGCCGAAGCTGTCGAATGCGCCGGAGCGGATGAGATTTTCCACGGCACGGCGGTTGAGATCCTTGCCGCTCATGCGGCGGCAGAAGTCCTCAAAGCTCTTGAACAGGCCGTTTGCGCTGCGCTCGGCGATAAGCTCGTTTACAAAGCCGCGGCCGATGCTTTTTATCGCCACCATGCCGAAGCGGATGTTATTGCCGACGACGGAGAAGTCCGCCCCCGATTCGTTCACATCCGGCGGCAGGAGCCTGATGCCGAGTTCTCTGCACTCGGCGATATACTCTGCGATCTTCAGGCTGTTGTCAAGAACGCTCGACAGAAGCGCCGCCATGTACTGCTGCGGGTAGCGCCGCTTCATGTACGCCGTGCGGTAAGACACGATGGCGTAGCTCACGGCGTGCGCCTTATTAAATGCGTAGCTTGCAAAGTCCAATATCTCGTCATAGATGCTGTTTGCGACATTTTCGGGAACGCCGCGCTTTACAGCGCCGTCAATGCCCCGCTCGGGGTCGCCGTGGACGAACGCCACGCGCTCGGCATCGATGACCTTGTGCTTTTTCTTGCTCATCGCACGGCGGATCATATCCGCCTGACCGAGCGAGAAGCCCGCCAAGCGGCGGAAAATTTCGATGACCTGCTCCTGATAGACGATGCAGCCGTAGGTGACATCGAGGATCGGGCGCAGCAGCTCGTGCTTGTAGCTTATCTTCTTCGGGTCGTTCGAGCACTCTATGAACCTCGGGATGCTGTCCATCGGGCCGGGGCGGTACAGGGCGATGATGGCCGTGATGTCCTCAATGGAGTGCGGCTTGAGGCCGGTGCACACGCCGGTGATGCCCGTGCTTTCCATCTGGAAGACGCCGGCGGTCTTGCCCGCCGTCAGCAGGGCGAAGACGTCCGGATCGTCCTCGGGAATGTCCGAGACGGAAAAGCCCGGCTCGATGCGGCGCACCATCTCGGCCGCGTCCTCCAGCACGGTGAGGTTGCGCAGGCCCAGAAAGTCCATCTTCAGCAGGCCCAGCTCCTCCAGGGTAGTCATCTGGTACTGGCAGACCACGGACTCGTCATTGGTGGCCAGGGGCACATATTCGTACACCGGCCGCTCCGTGATCACCACGCCGGCGGCGTGGGTGGAGGCGTGGCGGGGCATGCCCTCCAGAGCCTTTGCCACATCGATCAGCCGGTGCAGCTTCTC
>JALFUQ010000054.1 GCA_022784505.1 Bacillota bacterium
GGTGGGAACAACGGTCGAATAGTTTGAGAAATAAAGCAGCGAGCCGACAGCCGCAAGCAGACAGCCGATGACAAAGGTAAAGGATATAACGGAGTTTATCTTTATACCCATGAGCTGGCTTGTCTCAAAATCCTTTGCGACGGCACGCATGGCCATGCCCATCTTGGTGTACTTGATTAAAAGCACAAGTGCAATGATGAGCACGAGCGTAAGTATCGGGGTTATGATGGTGACCATCTTGGTCGTTGCGCCCCATATCGTCACCGACTTTGTCAGAAATGGGATGACGGGGTACATGCGGGGCAGACCGCCGGTGAAGTACAGTGCGCAGTTTTGCAGCAGGTACGACACGCCGATAGCCGAGATCATTACCGACATTCTCGGTGCGCTTCTAAGGGGCTTATACGCCACCTTTTCTATCGTTACGCCCAAAACCACCGTAAGAACGATAACGAGCACTATTGCCGCCCACATGGGCAGGCCGCCCGCTATTGCATATATCATTATAAGACCTGCGACCATAAACACATCTCCGTGGGCAAAGTTTATAAGTCTCAGTATGCCGTACACCATCGTGTAGCCGATGGCGATAAGCGCGTACTGGCCGCCGACGGATATGCCCGAAAGCAGGTATTGCAGGTTATTGTGCAAAAACTCGATCATCTGAGGGCCTTCCTCTCTATTTACAGGAACGCATAAATCCGCTCCGGAAAATTATTTTAGGAGCGCATTTACACGATCCTTTATCTTGCCGTAAAATATCGGTATGGTGGGAAAGCAGAACGCTTCCCCACCATATTTAAGCTTGATATAAGCCTTTTTTAAAAGCTTACGCCTTCTGCTCCTTGACGAAGTCCCAAACGCCCTTCTCGGTGTTTGCGGTCTTAATGAATGCAGAGTCACGGTTTGCGTCGCCCGTCTCGTTGAAGGAGATCTCGCCGGAAACGCCGGTGTACTTGACATTGGGCAGAGCTGCCATGATGGCTGCGGGATCAGGAGAGCCTGCTGCCTTGATGGCCTCGACCGCTACCATGTATGCGTCGTAGCCCATGACGGTGACTGCTGCGAGCATGTCGTTGCCGCCGTTCTTCTCAAGGCGAGCAGAGTCAGCGTTCATCCACTCCTTGATGCCCTTTTCGAAATCGGCATTGCCGCCCTCGGCATAGAAGGTGGAGACATACAGCTCGGTGTTCGTGCCTACGGTTGCCTCGACGATGGTATTGTTATCCCAAGTGTCGGAGCCGAGCAGAGGAATGTTGATGCCCTGTGCGTTTGCCTGCTCAACGATGAGCTGTGCGTACTGAATGGATACGGGAGCGAAGATGGCCTGTGCGCCTTCCTTCTTAGCGTTGTTCAGGTAAGAAGTGAAGTCGGAGTTATCCTTGGGGAAGGACTCGGTGATGACCTTCATTCCGAGCCTCTCGGCAGCTTCCTTGCAGTAGTTGATAAGGCCCTGGTCGTAGTCGTTGCCAAGCTCGCCGAGGCAGTAGATGGTGTTGGCCTTGAGCTCTTCCTTGGCAAAGTTTGCGTGAAGGGTGCCCTGGAACGGATCGAGGAAGCAGATACGGAAGTAGTGGCTGTTACCCTCGGTGACCTGGGGGTTGGTGCAGGTTACGCCGATTGCGGGGACACCTGCGTTTTTGAATGTATCGGATGCTGCGATAGCAACAGCGGAGCCGTAAGAACCGAGAACGACGGATACGCCTTCGGAAATGATCTTGGTTGCTGCGGAAACAGCCTTCTCGGTATTGGACTCGTTATCGCCGTAAACGAGCTCTATCTTGTATTCCACGCCGCCGATGTTGACGGTGGGGCATACGGAATTGGCATATTCCATGCCGAGTATCTCCTGCTTGCCGCCTGCGCCGTTTGCGCCGGTCTGAGGCTCATAGACGCCGATCTTGATGACCTTCTCGTCCGAGCCGCCGCATGCGCAAAGTGCGAACACCATGACGAATGCGAGGACAAGTGCTATGACTTTCTTCATTTTGGTTTCCTCCTAATAATACTCTCAACAGCTCAGCAATTGTCCGTGCAAGACGAACATTTGTCTTTTTGCTGATTACATGTTGCATTATAAACTACGCTTCAAAAAAAAGCAATAGTTTTTTTACACAAAGTTTCCCCTATTTAATGGCTATCTTAGGGCTTATTCTCCAATCTGCGCCGCCTCGTCGCTCCGCCTGGGCGGTATAACCCAGTGAAAACAGGTCGTGAGCGGCGCTGCAGACACTAAATATATGCCTTGCTCTGTCGTCAAGCTCCTTGACGCTTGCGGGCTTTGTGATGACGGGAACTGCTGATTTTGTGCTCATTTCCCTCAGGAGCGCACACCCACGCTGCGTTGCGGCAAGCACCCTCGCATACGGCGGTATTCCCTGCGCATCCTCGGCTTTGATGCCGAGCGCTGCGCACATGGTCATGCGGCGGATGCGGCTGAGGGCATAGCGCTTTGATTTTGCAGCCGCCACAACGGCGTCGACTGTTGTCTCCTCCCTTGCAGCTCTTGCAAGTCGGAAATTTAATCCCTCGCCCGCATCCGGCAGGACGGCAAACGCCGCATCGTCTAGCATGCGCAGGCGTGATAAAACGGCAAGCTCGAGATTTTCATCGAGAACGGGCCCGCGGCCGAGCTTTTCTTCACGCTGATACACCGCAAGTGCCCCCTCCGGCACAGATCCCGTGATGTCGCCGCCGGAGGCTATGGCACGGCGTATCTCCGACGCCGAGCGTGGGCCGAAATTGCCCGTTTGGTCGTGTCCCGAGCCGAAGCGCTGCACGGTCACGGGCTTGATGTGCAGGTTTTGGTCATAAAGCTGTTTTATATACTCCACCGCAAGGATGTTGTTCGGCGTTTCGAGCTGGCATGACAGCTCCCCCACCCTTTTGGCAGCGGCTCTCTGGCGGGCGGCAGCAAAGGATATACCCTCGTTGTTATTGAGTTCGGCCTTTATATCGTTAACAAACAGCGGGTCGAGAAGCAGCTCTGCAAGCTGCTCCAGGGGCTCTGTCTCGCCGCACTCCGAGCCGAAGCTTAGGTGCGTGACAACTCCCGTTGCGCCAAGCAGTCCCACTGCGCCGCGGGCAAATCCCTCCGCCGAGGACAGCGTCCACGGCAGCGGAAGCTCCAGCACGAGGTCAACTCCGCAGCTTATGGCCGCCTCCGCCCTTGCAAACTTTGAGTATACGGCAGCCTGCCCCCGCTGGATGAAATCACCCGACATGACGCACACCACGGGGCAGTCCTCGCCCAAGCTTCGCACAGTCTGAATAAGGTGGTGCTCATGGCCGAAGTGAAAGGGATTGTACTCCGCAACAACGCCGATAACGCTCATTTTTCCCGCCTCCTTAAAAAAATCTTGCTTTTTATGCAATTTGTATTAAAATAGATGAGGTATATTATTATAATACTATATTGTTAGGTATTTTTACAATAAGAAAGGGATTTTGTAATGAAGATTCTTGTTATCAATGCAGGCAGCTCCTCTCTGAAGTACCAGCTTATCGACATGGAGACCGAGTCGGTCATGGCTAAGGGTCTTTGCGAGCGCATCGGTATCGACGGTCACCTCAAGCACAGCCCGCTGGTCGGCGGCAAGCCCGTCTTCAACGAGGACATTGCTCTGCCCACCCACGCTGAGGCTATTGCAGCTGTTATCGACAAGCTCACCAGCGCCGAGTACGGTGTTGTTGGCTCCATGAAGGAGATCGACGCTGTCGGCCACCGTGTCGTCCACGGCGGCGAGAAGTTCGCATCCTCCGTTCTCATCACCGACGAGGTCATGAAGGCTCTTGAGGAGTGCACTCCCTTTGCTCCCCTGCACAATCCCGCAAACATCATCGGCATCAACGCCTGCCGCGATGTTATGGGCGATGTCCCCATGGTCGCAGTTTTCGACACCGCTTTCCAACAGACCATGCCCGGCAAGGCATATATGTACGCTATTCCCTATGAGTACTACCAGAACGACGGCATCCGCCGCTACGGCTTCCACGGCACCAGCCACCGCTATGTCTCCGGCCGCTGCGCTGAGCTCATGGGCAAACCCATTGAGGAGCTCAAGATAGTCTCCTGCCACATGGGCAACGGCAGCTCCATCGCCGCTATCGACGGCGGCAAGTGCGTCGACACCTCCATGGGCTTCACCCCGCTGGTTGGTCTGCCGATGGGCACCCGCTGCGGCGATCTGGACGCAGGCGTTATCCAGTTCATCATGAACAAGTACGGCATCAGCATCGACGAGATGCTCAACATCCTCAACAAGAAGTCCGGTGTTCTCGGCGTTTCCGGCGTTTCCTCCGACTTCCGTGACCTCGACGAGGCCGCCGAAAAGGGCAACGACCGCGCTCAGCTGGCTCTGGACATGTTCCATTACTGGGTCGCAAAGGTCGCAGGCTCCTATGTTGCAGCCATGAACGGCGTTGACGCAATCGTGTTCACCGCAGGTGTCGGCGAGAACTCCAAGTCCTCCCGCAAGGCTATCTCCGAGTACTTCGGCTACCTCGGCGTTACCATCGACGACGAGGCAAACTCCAAGCGCGGCGAGGATATCATGATCTCCACCCCTGACTCCAAGGTCAAGGTTTTCGTCATCCCCACCAACGAGGAGCTCGTTATCGCCCGTGATACCAAGGATATCGTCGGCTGATACATTATTTGAATATGGCAATGCCGCCCGAAAATCGGGCGGCATTTTTTACATCAAAGGTGCTATTGATCTCAAGAAGCTGTCAAACAGCTCGCCGATGAAGTTTGTTTTCATGTCGGACAGCTCGACCTTGCGGCACTTTTCCATGGTCTCAAGGTCATCGCGCTTGACCTGCTTGATCTCGGGATTATTATACATGAGTGTGCCGCACTCAAAGTGCAGATACAAGCTGCGGTAGTCCATGTTTATCGTGCCGACAACGCACAGCTCATCGTCGCACACAAAGCTTTTTGCGTGGATGAAGCCGGGCGTGTACTCGTATATCTTAACGCCCGCTCTCAAGAGCGTGGGGTAATACGAGCGTGTCAGGCGGTACACTAACTTTTTGTCCGGTATGCCCGGGGTTATCATGCGCACATCAACACCGCGCTTTGCCGCCATGCACATGGCGGTCTGGAGTTCGCTGTCGATGGCGAGATACGGCGTTGTTATATAAATGTAGTCCTTGGCCTGGTACAGCATGTCGGTGTACACGCTCTCACCGACGCTCTCGTTATCCAGCGGACTGTCGGAAAAGCTCAGGACATAGCCGTCGTCGGTGCCGCCCTTTTCCACATACGACTCGGGGATAAAGTCGGCATAATTATCGCCGTCCTTATTGAAGGCATTCCACATTTCAAGGAACATGAGCGTCAGATTGAACACGCCCGGGCCCTTGAGCATCAGCCCCGTGTCCTTCCAATGTCCGAAACGCTCCTTTACATTTATATATTCATCCGAGATGTTTATGCCGCCGGTGAAGCCGACCTTGCCGTCGATGACGGTTATCTTGCGGTGGTCACGGTTATTCATAAC
>JALFUQ010000092.1 GCA_022784505.1 Bacillota bacterium
AGCTTCTGGCCGAGCTTTACTGCGCCGGCGGGGCATACCTCAACGCACTTGCCGCAGGCGACGCACTTTTCGGTATCGACATGGGCACGGTAAGCGGATGCGGACATATTGGGGGTATTGAACAGCTGCGAGGTGCGCAGAGCGTAGCAGACGCCGGGTGCGCAGTTGCAGATGGCGAAGATCTTGTTCTCGCCGTCGATGTTGGTTATCTGGTGGACATAGCCCTCTTCTTCTGCACGACGGAGCACTTCCATTACCTGCTCATAGGAAGCATTGTGGATGCCTTCCTTGCCGGTCTCGTAGCAGTACTTTGCGGTGTCGCCGACAGCGATACACCAATGCTCGGGCAGGTCGCCGGAGCCACGGTTATTACGGCTCTCGCAGTTACGGCAGGAGCAGACGCCGATCTCATAGTAATCGTACTTCTTCAGCCAGTGGGACAGATGCTCGACGGAGACCGACTGCGACTCATGCTCAATCGCCTTCTCAACAGGGATGACATGCATGCCGACACCTGCGCCGCCGGGAGGCACCATTGCGGTGACCTTCTCAAGCGGAAGTCTGGTCATGTTCTGGAAGAACTCAGTTACCTCGGGGTGCTTATCCATGGTAGCAGACTTCATGTTAAGAAATTCTGCGCTGCCGGGGACGAACAGGGGCACGAGCCACTGCTTGTGGTGGTCATCGTTCTCCCAGTTGTACTCCAAAACGCCCAGCTCGCTCATCTCCTTGAGCTTTGCCTCCAGCTTTGCCTCGTCCGACCACTTGGTGAGCTTCTTGATCTCGTCAAATGCCAGCGGCTTGCGCTGCGGCATGGCGAGCAGGATATCTACCATCTCATCGTCGAGGACATTGCACAGACCCCAGTATTCGGGATCGGCTTCGGTCAGCGGCTCCAAGCCGAGCTTCTGAGGGATGCGGTCGGTGAGCTTTTTTCCGAGCTTGAACAGATTTTCTTTGTTTGTTATCATGCGAAAACTCCTTTCGATCATTTTATAATGTCTTGCAACAACAACTTTTATTATTAGCCAAGGTGTATTATAACACTTTATTCTCCTGTGGGCAACACACATTTCCCATTAATGTGCGAAAATTAACAAATCAGTCTCTAGCAAAACATGGTTCAGTTTTTCCGTCCCATCCTCTTCTCCTTCACTTGTGTATTGACAAATTTGAGATTGTGTAATACAGTTGGTTCAATCACTTGGTATTAAAAAGCAATTTCGGCTGAATCGGCCAATGGCAGCAAACAAAATTTCGTGGTATTTCAGCATGTTGTCGGATTTTGATGGACGTACCGCACCGTCGTTGAGGAGGGAGCGCTGTTTTTGACCGAGCGATACATCCGCTCGACAGGCACGACCGCAGTGCTCAATGACCTTGCCGGCTTCATCGACTGCATCGAAGCCGGCGATGCCGAGGCGGCCGTCAGCAAGATCACTGCATGCATGCAGTCTCAGCTTGAAGAATATAGGTCACAAAAACTTTAAAATAAATGTGAGGAGAAATGATTATGGCAAAACTAAGACCCAAGATCGTCAAGCTTGCAAAGATAATCGGCGGTATATCCGGCGTTGTCAACAAGATCGACGAAAACGCACCCGAGTATTACTCGATGGCGAACATCGTAAGCGACGATGAAGCGGATATCGCCATCGCCGCAGGCCTGCGCAAGGAACGCACCGCAGGTTATCTTGCAAAGAAGGTCGGCAAAACGGTCGATGAGATAATGCCGCTGTTGGACAATCTCGTCTACTACGGCGTATTCCGCCGCACCTACAGTGCCGAGGCCGGTCAGGATGTCTACTTTATGCAGATATTTGCCCCCGGCATCCTCGAAATGATGGTCAACAACAAGGAGCTCATGGACGCTCACCCCGAGGTTGGCCGTGCATTTGAGGAGTATACAAGACTTCGCATGCAGACCATGGGTCCCATTCTTCCGGCGGGCTACGGTCTTATGCGTGTTATCCCCTGCGAGAGTGCAATTGCCGATAACCCCGATGCCGACGAGTTTGAGAAGCTTTCCTACTATTTAAATAAGTACGACAAGTTCTCCGTCTCCCCCTGCTCCTGCCGAGCCTCCCGCACCAGTCTCGGCGACGGCTGCGGCCACCTCGATGAGGACATGTGTATCCAGATGGGCAAGGGCGCAGAGCACTACATCCGCTCCGGCAGAGCACGCGAGATCACCCGCGAGGAAGCGCTGGAGATCATAAAGCGTGCCGAGGAAAACGGCCTCATGCACGACATTCCCAATATTGAGGAAGCCGGTGACAGCGCCGCTATCTGCAACTGCTGCGCATGCGCATGCTTCGGTCTGCGTGCGGGCATGATGTTCGGCGCGCGTGACGCGATTCGCTCAAACTATGTTGCAACCGTAGACGAAGCCAAGTGCGTTGCCTGTGCACAGTGCGTTGAGGTCTGCCCGGGCAATGCTCTCAAGCTCGGCCAGAAGCTCGGCTGTACGAATGATACCACAACGCCGGAGTATGTAAAGATAACCGACACCGTGTTCTTCAAAAAGGCGTTCAACCCCGATTACCGTGAAAACCGTGAGGATGTCCTGCCCTCGGGCACGGCGCCCTGCAAGGTCGCATGTCCGGCGCACATCCCAGTTCAGGGCTACCTGAAGCTGGCGGCACAGGGCAGGTATACGGAGGCTCTCGAGCTAATCAAGACCGAGAACCCCTTCCCTGCCGTCTGCGGCCGTATCTGCAACAAGCGCTGCGAAGCCGAGTGTACAAGAGCGAGCATCGACGAGGCCGTCGCCATCGACGAGGTCAAGCGCTTTATCGCCGACCACGACCTTCACGAAAGCACCCGCTTTGTTCCCAAGATGGTCAACCAGATAGGCCGCCCCTACACCGAGAAGATCGCAGTCATCGGCGCAGGTCCTGCGGGCATGAGCTGCGCTTATTACCTTGCAAACAAGGGCTACCCTGTGACAGTGTTCGACCGCAACCCCGTCCCCGGCGGCATGCTCACGCTCGGCATCCCGAGCTTCCGTCTTGAAAAGGATGTGCTCAATGCCGAGATAGACATTCTCAAGGCCATGGGCGTTGAGTTTAAATGCGGCGTTGAAGTCGGCAAAGATGTCACCATTGAGCAGTTGAGAGCCGAGGGCTACAAGGGCTTTTATCTTGCCATCGGCGCTCAGAAGTCCGCCCCGCTCGGCATCCCGGGTGAGGAGCTTGACGGAGTGTTCGGCGGCGTTGACTTCCTGCGTGAGGTCAATCTCGGCGCAGAGCCCGCCATCGGCAAGTCCGTTGCGGTCATCGGAGGCGGCAATGTCGCAATGGATGTATGCCGCACCGCAGTGCGCCTCGGCGCAAAGGCGACCGTCATCTACCGCAGAGGCGAAGAAGAAATGCCCGCAGACCCCGAGGAAGTGGCAGAAGCCAAGGCTGAGGGCGTGAGCTTCAAGTTCCTGTGCGCACCGGTCGAGATAGTCGGCAGGGACGGCAAGGTCACTTCCGTCAAGTGTGAGGTCATGGAGCTTGGCGAGCCCGACGAAAAGGGTCGCAGAAAGCCCATCGGCACAGGCAAGTTTGAGACCATAAAGGTAGATGCGGTCATAGCTGCCGTCGGTCAGCAGGTCGACTGGGGTACGCTCGATGTGGGTGCGCTCGAGACCACGAAGCGCGGCACGGCAGTTGCAGACGCTCTTACATACCAGACCGCTCAGCCGGATATCTTCGTCGGCGGCGATGTCTACACCGGCCCCAAGTTTGCCATTGATGCTATCGCTGCAGGCAAGGAGGCCGCCATTTCCCTGCACCGCTATGTACACCCCGGTCAGACGCTCACCATGGGTCGTGACCGCAGACACTACATTGCCCTTGACAAGGAGCATGCTCTTATCGGTATAGGCGGTTTTGATTGCGAAAAGCGCCAGATGCACGGCTACAACGCTGCAAAGGCCAAGACCTTCTCCGATGAGCGCGTCACCTTCACGCAGGAGCAGGTGCGCAAGGAGACGGCTCGCTGCCTCGGCTGCGGCGCAACTAAGGTCGACGAGTATCTGTGCATCGGTTGCGGTCTGTGCACGACAAAGTGCAAGTTTGATGCCATCAAGCTCAAAAAGGTGCGCAAGATACACGCAGGCACATTTGAGACCCTGCCCATAAAGGTCGCCGAAGGTCTTGTAAAGCGCAGCGGCAACATCGTAAAGAAGGCCGTCACGAAGTAATGCACGAGCTTGGTATTTGCGATGCGCTCCTTAAAATGGTCGACGGTATTGCCAAAGATGAGGAGCTTGAGGGCGTAAAAAAGATAACCGTCGAGGTCGGCACGCTCTCGGGCGTTGTGCCCCACTTTTTAAGCGACTGCTGGATCGCTGTCTCGGACGGCACACCGTATGAGAACACCGAATTTGTAGTCGAAGTGCTGCCCGGCATGGCAGGCTGCCTTGACTGCGGAGCGGAGTTTATTGCGGATCTGGATAACCTCGTCTGCCCCGAGTGCGGCGGCAAGAAGCTAAACCCTCTCAGCGGCCGTGACCTCACGCTAAAGGAGATAGAAGCAATATGACGCCGTTTAACGAGCAGGTGTATTCGATAGTCGAAAAGATTCCGTGCGGAAATGTCGTGTCATATGGGCAGATAGCGTGGATACTCGGCAGACCGCGGGGCGCAAGGCTCGTTGGCCGGGCAATGCGCTATTGCCCCGAGGGTTTGCCGTGGCAGCGGGTCGTCAAGGCCGACGGCTCGATAGCCGACGGCGGCCACCCCGAGATAAGGCGTGCGCTCCTTGAAGCGGAGGGCGTGCCGTTCCTCCCCGACGGCAGAGTGGATATGAAAAGCTGTCTCTGGAACGGCGAAGACTGATAATTTAAAAGACTTGCATCCGGTTGGATGCAAGTCTTTTTTCTTTCCCGAGCGGACAAATTTCCGCCTGCGAAAGGACTTTGACTGCATAAGGACACTTGTTCTTGGTGTGTTAACACTTTTAGTGCAAAATTACTGTTGGTGTTGTTTAATATGACAAAATTTTATGTCAAAACTGTGGACAAACACTTGATTTTCACGGTAATTAGGTATATACTGTGAACAAGTTTGGATAAAAATTAACAATATCCATTCCAACTTTACTTCTCTTTAACATTCAGCCGATCGGAGGATATGCCTGATGACCCGTCTTGAAGCCATTGACAAGCTGTGTGACAGCTACTCGGCCTATTTTGATGTCGAGCGCTTCGACGAAGAAGATACCGAGCTTGCAGCCACCTGCTTCCTGTATGTTCACTCCGAGAAGTATGTCCTCGTCAAGGCCGCAAAGCTTTGGGAGGCAGACAGCAACGAGTATGTCTACATCTTCTCCGTTCCGCATCTGACGAAGGATATCTTCACCAAGTGCCGCGACTATGCCTACAACGAAGGCATGTCGCACATCGAGCCCAAGGCCGGTCACATGTGCTCGTACATCACGGCGCTGTTTATCTGCGACACCGCAGATGCCGATGCCGTGAAGGCTCTCAAGCGCACAAGGATATACAAGAGCTTCCGCCTTTCCTACTACGGCTGGATGGATTTCCACACCGGCGTTATCGAGCTTTCCACAAACAAGACCTCCGCTAACGCAAGCGGCCGCTGCACGGCTCAGCTTCTCGACAAGGTGCTGCTCGGCAAGGGCGGCAAGCGCAAGAAGCTTTTTAACAATAGTTTGTTGTTTAAATAAATTTTTATTTATAAACAATTTTTTGAAAGGGGAAAAACCAAATGAATGCTGCTGTATTACTTATCATCAGCATCGCCATTCTCGTTGTAGGTTACATCTTCTACGGCGGATGGCTGTCCAAGAAATGGGGAGTAGATCCCAATAATGTCACTCCCGCTCACACCATGGAAGACGGTGTTGACTATGTGCCCGCAAAAGCTCCCGTGCTCATGGGTCACCACTTCTCCTCCATCGCCGGCGCAGGCCCCATTAACGGACCTATCCAGGCTGCTGTCTTCGGCTGGGTTCCCGTTGCACTGTGGGTCCTCATCGGCGGTATCTTCTTCGGCGGCGTACATGACTTTGGCTCTCTGTTCGCATCCGTCCGCAACAAGGGCAAGTCTATCGGTACCGTTATCGAAGATAGTATCGGTCTCAAGGCAAAGCGTCTGTTCCTCATTTTCGCTTACCTGACCCTCCTCCTCGTTGTTGCAGCATTTGCTTCTATCGTTGCTAATACCTTCAAGGCAACCTTCCTTGAAAACGGTGCAGTCGACTATGCAGCAAGCGCAGCAAACGCCAGCACCGCGATGATCTCCATCTTCTTCATCGTTCTGGCTATCTTCTTCGGCTTCTTCGTATACCGCAGAAACGCTCCCCTTGGCGTTTCAACCATCATCGGCGTTGCCCTCATTGCTGTTGCAATGGTCATCGGCCTTAAGTGGCATCCGCTGTACCTCAGCTATGAGACCTGGATGATCATCTGCGGCATTTACATACTCATTGCTTCCGTCACTCCTGTCTGGATCCTTCTCCAGCCTCGTGACTACCTCAGCTCCTTCCTGCTCTACGGCATGATGATCCTCGCAGTTGTCGGCATCGTCGGCTGCCATCCGAGCATCGACACAATGCCCGCATTCACCGGCTTCAAAGACACTCTTGCACCGACCGGTTCCTCTCTTGGCTACCTGTTCCCTGCTCTGTTTGTCACCATCGCATGCGGCGCAATCTCCGGCTTCCACTCCCTCGTTGGTTCCGGTACCACTGCAAAGCAGCTCAACCGTGAGCAGGACGCACAGCCCATCGCTTACGGCGGCATGCTCATCGAGTCCGCTCTGGCTATCATCTCCCTGTGTGCTGTTGCATACATCTGGAAGGATTACGCAGACGGCACTACCGTTGTTCCTACCGCAGTTTTCGCAGGCGGCCTTTCCGCAATGCTCGGCGAGCTGTTCGGCTCGGGTGCACAGTCCATCACCTACTCCCTGCTCATCCTTGCAGTTTCGGCATTCTGCCTGACCTCTCTTGATACCGCGACCCGTCTGGCTCGTTACATGTTCCAGGAATTCTGGGTAAAGCCCGGTGAAGATCCCAAGAATCTGACCGGCGCACGCAAGGCCCTCACCAATCCGTACGTTGCCACCGCTATCACTGTTGTTATCGGCATCGCACTTGGTATGACCGGCTACGCAAAGATCTGGGCTCTGTTCGGCGCTGCAAACCAGCTGCTTGCAGCTCTTGGTCTGCTCGCAGTTGCTGCATGGCTCGGCAAGATCGGCAGAAACAACAAGATGTTCATCATCCCGATGGTCTTCATGCTTCTCGTAACTCTGACCTCTCTGGTATTCACCATCATCACTCAGGTTGGCCTCATTACCTCCGGCACTGACGTAACTTGGGGCATCGTCCGTGGTGTCATCGCTGTTCTGCTTATCATCCTTGCTATCGACCTCGTTGTCGAGGGTGTCAAGACCCTGAGCAAGCAGGCAAAGACAAAGAACGCATAATATACTCAGCATAAATGAAAAGAAGCAGTCAATTGACTGCTTCTTTTTTTATTTTGTGAGTCTTATCATGTTGCCGTCTATGTCGGACACCTTGCGGGCACCGCACATATACATTGCGTCGGAGAACTCGTCCTTGAGCTTTTGGATGTAAACTCTTATGCCTTCCGTGCCGCCGCCGTAGTAGCTCACGAGCACGGGGCGGCAAATCATGACCGCGTCTGCGCCGAGGGCAATGGCTTTGAAGATATCGTAGCCGGAGCGTATTCCGCCGTCGACAATGATCTTGGCCTTGCCGCCGACAGCCTCAACTATCTCCGGCAGCACCTCCGCCGTTGCGGGCGCACCTGGGAGTACCCTGCCGCCGTGGTTTGATACGATGATCGCATCAGCTCCGGCATCGACCGCAAGCTCTGCGCACTTGGTGTTCAGCACGCCCTTCACGATAAACGGGCAGTCAACGGCGGCTCTGAGCTCGCGTATCTGCTCGGGCGTTTTCGTGCCCGCGTCGGGTCTGCTTTTAAGGTGCGGAAGCCCTGCGCTGTCAATGACTATGCCCATCGCGACGGGGTCACCGGTCTTGCACAGCTCTATCTTTTTGAGTATCTCCTCCTGCGAGAAGGGGTTTAATATAGGGATGCCGATACCGCCGGAGTTCTTGCTCGCCTCGGCTGCATCCTCGGTCACACCGTCAAACAGGCCGTCGCCGAAGCACTGGTACACGCCCTCTTCCCTGCATGCCTCGATACACTTTCGGTTGTAGTCACGGATATCGTCCTCAGGGTGGAACTGCGCACGAAGCGAGCCGATGGGGCCGGTCAGCAGCGGCAGCTCTATGCGCCTGCCGAAAAGCTCGATGCCGGTGTCGACCGGCGTATTGGGCACCATGGTATTCATGTTAAGCTTATACGGCCGCCATGCCTTCCAGTTGTCGTTCGCGCCGTTGCCCGGAGCCTTTGAGCCGGGGCCGGGTATCGTGTTCCCGCAGCCGAGGCCGTTGCATTCGGGGCATGCCTTGCAATTAGGGGCAATGTTCTTTCGTGCCTGCTCCAGCACTTCCTTGTATGTCATTTTGCTCTCTCCTTTTTTGTCTATGCCGCCATTATACAACAGCTATCGCCAAAAAGAAACAAAAACATACCGGCATCGAAAATCGATGCCGGTACGCTTTTAGGGGATTACTGCCGACGTATGCACCCGACGGCGTTTGAGGGGTGGAAGTGCCCCTCGGTTTGGGGAGGGTGGATCTGAGAAAATTACATCTGATCTGAAAGGAGAAATGTATACGGATAATTACGGTCTTACGGTCTCGCCGTCGCCGTTTGCACCGTCGATAACAGTCTTGGTGCCGAAGATGTGGGATGCCCACGGGGAGATGTAGTACAGGATGAGGTATGCGACCTCTTCGGGAGTCGCGGCGCGCTTATCGTAGGTGCCGGAAACGAGAGCTGCGTAGCGCTCCTCGGGGCTCATCGCGTCGCCAAGTGCGTTTTCGCCGATGCGAGCGAGCATGTTGGTATCGACACCGTCGGGGTTAACGCTGTTGACATTGACGCCCTGGGGGCCGAGCTCACGGGCAGCGGACTTCATAAGTCCCTGGACTGCATGCTTGGATGCGCAGTAGATGGCCATGCCGGGGCTGCCGACAACGCCGCCAATGGACGAGGTGATGACGATGGAGCCGTGACCCTGCTTTGCAAGGACATCGCCGCCGTACTTGAGCATGTACATCACACCAAGGACATTGACGCTGAAGACCTTTTCAAAGTTTTCCTTGCTCATCTGATTATTAAACTCCCACTTGCCTTCGTAGCCGGCGTTGGGAACGACGGAGTCGATGTGGCCGAAGTGAGCGAGTGCGCCGTCAACGAATGCCTTGACCTGCTCCTCGCAAGTTACATCGGCAACGTTTGTCCACAGTCTGTCGGGGCCGAGCTCGAGCTCAGCTGCGAGCTTTGCGACCTTATCTGCGTCACGGCCGGAGAGGGCTATCTTTGCGCCCTCTGCCTTGAGTGCAAAGCACGCTGCTCTGCCGATGCCGCCGGTTGCGCCGTTAATGAGAACGACTTTATCTTTAAGCTTAAGATCCATGATTATATCCTTTCTGAATTTAATTTGTTATCAGCAGCATGTCCAGCCGCCGTCGCAGGAGACGATCGCGCCGTTTACATACGACGACTCGTCCGCTGCCAGATAAATTATCGTGCTGTCCAGCTCGCCGTCAACGCCGGCTCTGCCCATGGGCACGCGAGAATTTATCCACGGTCCGAGCATTTCCATTGCCTCGGGGCTGTTGGATTCCGAGGGGAAGAAGCCCGGGCACACGCAGTTGCAGGTGATGCCGTGCTTGCAAAGCTCGCAGGCGACCTCGCGAGTGAGGTTTACAACGCCGCCCTTGACTGCACAGTAGTTGGAGATGGCGATCTCGCCCGTGCCGATGCGGCCGAACAGAGATGCGTTATTGATGATGCGGCCGTAGCCGGCTTTGATCATTTCCTTGCCGAACTCGCGGATGCAGCGGAACACGCCCGTAAGCTCAAGGTCAAGACCGTGCTGCCAGAAATCATCGGGAGTCTCGGTGATGGGATAGAACGGGCCGCCGCCTGCATTGTTGACGAGGATATCGACCTTGCCGAACTCGTCGATAGTGGCCTTGACGGCTGCCTTTATATCGTCAAGCTCGCAGATGTCGCACTTGACGGGCAGGCACTTAACACCCTTTGCCCTTACCTCCTGTGCGACCGCATTGAGCTTTTCCATGCGGCGTGCAAGCAGGACGATATCTGCGCCCTGACCTGCCAGTGCGAGCGCAAACTGACGGCCAAGGCCGCTAGATGCGCCGGTGATGACTGCTACTCTGCCATGAAGATCAAACATATTGTACCTCCTTTGCTTTACAGGGGCAGGCACTCATACTCGTAAATGTCGAGCATGAGCTTGCCGGGCTTCTTTGCGTTATCGAGCTTGCCGACTGCAAAAACGAACATCTTGTCGAGCTTGGGGTCTGTTGACTCGATGGGGCTTGCAAAATAGACATCAACGCCCTTTTCGATATTACCTGCTGCAAACTCCTTTATCTCGTCGACAGTGCAGAAATCGGCCTTGCCGGTGTAGGGCACATAGACCAGAGTGCCGTCATTGAGCTTTAATGTTATGCGGCCGTCGAGCTCAAAAACGCCGTTGTAGCGCAGAAGCTGCGTGACCTCGCCGCCGGGGACAACCTCGCCGATGACCTCGGTCCGGGTGAACACTTCGCCGGACTTGGGAACGGAGTTTACACGAACACCGCCGCCGACAGAGGGGTAAAAGCCCCAGCACTCAAGGTCGATATCAGCGGAAAAAAGATGGTCGATACGGGTCTTGTTCAAATCGTTAGCCATGTTTTATCTCCTTTCTCACTTCTTGGTGCGAACGGCGTAAACATCGTAGCGCACTACAACGGGGTCGGTGAATTTTGCAACGCCGAAGCCGATGCAGAAGGTGTGATTGAGCCATTCGTAGCGGGGATCGTCGGTCTCGAGCTGATAATGTATCGCATTGCGCACCTGCTCGGGGAAGATAAACTTCTTATATTTAAGAACATCCTCGTAGCCGCCGATGTCGTTTCTGCCCTGATAGGGCATGTAGATCTTTGCACCGTCATCGGTCTCGATGGTTGCGCGGACATTGACATTCTGCGTGCCGTTGGGTGTGCCGTGGCACCAGTCGCCGCCGAAGGGCTTGAGCTTGCCGTTTATCTTGTCGCCCTTTACCCAGCCGCCTACGATGTAGCCTGTAAGGCGGAAGCCGCCGAAGATCGAGGGGTCGTAGACTTCAAAATTGGGGTCGCAGTCTGCTGCGTAGGAGAAAAGGTACTCTAATTCATAAGGGATGAGATCTCTCATAACGATTTCTGCTCCTTTCTTTTGATTTGCCCATGCCGGAAGCCGGCATGGACAACAGTTTCATATTCAGCGATCGATGCTCATTGCCGCAAAGAAGCCGCTGCGTACCGCAGTGCCTATCTTGCCCATCTTCACGCTGTCGCCCATGGCGATGGTCTTGGTGTAGTACTTTGCCTTGAGTGCGTCAACAAGCTCTGTTCTGGGCTTCATGCCGAGAGCGTTGATGACGGTGTCTGCGGGGAGATACTCGGTGCTGCCGTCTTCCTTCTCAACGGTGACGCCGTTTTCGTCGACGCTGAGCACCTTGGTCTTGGTCATCAGGCGAACGCCGAGCTTGGTCATCTTTGCGCAGATGCAGTCGCGGTTGATGAACATTGCGTCCTTTGCCATGATGTCTGCCATCTCAACGATGGTGACGTTCTTGCCGTAGTCGAGCGCCAGCTCATAGCCGCCGTCGCAGCCGGACTCGCCGCCGCCGCAGATGACGATGTTGTCGCCCTTGACAAGGCCGTGATCCTTATGTACCTCGTACATATTGAAAACGTTCTTGCCGTCAAGACCGGGGATCGGCGGGCACACGGGAACGGTGCCGGTGCTGACAAAGATCCAGTCGGCAGCCTCGAGGACGGGGTCGTCGGCCTTGATCTCGGTGTTCAGGTGGATCTCGACGCCGAGCTTATCCATCTGTACTGCATAGTACTCGAATAGGGCGCGGATGTAGTTTTTAAACGAAGATGTCGCAATGACACGGGCAGTGCCGCCAAGGTGGCCGTCCTTTTCGTATATGGTGACCTTGTGACCCTTGAGTGCGGCAACACGGGCAGCTTCAAGGCCGGAGGGGCCTGCACCGATGATAACGATGTTCTTGGGGTCGTTGGTCTTTTCGATCTTGAACGCTCTCTCCTCGCCTACCTGGGTGTTGACAGAGCAGGATATCTTGGTACGGCGGTTCCAGATACGGCCGATGCAGTCCTCGTTGCAGCGCAGGCAGGGACGCACATCCTCGCGGTGGCCTGCAAGCAGCTTGTTGGGGATATCGGGATCGGCGATGAGCGCACGGCCGAGGATGGCGAAGTCTGCCTTGCCGGAGGTTATAAGATCAAGTGCGGTGTCGGGGTCATGAGTGCCGCCATTAAGGATGGGCTTGGAGATATTCTCTCTTGCAAAGTCACAGACATAGCTCATGCAGGCAGGACCCTGGTAAGAGGGCGGGAAGATGTAGTCAAGGCGCTCGTAGGAGCCTGCGTCAACGTCAAATGCGTCGATGCTGCACTTCTGAAGCCACTCGACGAGCTCCTTGGACTCTTCAAAGGTACGGCCGCCTTCCCAGCCGTGGTCAAGAGCGATGCGGAACAGGATAGGCATGTCCGGGCCGACTACGGAGCGGACGGCCTCGACCATCTCGCGGGCAAAGCGGGTGCGGTTCTCGGCAGAGCCGCCGTACTCATCGGTGCGGTGGTTGAACACCTTGGACATGAACTGGTCGATGAGGTAGCCTGCGTGGGCGTGGATCTCGATAGCGTCAAAGCCTGCGTCGCGGGCAACGCCTGCTGCGTACTTGAAGGTCTCCTGGAGATCCTTGATCTCCTGCTTTGTCATCCCACGGGTGAGTACATCGGGCTTGAAGAAGGTGGGCTGCTCGCAGGAGGAGATGAGCTTGTCGCCAAACTCGTTGGGGTAGCCGTTGCGGCCGGTGCCCGGGGTCATCTGGAGGCAGATCTTTGCGCCCCAGCGGTGGACTCTCTCGACAAGGTCGGTGTATGCCGGGATGGGGATGTCGCTGTCGAGGGTACCCTC